>NZ_JARXAB010000117.1 GCF_029866045.1 Ramlibacter sp. | reverse complement strand
CTGAATTCGGAACAATTTGACCAATCCCGCATCGGCTCGCCCCGGGCGGCCCCTTTTCAGCGAGCGGCTGCGGCAGCGGTCGGCGTTCTCAGGAAATCGCTTTCCACAACCGTGATGGCAGTATCCGGCGCTGCAGCGCGGGGGCGCTCGGCCTGCGCTTGACCGGCCGCCCGCGGGTCAGCGACACGAAGGTCAGCCATACGCACATCGGCTACTCGCTGGTCGGCTACCTGCAGGTCGTCCAAATGCAGGTCGGCCATGGGCGCGCGCAGCCAGTGCAGGTTCAGGTGGTATTGGGGCCCCAGCCTCTCGATGGAATGGTCCGCGAGGATGCGCAAGTTGATCATTTCCTTGGCCTGCGCCCGGTACCCCGACGCAATCCGCTCCTGGGCCTGGCGATCACCCCCCGCCGCATCACGGTGCCCCCAGATTCGGTTGAGGGCGCGCCATGTTTCTTGCAGCAGCGCAGGTGTGGCCTCGAGCTGGCACAGACGGCCCAGGCCTGCCACCTGGGCGGAGAGTCGATCCCGTGCTTCGTCGGTGGTGGTCGCCGCACCAGTGATTTTGGACAGTATCTCGATGAGCTCTACTGGCCTCACCACGCCTTCGAGGAAGGCCCTGCTGTCCAGGTTTTGCCGGTGTTGCAGGTGGATCAGGATGCCGTGCAGGCGCCGGACTTTGCCCTCGGGTGGCACGGGGAGGTAGCGGACGAAATCAATCGCATGTTGAATCGTAACTCTCAGATCGGCGAGCTTTGCAGCTTCCAGGCGGTCCGGGATTCGGCGCGGCTCGTTGAGGCGCGCCGTCAGTTCTTGCAGACGGTCATCCGTCGGAAACTTTCGGGCGTATTCGGTCAGCGACAACACCACTTCAAAGGGTGCCCGGTGCCAGCCCGCCTCCATGCGTTCTTCGTGCTGACGAGAGCCATTGCCGAGTTTTCCCGCCAGCAAGTCCAGAACGCGCTGCTGCGCATTGGTGATGGACCGCGCAGCACGGGGCGGTTTGCGTAGTTCCTCCAGTAGGCCTGGTACCAAGTCTTGGGGCAATTCCAGAGGATGGTGCCGCGCCAGGCCGATGAACAGGCAGTCGCTGTTGTGCGAAGCCTCTTGAACGCTGCGGCGATCTCGGTTCCCAGGGTGCAGGAATTGCTCGATGCAGGTGCGGACGTCTTTGCCCTGCGGGCCCGCAGTTCGCAGGGAAGCGAGGCCGGTGCTCAGCTGCATCCATCCGGCGAGATTTTCGGTGTCAAAGTAACGGCTGATCTGGGAGCCCGGTTCACCCACCCTTTCAAAACCGGGCAGGCCGCGCAGCAAGGTCCAGAAATTCAGACGCTCAGCGCGTTCTCCTGGCTTGTTGTCTGTGCCGTCCCAGCAGGCCTGCATCAGCGACTCCGCAACCTTGTTCGCTGAACTGGCGCTGAGGTGATGAGCCGACATGGCAGCCGCCAGCAGCATCAGGGACGCTTTGAGCGTCTGGCTGTCCAAGTCTCTCGCGCGCGCAAGATGCGCGATCTGCCCTGCCAGCAAACCCACCCCCTCCACGGCGTGTCCCCGGTTACCGCGGCAGGCAGAAGGGGGCCAGGCGGTCTGTGCGAGCCGAACGTAGGCTTGGGCGACCTGCCGGCTCGGTAGGCCCTGGCCGGAACCTGCGAGCAGCCACTTAATTTTCTGGATGCAGCTTGCAACGCCCTCTGCGGTGAGGGGGGCTCTGCGCTCGGCCAGGGCTTCGATGTCTTCCAGCAAATTCTCCGGGGGACGCAGGGCGTCCTCGCTGGGGCGCCCTGGAAAGCGTTCGACGCAGGCCCTGCGCGCGCGCAAGGTCACCCATTCAATCGCTGGCGGAATGAAGGCGCCTACCGTCAGGCCGATGCCGCCCACCACGGTTCCGATGACGCCCCAAAAGCCGTTTTCGGCGGCGCTCCTGTCGTCCGCGCGGCCGAGCCCGCCCGGAAACAGGGCCATGGTCCCCACCACCGCGGCGGCGGAGGTGCCGATGGCTGTTGCCAGATGCAGACCTGTGCGGCATCGCCAGCCGCTCACGGACTCCTGAAATGCCAGGGGCTCGAGGATCCTCGACTGGCGCTGTCGCAGCGCCGCGTCTAGCGTTCCGGCGTTGGTATGGGCTGTAGGGGCGGCGGCACCCGCTGCGCTGGCGTGGGAGACCTCGCGAGGTTCGGGGCCGGCGTGTTGCGCCATAGCAATCGGCGGCGGGAGGTGGATGTGTGTGTGAGTGGCTTGGGTGGCTTGAGTGGGGCGTTGCGAGCCGAGCATGGGGTGCACCTGATTTGTAGTCGGAAAGAATTATTTGTGCCGCCTTCCCTGCCCATCTGACGCGCCTCTGGCGCTTGCGGAATCGGCCGTAGGTCCAGGTCCGGGGTGAGTTCGGCATAATCGGCCGATCGCCCACCGCCGACCGAATCAGGTCGGCGGTTTCGCTTTCAGAGACACACGAACGAGCAAGTCCCATGGCTACCATTCCCATCACCGTCCGCGGCGCCGAGAAGCTCAAGGCCGAACTGCACCGCCTCAAGACAGTGGACCGCCCCGCCGTCATCAACGCGATCGCCGAGGCCCGCGCCCAGGGCGACCTGTCGGAGAACGCCGAGTACGACGCCGCCAAGGACAGGCAGGGTTTCATCGAGGGCCGCATCCAGGAGGTGGAGGGCAAGCTCTCGGCCGCCCAGATCATTGACCCGTCTTCGGTGCAGGCCGATGGCAAAGTCGTGTTCGGCGCCACGGTAGAGCTTGAGGACGAGGACTCTGGCGAGAAGGTCACTTACCAGATCGTGGGCGAGGACGAGGCCGACCTGAAGCTGGGCCTGATCAACGTCTCCAGCCCCATTGCCCGATCTCTGATCGGCAAGGAAGAGGGCGACGTGGCCGAGTTCCAGGCCCCCGGCGGCACCCGTCGCTTCGAGGTGATGGCGGTCAAGTACCTGTGATGCGCGAGCGCCTGGCCCTGATGGCCGCTGCGCTTTGGTGGGGTAGCCTCACCGCAGTGGGCGCTTGGGTGGTGCCCCTGCTGTTTGTGCATCTGCCCACGCCCGCGATGGCCGGCCAGACGGCGGCGCGCCTCTTTACCGCCCAGGCCTGGGCCGCCCTGGGGTGTGGCTTGCTGCTGATGATGCTTTTGCGGCCCCGCGATGCCGACCGGATTGCGCCGGCCGTCCAGCGCAGCCTGGCCTGGGTGGCCGCCGGTATGTTGCTGGCCTTGCTGCTGGAGTTCGTGGTGGCGCCCCGCATCGGAGCCCGTGAAGACCTGCGCCTGTGGCACTCACTGGGCAGCGCGCTGTTCGCGCTGCAGTGGGTGTGTGCCGGGGTCGTGCTGTGGCGGCAGGGCGCCAGTCAGATCAGTCCTGCCGACCCTTCTTGATCGACTTCAGTTTGGGCTTAGACCGCTTGACCTGGCCGCCGGGGGTCAGGCGCTGATTGCCCAGCACCCGCACCGTGCGCACCTCGGGACGCTGGCCGCCCCGCTTGCTGTACTTGAGCACCTTGAAGTCGCGCGGGCCGGGCAACTTGTCCTCGTCCTCGGCGCGCTCTTTCTCCGGCTTGGGGCGCCAGAGCACCAGCAACTTGCCGATGTGCTGGATCGGGGCGGCGCTGAGCTGGTCGGCCAGTTGCAGGTAGACGGCTTCTCGGGCGGCGCGGTCGTCTCCCTGGACGCGGACCTTGATCAGGCCGTGGGCCTTGAGGGCGGCGTCGGTCTCCTTGACCACCGCCGGCGTGAGGCCGTCGTTGCCGATCATGACGACCGGATCGAGATGGTGGGCCTCGGCGCGATGCGCTTTGCGCTCGGCAATAGTTAGTTCAATAGCGGGCATGGGCCTATTATCGCTACCGCAGGAAAGTACACATGAAGGTCAAGACCAAGAGCAAGAAGGTGAACAAGGCGTGGCTCAATGACCACGTCAATGATCCCTACGTCAAGATGGCCCTCAAAGAGGGCTACCGGGCACGGGCGGCTTACAAGCTCAAGGAGATCGATGAGACCCTGGGTCTGGTCAAGCCGGGCCATCTGGTGGTCGACCTGGGCTCGGCCCCGGGCGCCTGGAGCCAATACCTGCGCCGGCGCCTCTCGCCCCAGGGGGCGGCGGTGGGCGAGCTCAATGGCACGATCATCGCCCTGGACATCCTGCCCATGGAGCCGGTCGAGGGCGTGACCTTTTTGCAGGGGGACCTCCGCGAAGACGCGGTGCTGGCCCAGCTCGAGGCGGTGGTGGCCGGCCGGCCGGCCGATCTGGTGGTGTCGGACATGGCGCCCAACCTCTCGGGCATCGAGTCTTCGGATGCCGCTCGCATTGCCCACTTGGTCGAACTGGCGGTCGAATTCTCGGAGCGACATCTCAAACCCGACGGCGCTCTGGTAGTGAAGGTCTTTCACGGCAGCGGCTACAGCCAGTTGGTCAAGTCGTTCAAGGAGCGGTTTCGGGTGGTCAAGCCGATCAAGCCCAAGGCCTCCCGTGACAAGTCTTCAGAGAACTTTCTGGTGGGCATCGGGCTCAAGAAAGCGCCCTGAGGGCCGATTTCCCGGTGTGGGCATCCGGTTTGCCGGTCTGAGATCCCCAGGCTCCCATCCCCCTAGGAAGGGTGTTGCCTTTTCGCATGGCCCGGCATCTTGAAACCCCTAGAATGGGACGCATCTGCCCTACAGGTGTTTCCCGGCTGCCGTCCCAGGCACTCGCAGGCCCTGCTAGGCCTGTTTTTGATGGTCCGTTTTAGCGGAGACCGATTTGAACAATCAGTGGTTCTCGAAAGTTGCAGTCTGGCTGGTGATCGGCCTGGTGCTGTTTACTGTCTTCAAGCAGTTTGACACCCGCGGGGCTGCCGGTGCCAACCTGATGGGCTATTCCGAATTCCTGGACGAGGTGCAGGCCAAGCGCATCAAGAGCGCCATGATCCAGGAGGGGCAGGGCGGCACCGAGATCGTGGCCGTCACCATCGACGACCGCAAGGTGCGCGCCACCGCCACCTACCTCGACCGCGGTTTGGTCGGCGACCTGCGGGCCAACGGGGTGAAGTTCGATGTCAAGCCGCGCGAAGAGGGGTCTCTCCTCATGACCCTGCTGGTCTCCTGGGGCCCGATGCTGCTCCTGATCGGCGTGTGGGTGTATTTCATGCGCCAGATGCAGGGCGGCGGTAAGGGCGGGGCCTTCAGTTTCGGCAAGAGCAAGGCCCGCATGCTCGACGAGAACAACAACCAGGTCACCTTCGCCGACGTCGCCGGCTGCGACGAGGCCAAAGAAGAAGTGAAGGAGGTCGTCGACTTCCTCAAAGACCCGCAGAAGTTCCAAAAACTCGGCGGCCGCATCCCGCGCGGCCTGCTGCTGGTGGGCCCCCCGGGAACCGGCAAGACCTTGCTGGCCAAGGGCATCGCCGGCGAGGCC
>NZ_JARXAB010000053.1 GCF_029866045.1 Ramlibacter sp. | reverse complement strand
AAGAGATGGTGATGCCTGGCGACAACGTGTCGATCACTGTGAAGCTGATCGCCCCGATTGCCATGGAAGAAGGCCTGCGCTTTGCCATCCGCGAAGGTGGCAAGACCGTCGGCTCGGGCGTCGTCGCCAAGATCATGGAGTGATTCGCGTAGGGGTATAGCTCAATTGGCAGAGCGTCGGTCTCCAAAACCGAAGGTTGGGGGTTCGATTCCCTCTGCCCCTGCCACTTGAGTGGCACCCCGGACCAGGCAACTGGTCCGACCCGAGGCCCTCGCCGAGTATGTCGGCGAGTCTCAAAAAGAAACCCGCTGTGTATGGCGGGTTTGGTGCCTTCAAGGCGTGCACGAATCTGAAGCAGGAAAAAGCCTTCCATGGCCACTTCTCAAGTTGAAACCGTCACCTCGGGCGCCGACAAGGCCAAGCTCGGGGCGGCTGCCGTGCTGGTGATCGCTGGACTGGCGGGCTTCTACCTGCTCGCGCGCCAAGGTGCGCTTGCCCAGTGGGGTGTGCTGGTGGTGGCGTTGGCTGCGGCGGTTGCCGTGTTCCTGACCGCAGAGCCCGGCCGGCAGCTGGTGGGTTTCGGCCGAGATTCCTGGCGCGAAGTGCGCAAGGTGGTCTGGCCCACCCGCAAGGAGTCCGTCCAGATGACGGCCTACGTATTCGGCTTCGTGCTGATCATGGCGATCCTGCTGTGGTCGGCCGACAAGACCATTGAATGGGTCTTCTACGACCTGATTCTGCGCTGGAGATGAACATGAGCGAGAGCCAAACTCCCGTGGCTGGCGCGCAAGCCCCAGCCCCAAATGCCAACCCTGACCTGCGCTGGTATGTCGTCCATGCCTACTCGGGCATGGAAAAGGCCGTCGAGCGCAACATTCGTGAGCGCATCAACCGCGCCGGCATGCAGGACATGTTTGGTGAGATCCTGGTCCCCACCGAGGAAGTCGTCGAGATCAAGAATGGTCAGAAGCGCACTTCTGAGCGCCGCTTTTACCCAGGCTATGTGCTGGTGCAGATGGTCATGAACGACGACACCTGGCACCTGGTCAAGCACACCAACAAGGTCACCGGTTTCGTTGGCGGCGCCAAGAACCGCCCAGCCCCGATTTCAGACGACGACGTCGCCAAAATCCTCGGCCAGATGGAAGAGGGCGTCGAGAAGCCCCGCCACAAGGTCGAGTTCGTGGTCGGCGAGTATGTGCGCGTCAAGGATGGCCCGTTCACCGACTTCAACGGCACCGTCGAGGAAGTCAACTACGAAAAGAGCAAGGTCCGCGTCTCGGTCACGATCTTCGGCCGCGCGACACCAGTCGAGCTCGAGTTCAGCCAGATCGAAAAGACCTGAGGAGCGCCCGGCCCTTGGCCGGACAGATTTTCAAGCCCCGCGCTTTTCGACTCGGCGCGGGGTTCAAGAAAGAAGTGAGTCGCAACCCCGGGGAGCCTGTGGCCTTTGAGTCCAGGCGTTAGAACCCGCAAGGAGAAACGAAGATGGCGAAGAAAATCGTCGGCTTCATTAAGCTGCAAGTGCCGGCCGGCAAGGCCAACCCGTCCCCGCCGATCGGCCCTGCGCTCGGTCAGCGTGGTCTGAACATCATGGAGTTCTGCAAGGCGTTCAACGCCCAGACACAGGGCGTCGAGCCCGGTCTGCCGCTGCCGGTGGTGATCACCGCCTTCGCGGACAAGAGCTTCACCTTCATCATCAAGACCCCGCCCGCGACGGTCCTGATCAAGAAGGCCATCAAGCTGGACAAGGGCTCTTCCAAGCCGCACAGCGACAAGGTCGGCAAGATCACCAAGGCCCAGCTGGAAGAGATCGCTAAGACCAAGATGAAAGACATGAACGCCGCGAGCGTGGACGCTGCCGTCCGTACGCTGGCTGGCTCCGCCCGCTCGATGGGCGTCACGGTGGAGGGTGTCTAAATGGCCAAGCTGACCAAAAAGCAAAAAGCCCAAGAGGGCAAGGTCGACAGCAACAAGCTGTACGCCATCGCTGATGCGCTGGGCATCGTCAAGGAATGCGCCAACGCCAAGTTCGATGAGTCCATCGACGTCGCGGTGCAACTGGGCATCGACGCCAAGAAGTCCGACCAAGTGGTGCGTGGCGCCGTCGTGCTGCCCAACGGCACCGGCAAGACCAAGCGCGTGGCCGTGTTCGCCCAAGGCGCCAAGGCTGAAGAAGCCAAGGCT
Organism: Ramlibacter sp.; assembly: GCF_029866045.1. GTDB lineage: Bacteria > Pseudomonadota > Gammaproteobacteria > Burkholderiales > Burkholderiaceae_C > Ramlibacter. The sequence goes on along the minus strand of NZ_JARXAB010000053.1, from coordinate 65,615 downwards.
GCTGGCGCCGACATCGTCGGCATGGACGATTTGGCCGCGATGGTCAAGGCCGGCAACATGCCCTTTGACGTGGTCATCGCCGCCCCCGACGCGATGCGCGTGGTCGGTACCCTGGGCCAGATCCTGGGTCCGCGCGGCCTGATGCCTAACCCCAAGGTTGGCACCGTCACCCCCGACGTCGCGACCGCGGTGAAAAATGCCAAGGCCGGTCAGGTGCAGTTCCGCGTCGATAAGGCCGGCATCGTGCACGGCACCATTGGCCGCCGCTCGTTTGACTCCGACAAGCTCAAGGGCAACCTTGACGCGCTGCTCGATGCCCTGAACAAGGCCAAGCCGGCCACGTCCAAGGGTATCTATCTGCGCAAGCTCGCCGTCTCGTCCACCATGGGCGTGGGCGTGCGCGTAGACCTGCAGTCCCTGCAGGGCTAAAGAAATTCCTGTCTCGCTGCAAGGCGGGGCAGGTGTGGTGGGCTGTCGGGCCCGGTGCACCAAGGCACCACCCGGCAGGCCATCAAAGACCGTTGGCGCGCACGCGAGTGCGCTTAATCAGTGAAAGCCAACGCAGATGGCGATCCCGCTGAAAATGGATTTGAAAATTTCCAAAACAGTTGGTCGCTGCAAGTAAGGCGTGCCCGATGGTGCAAACCAGACGGCACATTTGAAGGAGTAGACCTTGAGTCTGAATCGCAGTGAGAAGCAAGCGGTCATTGAAGAAGTGACCGGACTCGCCGCTAAAGCTCAAACGCTGGTGATGGCGGAATACCGCGGCATCACGGTCGCCGACATGACGAAACTGCGCAACGATGCGCGCAGCAAGGATGTGACCCTGAGTGTTCTGAAGAACACCCTGGCCCGCCGTGCTGTCGCCGGTTCCAGCTTCGAAGTGGCGGCCGACCAGATGACCGGTCCGCTGATCTACGGCTTCTCCGTGGACGCTGTGGCCGCCGCCAAGGTGGTGGCCGACTTCGCGAAGACCAACGAAAAGTTGGTCATTCGCGGTGGTGTCTACGGCGGCAAGTCGCTGGACGTCAACGGCGTGAAGCAGCTGGCAAACATTCCCTCCAAGGAAGTCCTGCTGGCGCAGCTTTGCGGCCTGCTCATGTCGCCCATCTCCCGCACCGCGGTGGTCCTGGGCGCCCTGGCAGCCAAGAAGGGCGAAGCTGCCGCCGCCTGATCGGCCCGGCACCTGTCCTCGTTACCAACATACAGTTTTAGGAAAATCAAAATGGCATTCGATAAAGACGCATTCCTGACCGCCCTGGACAGCATGTCCGTCATGGAACTCAATGACCTGGTCAAGGCCATCGAAGAAAAGTTCGGCGTGAGCGCCGCTGCGATGGCCGCACCGGCCGCCGCGGGTGGTGGTGGCGCCGCTGCTGCCGTCGAAGAGAAGACCGAATTCAACGTCGTCCTGACCGAGGCGGGCGCCAACAAGGTGTCCGTCATCAAGGCCGTGCGCGAAATCACCGGTCTGGGCCTCAAGGAAGCCAAGGACCTGGTCGACGGCGCTCCCAAGAACGTCAAGGAAGCCGTGCCCAAGGCCGACGCAGAAGCCGCACTCAAGAAGCTGGTCGAAGCCGGCGCCAAGGCCGAAATCAAGTAAATCGATTTGGAGCGGCTGCGCGGACCGATCTCGGTCCTGCGGTGCTCGCCGTACTTTAGTACGGCTGCGCGTCTCGGGCCGACCTCGGACCGCTCGCTTCGCTCCAAATACGATTTACGCGGGCTGGTTTTCGGACCGGCCCTTTGCGCTTTCAGAGCGCACCTGGAAAAGGCCGAATTCGGACTTTTCCAAGTGTCTTCTGACCCGACTGCAGAAGACGCCTTGGTTCGGGCGATGTGCAAGGCATCGCCGTCCGCCATGGTTGGTAGTGGCCAACCCGCCAAGCCTGCTGCGCCCGTTGATGACGGGCGCCGGCAAGACAGTTGCGCAAGAGCTCAATAGCCCGGAGATCTCATGGCCTACTCATACACCGAACGCAAGCGCATTCGCAAAAGCTTCGGCAGCCGCGACAGCGTGCTGGAAGTTCCCTACCTCCTGCAGATGCAGAAAGACGCGTACACCGCGTTTCTGCAAGCAGACCTCGCGCCGACCCGGCGCACCAAAGAGGGCCTGCAGGCGGCTTTTGATGCCGCCTTCCCCATCGTCTCCCACAACGGTTTTGTGGAGATGAAGTTCCTCGAATACAACCTGGCCAAGCCCGCCTTCGATGTGCGCGAATGCCAGACCCGCGGCCTGACCTTCTCCTCGGCGGTACGCGCCAAGGTGCAATTGATCATTTATGACCGCGAGTCTTCGACGCCGCAGTCCAAGGTGGTCAAGGAGGTGAAAGAGCAAGAGGTTTACATGGGCGAAGTGCCGCTCATGACGGACAAGGGCTCGTTTATCATCAACGGTACTGAGCGCGTGATCGTCTCGCAGCTCCATCGTTCGCCCGGCGTGTTCTTCGAACACGACAAGGGCAAGACCCACAGCTCGGGCAAGCTGCTGTTCTCGGCCCGCATCATTCCTTACCGCGGTTCCTGGCTGGACTTCGAGTTCGACCCGAAGGACATGCTGTACTTCCGCGTGGACCGCCGTCGCAAGATGCCGGTCACCATCTTGCTCAAGGCCATCGGCCTGACCCCCGAGTCCATCCTGGCGAACTTCTTCGTCAACGACAACTTCCGCCTGATGGACAGCGGCGCCCAGATGGAGTTTGTTTCCGAGCGCCTGCGCGGCGAGGTTGCCCGCTTCGACATCACCGACAAGTCGGGCAAGGTCATCGTTGCTAAGGACAAGCGCATCACCGCGCGTCACACCCGTGACCTCGAGCAAAGCGGCACCACCCACATCAGCGTGCCCGAGGACTTCCTTGTGGGCCGTGTGGTCGCTCGCAATGTGGTCGACGCCGACACTGGCGAGATCATCGCCAAGGCCAACGACGAGCTCACCGAAGCCCTGCTCAAGAAGCTGCGTACCGCCGGTGTGCAGGACCTGCAGGTGATCTACACCAACGAACTCGACCAGGGCCCCTACATTTCGCAGACCCTGCGCATCGACGAAACCGTCGACGAGTTTGCTGCGCGTGTGGCCATCTACCGCATGATGCGCCCCGGGGAGCCGCCGACGGAAGACGCGGTGCAAGCCCTGTTCCAGCGCCTGTTCTACAACCCCGACACCTACGACCTGTCGCGGGTGGGCCGCATGAAGTTCAACGCCCGCGTGGGCCGCGACGAGTCCACTGGCCCCATGGTGCTGGCCAACGAGGACATCCTGGCCGTGGTCAAGATTTTGGTCGACCTGCGTAACGGTCGTGGCGAAGTCGACGACATCGACCACCTGGGCAACCGCCGCGTGCGCTGCGTTGGCGAACTCGCTGAGAACCAGTACCGCACGGGTCTTGCCCGTATCGAGAAGGCTGTCAAGGAGCGTCTGGGCCAAGCCGAGCAAGAGCCGCTGATGCCCCACGACCTGATCAACTCCAAGCCGATCTCCGCGGCGCTCAAGGAGTTCTTCGGTGCGTCCCAGCTGTCGCAGTTCATGGACCAGACCAACCCCCTGGCCGAGATCACGCACAAGCGTCGCGTCTCCGCCCTGGGCCCGGGCGGCCTGACCCGCGAGCGCGCCGGCTTTGAAGTGCGTGACGTGCACGTCACCCATTACGGCCGCGTCTGCCCGATCGAAACGCCGGAAGGCCCGAACATCGGCCTGATCAACTCCCTGGCCCTGTACGCGCGCCTCAACGAGTACGGCTTCATCGAGACCCCGTACCGCCGTGTGGTGGACGCCAAGGTCACCATGGAGATCGACTACCTGTCGGCCATCGAAGAAGGCAAGTACGTCATCGCCCAGGCCAACGCCGCACTCGACAAGGAAGGCCGTCTCACCGGCGACTTGGTCTCCGCCCGTGAAAAGGGTGAGTCCATCCTGGTCGGCGCTGAACGCATCCAGTACATGGACGTGTCGCCCGCGCAGATCGTCTCCGTGGCTGCTTCCCTGGTGCCCTTCCTAGAGCACGACGACGCCAACCGCGCGCTCATGGGCGCCAACATGTCGCGTCAGGCCGTGCCCGTGCTGCGTCCGGAAAAGCCCTTGGTGGGCACCGGCATCGAGCGCGTGGCGGCTGTCGACTCCGGCACCGTGGTCACCGCCCGTCGCGGCGGCGTGGTCGACTATGTCGACGCGACCCGTCTGGTGGTGCGTGTCAACGACGAGGAAGCCCAGGCGGGCGAAGTCGGCGTCGACATCTACAACCTGATCAAGTACCAGCGTTCCAACCAGAACACCAACATCCACCAGCGTCCCATCGTCCAGCGCGGCGACAAGATCGCCAAGGGTGATGTGGTGGCCGACGGCGCTTCGACCGACCTGGGCGAAATCGCCATCGGCCAGAACATGCTGATCGGCTTCATGCCCTGGAACGGCTACAACTTCGAAGACTCCATCCTCATCTCCGAGCGCGTGGTCGCCGATGACCGCTACACCTCGATCCACATCGAGGAACTGGTGGTCATGGCCCGCGACACCAAGCTGGGCGCCGAGGAAATCACCCGCGACATTCCCAACCTGGCCGAGCAGCAGCTCAATCGCCTGGACGAGTCCGGCATCATCTACGTTGGCGCGGAAGTGCAACCCGGCGACACGCTGGTGGGCAAGGTCACCCCCAAGGGCGAGACCACCCTCACCCCCGAAGAGAAGCTGCTGCGCGCGATCTTCGGCGAGAAGGCTTCCGACGTGAAGGACACCTCCCTGCGCGTCGACCAGGGCAGCCAGGGCACCGTCATCGACGTGCAGGTCTTCACCCGTGAAGGCATCCAGCGTGACAAGCGCGCCCAGCAGATCATCGACGACGAACTCAAGCGCTTCCGCCTGGACCTCAACGACCAGCTGCGCATCGTCGAGGCCGACGCCTTCGACCGGATCGAGAAGCTTCTGGTGGGCAAGGTCGCCAACGGCGGCCCGAACAAGCTGGTCAAGGGCACCAAGATCGACAAGGCCTATATGGCCTCGGTCGAGAGGTACCACTGGTTCGACGTCCGTCCCGCTGACGATGACGTTGCCGGCCAGCTCGAGTCCATCAAGAACTCAATCGAGCAGCAGCGTCACAGCTTCGACCTGGCTTTTGAAGAAAAGCGCAAGAAGCTGACCCAGGGCGACGAGCTGCCTGCGGGCGTGCTCAAGATGGTCAAGGTCTACCTGGCCGTCAAGCGCCGCCTGCAACCCGGCGACAAGATGGCCGGCCGTCACGGCAACAAGGGCGTTGTCTCCAAGATCGTTCCGGTCGAAGACATGCCCTACATGGCCGACGGCACGCCCTGCGACATCGTGCTCAACCCCCTGGGCGTGCCTTCGCGCATGAACGTGGGCCAGGTGCTGGAAGTGCACCTGGGCTGGGCCGGCAAGGGCATTGGCCAGCGCATCGGCGACATGCTGCAGCGTGAGGCCCGTGCGGCCGAACTGCGCAAGTTCCTCGAGGAAATCTACAACGGCTCCGGCAAGAAGGAAAATCTTGCCGACCTGTCCGACGAGGAAGTCGTCAAGATGGCCAGCGAGCTGACCACCGGTGTACCGTTTGCCACCCCGGTGTTCGACGGCGCCTCCGAAGACGAGATCCGCGGCATGCTCAAGCTGGCCTATCCGGAGGATGTCGCCAAGGCCAAGGGCCTGACCGCCACCCGCACCCAGGCCTACCTGTATGACGGCCGCACCGGCGACAAGTTCGAGCGCCCGACCACCATCGGCTACATGCACTTCTTGAAGCTTCACCACTTGGTGGACGACAAGATGCACGCACGCTCCACCGGCCCCTACAGCCTCGTCACCCAGCAGCCGCTGGGCGGCAAGGCGCAGTTCGGCGGCCAGCGTTTCGGCGAGATGGAGGTGTGGGCGCTCGAAGCCTACGGCGCCTCTTACACGCTGCAGGAAATGCTCACCGTCAAGTCCGACGACGTTCAGGGCCGTACCAAGGTGTACGAGTCCATCGTCAAGGGCGAGCACGCCATCGAGGCTGGCATGCCGGAATCCTTCAATGTGTTGGTGAAGGAAATCCGGTCGCTGGGCATCGATATCGAACTGGAACGCTCTTAATTTAGAAAGGATTGAGTCATGAAATCACTACTCGACCTCTTCAAGCAGTTCACGCCCGACGAGCATTTCGAGGCCATTCGCATTGGCCTGGCTTCGCCGGAAAAGATCCGTTCCTGGTCCTTCGGCGAGGTGAAGAAGCCCGAGACCATCAACTACCGGACCTTCAAGCCCGAGCGTGATGGCCTGTTCTGCGCCAAGATCTTTGGCCCCATCAAGGACTACGAGTGCCTGTGCGGCAAGTACAAGCGCCTCAAGCACCGCGGCGTCATCTGCGAGAAATGCGGCGTGGAGGTCACCCAGACCAAGGTGCGCCGCGAGCGCATGGGTCACATCGACCTGGCGGCGCCCTGCGCCCACATCTGGTTCCTCAAGTCCCTGCCGTCTCGCCTGGGCCTGGTCCTGGACATGACGCTGCGCGACATCGAGCGGGTGCTGTACTTCGAAGCCTATGTGGTGACCGACCCCGGCATGACCCCGCTGAAGAAATTCGGCATCATGAGCGAGGACGACTACGACGCCAAGCGCAAGGAATACGGTGACGAATTCGTCGCCAAGATGGGCGCCGAGGGCATCAAAGACCTGCTCGAAGGCATCGACCTCGACATCGAGATCGAAAGGCTGCGCGGCGATCTGACCGGCTCTGAAGTCAAGGTCAAAAAGAACGCCAAGCGCCTGAAGGTGCTCGAGGCCTTCAAGAAGTCGGGCATCAAGCCCAACTGGATGGTGATGGACGTGCTGCCCGTGCTGCCGCCGGACCTGCGTCCGCTGGTGCCACTGGACGGCGGGCGCTTTGCCACCTCCGACCTGAACGACCTGTACCGTCGCGTCATCAACCGCAACTCGCGTCTGCGTCGCCTGCTCGAGCTCAAGGCGCCCGAGATCATTGCGCGCAACGAGAAGCGCATGCTGCAAGAAGCCGTGGACAGCCTGCTGGACAACGGTCGCCGCGGTAAGGCCATGACCGGCGCCAACAAGCGTGCGCTCAAGTCCCTGGCCGACATGATCAAGGGCAAGAGCGGCCGCTTCCGCCAGAACTTGCTGGGCAAGCGCGTCGACTACTCTGGCCGTTCGGTCATCACCGTGGGCCCGACCCTCAAGCTGCACCAGTGCGGCCTGCCCAAGCTGATGGCGCTGGAACTGTTCAAGCCCTTCATCTTCTCGCGCCTCGAGGCAATGGGCATTGCGACCACCATCAAGGCCGCGAAGAAGGAAGTCGAGTCCGGCACCCCGGTGGTGTGGGACATCCTGGAAGAGGTTATCAAGGAGCACCCGGTGCTCCTGAACCGCGCGCCGACGCTGCACCGCCTGGGCATCCAGGCCTTCGAACCCATCCTGATCGAAGGCAAGGCCATCCAGCTGCATCCGCTGGTGTGCGCCGCCTTCAACGCCGACTTCGACGGCGACCAGATGGCCGTGCACGTGCCGCTGTCGGTGGAAGCGCAGATGGAAGCCCGCACGCTGATGTTGGCCTCCAACAACGTACTGTTCCCCGCCAACGGCGAGCCCTCCATCGTGCCCTCGCAGGACGTGGTGCTGGGCCTGTACTACACCACCCGTGAGCGCATCAACGGCAAGGGCGAAGGCATGGTCTTCACCGACGTCGGCGAGGTGCTGCGCGCGCTGGAAGCCGGTGTGCTCGAACTGACCGCCAAGATCAGCGTGCGCCTCACCGAGTGGACCAAGGACAAGGACACCGGCGAGTTCGTTCCCTCGACCTCGCTCGTGGAAACCACCGCGGGTCGCTCCCTGCTGTCGGAAATCCTGCCCAAGGGCCTGCCCTTCTCCAACATCAACAAGGCCCTGAAGAAGAAGGAGATCAGCAAGCTGATCAACGTCTCTTTCCGTCGCTGCGGCCTGAAGGAGACCGTGGTCTTCGCCGACAAGCTGCTGCAAAACGGCTTCCGCCTGGCGACCAAGGCCGGCATCTCTATCTGCGTGGACGACATGCTGGTGCCGCCGCAAAAGGCCGAGATCATTGGTCGCGCCGAAGGCGAGGTCAAAGAGATCGAACAGCAGTACGTCTCTGGCCTGGTCACTTCCGGTGAGCGTTACAACAAGGTGGTGGACATCTGGGGCAAGGCCGGCGACGAAGTCTCCAAGGTCATGATGGCCCAGTTGGCCAAGGAAAAGACCATCGACCGCCACGGCAATGAAGTGGAGCAGGAGTCCTTCAACTCCATCTACATGATGGCCGACTCCGGTGCCCGCGGCTCGGCCGCCCAGATCCGCCAGCTGGCGGGTATGCGCGGTCTGATGGCCAAGCCGGACGGCTCGATCATCGAGACGCCCATCACGGCGAACTTCCGTGAAGGCCTGAACGTGCTTCAGTACTTCATCTCCACCCACGGCGCCCGCAAGGGCCTGGCCGACACAGCGCTCAAGACCGCCAACTCGGGCTACCTGACCCGTCGCCTGGTCGACGTGACCCAGGACCTGGTGGTGATCGAGGAAGACTGCGGCACCTCCGACGGGTCGCTGATGCGCGCCATTGTCGAAGGCGGTGAAGTCATCGAGTCGCTGCGTGACCGTATCCTGGGCCGCGTCGCGGCCGAGGACGTGGTGCACCCCGAGACCCGTGCGACGCTGGTCGCCGCTGGCCGCATGCTGGACGAGGACACGATCGAGGAGCTCGAGCTTGCTGGCGTCGACGAGGTCAAGGTGCGCACTGCGCTCACCTGCGCCACCCGCTTCGGCCTGTGCGGCAAGTGCTACGGCCGTGACCTCGGCCGCGGCGGCCTGGTCAACACCGGCGAGGCGGTGGGCGTGATTGCCGCCCAGTCGATCGGCGAGCCCGGCACCCAGCTGACCATGCGCACCTTCCACATCGGTGGTGCCGCATCCCGCGCAGCCATCGCCTCCAGCGTGGAAGCCAAGTCCAACGGTGCCATCGGCTTCAACAGCACGATGCGCTATGTGACCAACAGCAAGGGTGAGCTGGTGGTGATCGCCCGTTCCGGCGAGATCATCATCCATGACGAGCTGGGCCGCGAGCGTGAGCGCCACAAGGTGCCCTACGGCGCTACCCTGGCCATCAAGGCCGACCAGCAGATCAAGGCCGGCACCATCTTGGCCAACTGGGACCCGCTGACCCGACCCATCATCACGGAATTCGCCGGCAAGGTGAAGTTCGAGAACGTGGAAGAGGGCCTCACGGTTGCCAAGCAGGTCGATGAGGTCACCGGCCTGTCCACCCTGGTGGTGATCGACCCCAAGCGCCGCGGCTCTGCCAAGGTGGTGCGTCCGCAGGTCAAGCTGATCGACGCTGCAGGCCTCGAGGTCAAGATCCCCGGCACCGACCACTCGGTGACCATCGGCTTCCAGGTCGGCGCGCTCATTCAGGTGCGTGATGGTCAGGACGTGGGCCCCGGCGAAGTGCTGGCGCGTATCCCGATCGAAGGTCAGAAGACCCGCGACATCACCGGCGGTCTGCCCCGCGTAGCCGAGCTCTTCGAAGCTCGCTCGCCCAAGGACAAGGGCGTGCTGGCCGAGATGACCGGCACCGTTTCTTTCGGCAAGGAGACCAAGGGCAAGATTCGCCTGCAGATCACCGACCCGGAAGGCGGCGTTCACGAAGAACTCGTTCCCAAGGAAAAGAATATCCTGGTGCACGAAGGCCAGGTGGTCAACAAGGGCGAGAGCGTGGTCGACGGCCCGGCCGATCCGCAGGACATCCTGCGTCTGCTGGGTTCCGAGGAACTGGCGCGCTACATCGTCGACGAGGTGCAGGACGTCTACCGCCTCCAGGGTGTGAAGATCAACGACAAGCACATCGAGGTGATCGTTCGCCAGATGCTGCGTCGTGTGGTCGTCGAGAACACCGGCGAGTCCTCCTACATCGCCGGCGAGCAGGTCGAGCGCTCCGAGATGCTGGATACCAACGACGCCCTGCGCGCCGCTCGCAAGATCCCGGCGACCTTCAGCAACCTGCTGCTCGGTATCACCAAGGCCTCGCTGTCCACCGACTCCTTCATCTCCGCGGCCTCCTTCCAGGAGACCACCCGCGTGCTGACCGAGGCGGCCATCATGGGCAAGCGCGACGAGCTGCGCGGCCTGAAGGAAAACGTCATCGTCGGCCGGCTCATCCCTGCCGGTACCGGCATGGCCTACCACGCGGCCCGCAAAGTCAAGGACGCCATGGACGACGCCGAGCGCCGCGCCATCGCCGAGGCTGAGGCGGCCGAGCTGGGCGGCGAGGAGGCTGTCCTGCCCGAGGCCAGCGAGGGCGCTGCGGCCGAATAAGCTACGTCCCTGGCACTTCGTGCCCCAAGCGCCCCGTGGTCGGCTCGCCGGCCCCGGGGCGTTTTTTCTTCTGTGGCGGAAGATCCCGCACTTGGCTTCTTCAGGCCGCTCCGCTAAGAGTCCGTCGAGCGTTTCGACCTTGTTAAGCTTGTGCCATGAGTGACTCCCTTCTGCTCTGGGCTCTCGCCGTGGTCGGCGTGGCCTGGGCCGTGGGCGCCTACAACCGGCTGGTCCGGCTGCGCTCGGAGGTCAACACCTCTTTCGCCGCGGTCGACGGGGAGCTGCAGCCTCTGGCCCGCCTGGTCGACGACATGCTGGCAGGTTTCAATCCGCAGGATGAGGACCGACAGCAGCCCTCCGAAAAATTCCTCGCGCCCATCCGTGAGGCCTCCTCCGAGCTGACCGCAGCTTTGGTCGCGGCGCGCGCGCGGCCGCTCGACGGCGAGCGCATCGCTGCGGTTCGGCTGGCTGGCGAGCGCTGGGCCCGTGCCTGGGACCAAGCCGAACGCCAGGACGCTCACGACCTGGCCGGCCCGCAGCTGCCGGAACCCGTGAGCACCGAGCGAGCCCTGCGGCTCAAGCAAGCCGACGTGATCGGGAGCCAGTTCAACGCGGCCGTCGACCGGTATAACCGCGCCATCACCCAATTCCCCGCCGTTTTGATCGCTTGGACTTTCAGCTTCCGGCGCGGGCGTCACCTTTGACGCAGGCGCGCACTCACTCCGCCGGGCCCACGCCTGCGCCCCCGCTGTGGCAGCTGCTGCAATCGACCGCGCGTGTCGTGCAGGCGGTGCGTCAGGGGCAGTCGGCCACGCCGGCGCTGGCTGCGGTACCCGCCGAGCTACGCGCGGGTACCCAGTCCCTGGCCTTTCAGGCGCTGCGCCAGCTCGGTCGGGCGCAGGCCCTGCGCACCCTCCTGGCCCGTCGCCCGCCGCCACCGGCGGTGGACGCACTCTTGTGCACCGCCCTGGCCCTGGCCTGGGACCCGGCCTCGGCGCCCTACGAACCCTTCACCCTGGTGAACCAGGCGGTGGAGGCGGCCAAGCGGAGCCGGGCCACCGCGCCCCAGTCGGCTTTCGTCAACGGCTGTATGCGGCGATTCCTTCGGGAGCGGGACCTGCTCGTGGCGGCGACCGACACCGACCTGGTGGCCCGCTGGAACCATCCGGACTGGTGGATCCGCCGCCTGCAGGCCGACCACCCGCAGCACTGGGAGGCCCTCCTGAGGGTCGGCAACGAGGCACCGCCGATGACGCTGCGGGTCAACCGCCGAAGGTCTACGCCCGATGCGTATCAGCGTTGCCTGGCCGACGCCGGCCTGTTGGCCCGTCGGGTCGGCGAAGACGGCCTGGTGCTGGCCAACCCGTGCCCGGTCCAGGCCCTGCCCGGCTTCGATCAGGGCCTGGTTTCGGTACAGGACGCCGCGGCACAGATGGCCGCCCCCCTGCTACTGGAGGGCCTGCCCCCGCCCCCAGTAGGACGCCAGCTGCGCATTCTGGACGCCTGCGCCGCCCCGGGCGGTAAGACCGCCCACCTGCTCGAGCGTGCCGATGCGCAGGTGATTGCCCTGGACGTGGACCCGCTGCGCTGCGAGCGCATCACCCAGACCCTGGCGCGCCTGGGCCTGCAAGCCCAGATCCTGGCCGCCGATGCCGCCCGCCCGCAGGACTGGTGGGACGGCCAAGCCTTTGATGCCATCTTGCTGGACGCGCCCTGCACCGCCTCGGGCATCGTGCGCCGCCACCCGGACGTGCGCTGGCTGCGCCGGGCCTCGGACATCGATGCCCTGGCCCAGGCCCAGACCCGGCTGCTCGAGGCGCTCTGGCCCCTGCTGGCACCGGGGGGCCGCCTCCTTTATTGCACTTGCTCGGTATTCCGCGCCGAGGGCGAGGCCCGCATCCGTTCGTTTGTTGCGCACAACACCGAGGCGGTTTTGCAGGCCGCGCCAGGCCATTTGCTGCCCCAAGCCAGTGCAATCGCGACATCCGTCCCGGAAAATCAGTCTGGTGAGTATGACGGCTTCTATTTCGCGCGCCTGGACAAACGGGTTTGAGCGGCTGCACAGGCTGCTAGCCTTGGCCGTGCTCCTGCTGGCCCCGCTCCTGACCTTGTTGCCCGGACCTGCCACCGCGACTGAGATCACCTCCTTGAGCGCCGAGCGGGTGGCCGAGGGCGTTGTCTTGTCTGCCCAGATCCGCATCGACCTGCCAGCCCAGCTTGATGACGCCTTGCAAAAGGGCCTGCCGCTCTTTTTTCTTGCCGAGGCCGCCATATTTCGCGATCGCTGGTACTGGACCGACAAAGAAGTTGCCCGCGCCACCCGCCACCTGCGCCTGGCCTTCCACCCGCTCACCCGGCGCTGGCGCCTGCTGGTCTCCAACAGCCCGATCACCAGCACTGGCGCCGCGCTCGGCCAGTCCTTCGAATCTCGCGAGGAGGCGATGGCTGCCATCGAGCGCATCGGCGGCTGGAAGATCGCCGACGGGCCCGAGATCGGCGCAGCGCCCCGCTACACCGTCACCCTGCGCTTTCGCCTCGATCTCGCCCAGCTCCCTCGCCCCGTGCAAATCGGCGCACTCGGGCAAGAAGACGCGGGCCTCGACGCCAGCCGCAGCGTGCGGCTGAACCCTGAACCAGCCCGCTGAGCGCGGACCGCGTCGCTTGTCCATGACCGAGCCCGATCGCGCCCTTGACCCGACCGCGCCGGCTTCGGCACCCCCGGCGCGGCTGGCGCCCCGGGTGCGCAACTCCCGCGTCTTCCAGTGGGCGGTGGCGGTCGGAGCGGCGGTCATCGCAGCCCTCGGCATCGTGCTGCTGTTCCTGCTGGCCCAAGCCACCGACAACCGCGATCTCTACGAGCGCAACTACCAGACGCTGTTCATCGTCAATGTGGTGGCCGCCGCCATGCTGCTGGCCACTATCGCCTGGATGGGCGTTCGCCTCCTCTCGCGCCTGCGGCGCGGCAAATTCGGCAGCCGCCTACTCGTGCGGCTGGCCCTCATCTTCGCTCTGGTGGGCTTGGCGCCTGGCCTGCTCATTTACGTCGTGTCCTACCAGTTCGTCTCGCGCTCGATCGAGAGCTGGTTTGACGTCAAGGTCGAAGGTGCGCTCGATGCGGGCCTGAGCCTGGGCCGCGCGTCCCTCGACGCCCGTTCGGGCGACCTTGTCAGCAAGACCCGAAATGCTGCCGCTCAACTTTCGGGCGTGTCCGACGCGGGAGCGGGCCTGGTGCTCGAGCGCTTACGTGACCAACTGGGGGCGGGTGAAGTGAATCTTTGGAGCGGTTCGGGTCAGCTGGTTGCCGGCGCCGGCCCGCTGAGTTTCCAGCTGGCACCCGACCGGCTCACCTCCAGCCAACTGCGTGCAGTCCGTATCCAGCGCACGTTCTCGGCCATCGAAGGCCTGGAGGAGGCGAGTGTCGCAGGCGCGTCAGGCGCTGCTCCCGCGATCGCGCCCCGTGTGCGGGTGCTGGTGCTGGCGCCGCCAGCGACCTTGGGCTTGTTGTCCGATGGGCGGGTTCTCGAGGTGACCCAGCCCCTGCCCACCAGCCTGGTCGCCAACGCAGTCGCGGTGCAGGAGGCCAACCGCGAATACCAGGAGCGCGCACTGGGCCGCGAGGGCCTGCGCCGCATGTACATCGGCACGCTCACACTCAGCCTCGTGCTGGCAGTGTTCGGCGCCATCTTGCTGGCCGTTGTCCTGGGTAACTCCCTGGCGCGGCCGCTGCTGTTGCTGGCGGCGGGTGTGCGCGAGGTGGCCGCCGGCGACCTCAGCCCCAAGCCAGTGCTGCAAGGCAAGGACGAACTTGGTGGGCTCACCCGCTCCTTTGCGCAGATGACGCAGCAGCTGGCCGATGCCCGTGCCGCTGTCGACCGCAGCATCGGCCAGGTCGATGCCGCTCGCGCCAACCTGCAAACCATCCTCGACAACCTCACCGCCGGCATCATCGTGCTCGATGATCAGGGCGGCATCCTCTCGTGCAACCCAGGTGCCACCCGCATCCTGCGGGCGCCCCTGGCCGCCTGCGTGGGAAAGCCGCTGGCCCAGGTGGAGGGCCTGCAGGCCTTCGGCGACTCAGTCACCCGGCGCTTTGACGAGTACCACGCCGACCGCCAACACGGCCTGGACCACTGGCAGCAATCCTTCGAGCTCGGCGGCCACATGCCAGGCTCGCCACTGGGCAACCACGAGGCGGTGACCGTGGTCGTGCGCGGGGCCGACATGCCCGCTGACGCCGGCGGGCGCAGCGCGCACCTGCTCGTGCTCGACGACATCTCCGAAATTGTTTCCGCCCAGCGCGCGCGGGCCTGGGGCGAGGTGGCGCGCCGGCTGGCCCACGAAATCAAGAACCCGCTCACCCCCATTCAGCTCTCGGCCGAGCGGCTCGCGATGAAGCTCGAGGGCAAGGTGGCCGAGCCCGAACGCGTCATCTTGGCCAAGTCGGTCCGGACCATCGTCGATCAGGTCGACGCGATGAAGCGGCTCGTCAATGAGTTCCGCGACTATGCCCGCCTGCCCGCAGCCGAACTTCGGCCAGTCGACCTCAACGAGTTGGTCAACGACGTGCTGCAGCTCTATGGCCGCGAAATCGGCGACGCGGGCGCTGCCTCGTCTGCCGCCCTGGTTCCCGTCCGGCTCGAGCTCGACCCAGCCTGCCCGGCCATCCTGGGCGACGCGATGCAGCTGCGGCAGGTGATCCACAACCTGCTGCAAAACGCGCAGGACGCAACCGATACGGTGTCAGCTAGCGCCGGCCCCCACGAGGTGGTGTTGCGCACCCAGTGGAACGAAGGCTCCAACCGGGTGCGGCTGGTGGTCAATGACAGTGGCGGCGGGTTCCCCGAGCACATTCTCAAGCGTGCTTTCGAGCCCTACGTCACCACCAAGGCCAAGGGCACTGGCCTGGGACTGGCCGTTGTCAAGAAAATCGCTGACGAGCATGGCGCCCGTATCGACCTCAAGAACCGTCTCGAGGACGGCCGTTTGGCGGGGGCACAAGTCTCGCTATCATTCAGCGTTGCGGCCTGACATCAATTCCGATTCGGGCCGTGCGTGGGACTTGGGCTTGACGCGTAGGCATCGCTTTTCAAAATGGCAAATATCCTGGTGGTTGACGACGAGCACGGCATCCGCGAGCTGCTCTCCGAAATCCTGAATGACGAGGGTCATCAAGTCGAGTTGGCCGAGAACGCCTCCCAGGCCCGTGCCCTGCGGCAGCAGGCCCAGCCCGACCTGGTGCTGCTGGACATCTGGATGCCAGACACCGATGGCGTCACCTTGCTCAAAGAGTGGTCCTCGACCGGCCTTTTGACCATGCCCGTCATCATGATGAGTGGCCACGCCACCATCGAGACCGCGGTCGAGGCCACTAAAATCGGTGCCCAGTCCTTCCTCGAAAAACCCATCACCCTGCAAAAGCTGCTCAAAGCGGTGGAGGCGGGCCTCAATCGCCAGGCGCCCGTACCGGCCGCAGGCGTCCGCAGGCCGGGGGGTGCTATTGCCCCAGCCCCTGCCGGCGCGGCGGCGCTTCCGGTCGGTGAGCTCACCGTCGAGAGCGCCATGACCGGCGGTCAGGGTGTGCCCGCCATGGCCGACCTGGGCCCGCAGGCGCAGCAGACCTTCGACCTCGACAAACCGCTGCGCGACGCACGTGACGAATTCGAGAAGTGCTACTTCGAATTTCATTTAGCGCGTGAAGGGGGCTCCATGACCCGCGTGGCCGAGAAGACCGGCCTCGAGCGCACGCATCTTTATCGCAAGCTCAAGCAGCTCGGGGTCGACCTGTCGCGTGGTCGGCGCAGCGGCGGCTGAACCACGGGCCGCCGTTCAAGGCGCGCCATCCGGGGGCCTCGGTCCGCATTTGCCAGTTCTGGCTTCAGAAGCACGGAAGGGTCCCTCCCTGCGGCCCGGTCTGAAATGCGTCTGCTATACTCCGCCGCTCTGGCCCGGTAGCTCAGTTGGTAGAGCAGCGGATTGAAAATCCGCGTGTCGGTGGTTCGATTCCGCCCCAGGCCACCACCCTTCCACGCCCAACCTCTATCGGTTGGGCGTTTTCATTTGCACCAGCCCTGCGCCCGACGGTCTTGCAGGCACTGCGCATGTGCCCCTCGCGTGTGCTCCCCGCGTGCGCTCCCCGTCTGTGGCCATCACCGTTCCAGATGTGGCGCCCAGAAGTCCGCAGGCGCTCCAGCTTGGCGGCTTCAGTCAAATCTCCCGCCACCGGTGACACGACACGCGGTGCTGCGCCGAGACCAACTCCACGGCGGGGGCGTCTTGGCGGCATTGCGCCTGCGCCTGCGGGCAGCGCAAATGGAAGTGACAGCCCGGCGGCGGTGCCAGCGGTGAGGGCAGCTCACCCTGGATCGGGACCGGCAGCGCGATGACGTCGGATTCGCTGTGGAGATCAAGCCGCGGCACGCTGTCGAGCAGGGCCCGCGTGTACGGGTGGCGGGGATGTGCATAGAGCGCGTCGGCGGGTGCGACCTCGACGATCCGCCCCAAGTACATCACCGCCACACGATCACAGAGATGGCGCACGACGCCCAGATGGTGGCTGATGAAGACCATCGTCAACGACAGGTCGGCCTTCAGCTGCAGGAAGAGGTTGAGAACCTGGGCCTGAATCGACACATCCAGCGACGCCACGGGTTCGTCGCAGATCAGGGTGTCGGGCTGCATGGCCAGTGCCCGGGCGATGGCGATTCGTTGCCGCTGCCCCCCCGAGAACTGATGGGGGTAGCGCTGGGCTGCCTCGGCCGGCAGGCCCACACGCTGCAGCCACTGGGCGACGTAGGCGGCTGATCCAGCGGCGTTCACAAGACCATGCGCAAGTGGCCCTTCGGCCAAGGCCTCCCCGATGCGCATGCGCGGATCCAGCGAGGCGAACGGATCCTGAAAGATCATCTGCACGCGTGAGGTGGTCTTGCGGCCTCGGGGGCCGGGCGCCATGACGGGCTGTCCCCCCAGCAGGATTTCGCCTGCGCTCGGTGGCAAGACCCCGGCCATCATGCGCCCGAGCGTGCTCTTTCCGCAGCCCGATTCGCCCACCAGCCCCAGCACCTCGCCGCGCCGCACCTGAAGGTCGGCCAGGTCGACCGCCCGCACCACGCTGGGCAGAGGGGCGGTGCCGAACCAGCCGGCGACGCGTTCGCTCAAGCCGGGGGGCGATTCGAAGCGGCGTGAGACCGCACGGGCCTCGAGGTGGATGGGCGCGGAATCGGACTTCATGGTGTAGCGATCAGCGGGTGCCGGAAGCGCCAGAAGCGCCGGAAGCGCGTGGTTCGGCATCTGCGAGATGCAGCGGAAAGTGGCAACGCCATGCGCGGTCACCGTCGCTCACGCGCGGGGGCGCCTCCTCCCGGCAGCGTGCCTGGGCATGGGGACAACGATCTGCGAAGCTGCAGCCCGCTGGCAGTGCATCCAAGGGCGGAGGCGAGCCGGGAATCTGGGCCAGGGGCTGGCCTGGCGTCGACGATTGCGGCAGCGATCCGAGCAAGCCGGCGGTGTACGGGTGTCGCGGGGCATGGAGCACCGCCCGCGTCGGCCCTTCTTCGACGATGCGCCCGGCGTACATGACCAGCACGCGCCTCGCGATCGCCGCCACCGTGGCGAGATCGTGGCTGATCCACAGCAGTGCGGTGCCGCTGTCTTGGACTAAACGGTGGATCTCGGTGAGGATTTGCGCCTGGATCGAGACGTCCAAGGCGGTGGTCGGCTCGTCGGCGACGATGACCTGGGGCTTGTGCAGCAAGGCGATGGCGATCGCCACCCGCTGGCGCATGCCGCCGGAGAACTGGTGCGGCCAGGCCTGTAGTCGTCGCTCCGGGTCGGGGATGCCCACCTGGCGCAGCACCTCGACGCAGCGCGCGCGCGCCTGGGCCTCGGGGATACGTCCGTGGGCCTGCAGGGCCAGTTGCATCTGGGCGCCGATGGTCAGCACCGGATTGAGCGTGGCCATCGGGTCCTGGAAGATCATCGCCAACTGGCGGCCCCGCACGGCTCGCAGACCGGCGGCGTCAAGGCCTACCAGCTGTTGTCCAGCCAGGTGAACCGAGCCGCCGACAATGCGCCCCGGCGCGTCGATCAGACCCAGCAGCGAGTACCCGGTGACGCTCTTGCCCGAGCCCGACTCGCCCACTAGACCGACGGTCTCTCCCGCGTACAGGTCGAAGCTCACCCCGTCCACCGCCTTGAGGGTGGCGTGGCGTTGCTCGAAATGCGTACGCAGATCCCGCACCGACATGACCGGCTCGAGCCCGTCGACGGCAGTCCCCGGCGCTGACGACAGCTGCGTGGCCTCGCTCATCGCCGCAGCCTTGGGTTGAACTGGTCGCGCACCTGGTCGCCGACGAGATTGATGGAGACGATGAGCAAAATGAGCGCGATGCCGGGGTAGATGGAGATCCAGTAACGCCCCGACAGCAGGTACTGGAAGCCGTTTGCAATCAACATGCCCAGCGAGGGCTCGGTCACAGGGAGCCCTAACCCGAGGAAGGACAGCGTGGCTTCCAACGAGATCGCGTTGGCCACTTGAACGGTACCGACCACGATCAGCGGGGGTAGGCAGTTGGGCAGGATGTGGCGCATCACCACCCGCCAGGCAGGCAGCGGCGTGGACAGGGCGGCCTCGACGTAGTCCTTGCTGCGTTCGGCCGCGGCGGCGCCGTGCGTGGTGCGGGCGAAGTAGGCGTATTGCGCGGCCACGAGCGCGGCAATCATCTGCCAGCGCCCCTGACCGAGGGCAGCGGAAATCACCAGCGCCAGCAGGATGGCCGGGAAGGACAGCTGCAGATCCACGATGCGCATGATCACCGACTCGAATCTTCCGCCCGCGAACGCAGCGGTGGCGCCGAGCGTCGCTCCGAGCGAGAAGGCAATGGCGCCGGCGATCAGGCTGATCTGGATGGACAGGCGCAGGCCGTGCAGGATGGCCGACAGCACGTCGCGGCCCTGCGCGTCGGTGCCAAGGAGGTAAGTGGTTCCTTCTGCATTCACATGCCCTGGCGGCTTGCGCGCGTCCATCAGTCGCAGGCTTGCGAGGTCATAGGGGTCCTGCGGTGAGATCCACGGCGCGGCGAGCGCTGCGGCCATCATCAGGAGGGCAACCACCAGCGCGACGACGGCGATCCGGTTGTCTCGGTATTCCATCCAGAAGCGGTCCAGCCTCATGTGCGTCGACTCCTCAAGCGCGGATCGAGCAGCGCGTACAGCAAATCGGCAACGAGGTTGATGGTGGTGAAGAGCAAGGCCACCAGCATCAAATAGCCCACCATGACGGGCCGGTCCAGCGCCTGGATGGAGTCGATGATGAGCTTGCCCGCACCGGGCCAGGAAAAGATGGTCTCAGTGACCACGGCAAACGCCAGGGTGGCGCCCAGCTCGAGTCCGAAGACGGTGACGATGGGGATGGAGATCAGCCGCAGCACATGCCGGCGCAGGATGGTGGCCTCGGATTGCCCGGTGGCGCGCGCCAGCCGCACCGTGTCGCTGAGCATCAGCTCGCGCGTGCTCGCGCGCGCCAGTCGCATCATCAGTGCCATTTTGAAGAGAGCCAGATTGACCGCTGGCAGCAACAGGTGCTTCCAGCCCTCGAGCGTGAGCACGCTCCATTCGATACCGAACCAGGCGAGCGTAGGCCCTCGCCCGCCTGCCGGCAGCCACCCCAACCAGACCGCGAACACGAGGATCAGCACCAGCCCGATCCAGAAGGTGGGCACAGAAAAGCCGAGCACCGACACCCCCATCGCCAGCCGCGACAGCGGATGGTGCGGCCGCCACCCGGCGAGCATGCCGATGGGCACGCCGATCAGGGTGGCTCCCAAGACAGCCAGCAGGGCGATCTCCAACGTGGCAGGCACGCGGCTCAGGATCAGGCTCAACACGGGCATGTTGAAAACGAAGGAGGTGCCGAGATCGCCGACCAGCAGGCGCTGGAGAAAAGCCAGGTACTGCAGCCACAAGGGTTGATTCAGCCCATACCGTTCGATGGTCTGCTGGCGGATCTCCTGGGTGACATCCGGGCCAATCAACACGTCGATCGGGTTGCCGACCGCGTAAACGCCCACGAAGACGAGCACCGAAATGACCAGCATCACCAGGCAGGCCTGGATAAGACGGCTGATCAGCAATCCCAGCATATCAATCCTGACGCGGCTGAAGCTCGCGACGTCGTGCGTGTCTCACCAGCCGCCTTCAATGAGCGATCGGGTTTCCTGCACGGCGGTTTCCCACAGCGCCAGTACCTCGTGGTCGGGGCGCTCGTACAGGCCGTGGTAGTTGCCGTCGCCCACCAGCTCCCGCACTTGCGCCGGGCTGGACATCTGCAGCTTGGCGTAGTCGACCACCGGCTTGGCACCGGTTGGCATCGTCACGCCAGGCAAGCGGGTCCAGGGGAAGTTTTCCATCCAGCTGGCATGCGAGGCCGCGGGGTCAATGCGTTGCACATGGGCCCAGGTCTTGGGGGCGTTCCACCAGTTGTGAAAACGCACCCGCATATCCCGCCGCCGGCCCATCCACTCGCTGATGAAGCCCTGGGCCGGGTTGTTCCCCCCGTGGCCGTTGACCACCAGCACCCGACGAAAGCCGCTTTGCCGCAGGCTTTCCAGAATGTCTTCGATGAGCGCAATGTAGGTGCCAACGCGCAACGACACCGTGCCCGGAAAGTCGGCGAAGTACGGCGTGATGCCGTAGGGCACGACGGGGAACACGGGCACGCCCAGCGGCTGCGCTGCGTCGGCCGACACGCGCTCCGACAGGATCAGGTCGACGCACAGGCTTAGGTAGGCGTGCTGCTCGGTGCTGCCGATGGGGAGCACGCAGCGGTCGTCGTGGCGCAGGTACTCTTCGACCTGCATCCAGTTCGTCTCGGCGATGCGCATGGGTATCCTTTTGAGGGGTCGCTCCTGCACCTTCTGCAGGGGTTTCCAAGCGGTCTAATTTAGCAAAGCGAGCGCTGCCGGACACCTCGCGTTCACCCGGATGGCGCGTCGCTGCCGCGCATGCTTGTGCCCAGGAGAGGCGGGGCGCTGCAGCCCCACCCAGGGCGCGATGGGTGGAAATCCCATTGACATGCACCGTCGTGCTCCTCAAAGTGACTAGCAGGCTCCTGCCGCGCCAAGTGGGTCGTTTGTGTCCGGCTTGGCGGGCTGGGTTTACCCCAATCAATAAAAGGTTCGCGATGTATCTCTTGCCCTCTCGATCCCGTCTGTCCCGCCTGCTGGCCGCATGCTCGCTGGGCATGGCGCTCGCCCTGCCGGTGGCTGCCCAGACCCTCACCATCGGTGTGCGCGCCGGTCCTGACTCCATCGACCCGCATTTCACCGCCGCCGGGACTCAGGCCGAAGCCCTCAAGCATGTGTTCGACACCCTCACCTGGTCGGGCAACGGCCTGGAGGTGCAGCCAAGGCTGGCGGAGAGTTGGCGCGCTGTGGACGCCTCGACCTGGGAATTCAAGCTGCGTCGCGGTGTCAAGTTCCACGATGGATCCGACTTCACCGCCGAGGACGTGAAGTTCTCCATCGAACGCATCCCGATGGTCTCCGGCCCGAACCCGACGACGATCTATGTCCGCCGCGTCAAGATGGTGCAGGTGGTGGACCCGTACACGGTGCGCGTGCAGACCGACGGCCCCGCGCCCACCCTCCCGTATGACTTCATCCGCTTGTTCATCGTTTCGAGCAAGGCGGCTGCGGGCCTGACCCGGGACACGGCGAACGCGGCTTTCAACTCCGGCAAGGCCGCCGTTGGCACCGGGCCCTACAAGTTCGTCTCCTGGACACCGAAGGATCAACTGGTACTTGACCGCTTCGACGGCTACTGGGGTCCCAAGGAGCCCTGGGCGCGTCATGTGCGCAAGGAGATCCCCAACGACGCCGCCCGCGTCGCTCAGTTGAAGGCCGGTCAGCTCGACCTGATCGTGCGGGTGCCGGCGGCGGATGTGCCGTCGCTCAAGCGTGACCCGAAGCTCACGGTGGAGACGATCGAGACCGTCTACGTCTTCAACATCGAGTTGGACCTGCGCGACAACTCGCCTCAGATCACCGCCAAGGATGGCAGCAAGCTGGCCAAAAACCCGCTGCAGGATGCTCGGGTACGCCAGGCCATCAACATGGCCATTGACCGCAATGCCCTGGCGGAGGTGGCGATGGAAGGCTTGGGCAAGCCGTCTTACCAGATGGTCACACCCAGCATCTTTGGCTTCAGCAAAAAAGTTCAGCCCTCCAAGGTGGACCCGGCGGGCGCCAAGCGGCTACTGGCCGAAGCCGGCTACCCGAATGGTTTCAAGATCGTCTTCAGCTTCACCAACGACCGCCTGCCCGGCGATCGCCAGGTGGGAACGGCGGTCACACAGATGCTGGCCGGTGTGGGTATCGACGTGCAGGCCAACGCCCAGCCTGTGGCCGTCTTCTTCCCGGCTCGTACGCGAGGCGATTACTCGATGTCCATGGCCGGTTGGGGCACGCTGACGGGCGAGTCGCATTACACGCTGTCTTCGGTGGCGCACTCCAATGACAAGGACCGCAAGATGGGGGCCTTCAACGTCATCGGCTACAAGAACCCGGTGATGGACAAACTCCTGCAGGATGCGGCCGTGGAGATGAACGAAGACAAGCGCCGTTCGCTGCTGGAGCAGGCCAATGAACTGCTGGTGCAGGATGGCTCGCGCATCCCCGTCGTGGCCATCGCCTCCGCTTGGGCCATGCAGAAAGACAAGGTCAAGATCACGCCGCGTGTGGACGAGGACACGATGGCGATGAACATCCGCCCAGCACGCTGAGCTGATGGAGATCGCCATCCACGGCGGCTGTGGCACGCTCGCGCCTGAGCTGCTGCCCGCCGCCGAGTGGGAGGAGGTGCGCGCGCATCTCGCCCAGTCCTTGCGTGCCGGCTGGGCCATCCTGGCTGCGGGTGGGCCCGCCGTCGATGCCGTGCAGGCAGCGGTGGTGGTGCTGGAGGACAGCCCGCACTTCAATGCCGGCTACGGCGCCGCGTTGACGCACGAGGCCGAGCACGAGCTCGACGCCTCCATCATGGAAGGCACCCAGGGCCGCGCCGGCGCGGTGTGCACCGTTCGGCGTGTGCGCAACCCCATCCTGGCTGCACGTGCCGTCATGGAGCACTCGGGTTGCGTGCTGCTCAGTGCCGAAGCGGCCGACCGCTATGCGCAGGCGCAGGGTCTGGCCATGGTCGACAACACCTACTTCACGACCCCTCGGCGGGTCAAGGCGCTGGCCGACATCCAGGCCGGCAAGGCCGGCGGAGCCATCCGGCCGATCACGGAGGCCGACCGTCATGGCACGGTGGGCGCCGTGGCGCGCGACGCTCGCGGTGGGCTGGCCGCGGCCACGTCCACCGGCGGCTTCAACGACAAGCCTCAGGGGCGAGTGGGCGACTCGCCGATCATCGGGGCCGGTACTTTTGCGCGTGATGGTGTGTGCGCCGTCTCCTGCACCGGCATGGGCGAACTCTTCATCCGTCATGCCGTGGCCTACGACCTGTGCGCCCGCATGGAGTACGCCGGGCAGTCGCTGCCGCAAGCGGGCGATCATCTGGTTCATCAGACGATGTCGGGGCACGGGATTGGCGCGGGCTTGGTTAGCCTGGGTGCAGACGGCACCGTCCACGCCCCCTTCAACACCCGGGGGATGGCCCGCGGCTGGATCACCGGCGAGGGCCGGATTTGCGTGGCCACGCATGAAGAGGTGTTTGATGTCGGGCACTGCTGATCTCGGATTCGTCACCGCTGACGACCCCGTCTTGGTCTGGGGCGGTGGGGCCATCGGCGGCACGCTGGCGGCCTATTGGGCCCGTGCTGGCATCCCCGTGCACATGGTGGACATCGATGCAGAGCATGTCCGCTTGAGCGCCGAGCACGGGCTGAAGATCCATGGCCCGGTCGCCAGCTTCGAGCAGCGCGTGCCCGGCAGCACACCGCAGGCGCTCAAGGGCCGCTATTCGCGCATCGTGTTGGCGGTCAAGGCTCAGGCGACGGAAGCTGCAGCGCAGGCGCTCATTCCGTATCTGCGCGACGACGGCTTCGTGCTCTCCGCGCAGAACGGCCTGAACGAAATCACCTTGTCGCGCCTGCTGGGCGCCGAGCGGGTGATGGGCTGCTTTGTCAACTTCGGGGCTGACTGGCACGGCCCCGGCGACATCCTCTACGGCAACCGCGGGGCCGTCGTGGTGGGCGAGGTCGACGGAAGCTTGCGCGCCCGCACACGGCAGATGCATGCCCTGTTGCAGGTCTTTGATCCCGATGCCGTTCTGACCGAAAACATCTGGGGATACCTGTGGGGCAAGCTGGCCTACGGTGCCATGCTCTTCGCCACCGCGCTGACACCCGACTCCATGACCGCGAACTTCGCCGATCCTGCGCGCTTCAAGGCCTTTGACACCCTGGCGCGTGAAGTCATGGCTGTGGCCCTCGAGCGGGGCGTCACGCCCATCGGATTCAACGGGTTTGATCCACGCGCCTTCTACCCGGGTGCGCCCGAGTCGGGTGCCCGCGAAACCATCGCGGCGCTGGCGGCCTTCAATGCCAAGACCAGCAAGACGCACTCAGGCATCTGGCGCGACCTGGCTGTGCGCAAGCGCAAGACCGAGGTCGATCCGCAGATCGGCATGATCGGCGAGCTGGGCCGCGAGGTGGGCGTGGCCACGCCGGCCATCGAGCGGCTGGTCGCGTTGATCCATGACATCGAAGACGGGCGGCGGGAGATGTCGCGCGAGACCTTGCAGTCCTTGATGGATGTGTGCGCTTGATGCCGGCGCCCGCATGGACCTGTACTCCCCCTGCTCCTTTTACGCGCAGAGGCTGCCATGCAGATTGATTTGACCGGCCGAGTGGCCCTGGTGACCGGTGCGGCCCAGGGGATTGCCCAAGCGATTGCGCTTCAGTTGAAGGCTTGTGGGGCGGAGGTGCAGGTGGCCGACATCGATGGCGATCGGGCCGGGGCCTTTGCGCGGGCGCACGGCCTGGCCTGTCACATCTTCGACATCGCCGATCGCCACGCTGCCCAAGGCGCGGTGGCCGAGGCGCTCAAGCGCACAGGCGGTCGTTTGCATATCCTGGTCAATGGCGCCGGTGGCGTGCGCGGTCAGGTCGGGCGTCCAATCGAGTCCATCACGGAGGCGGATTGGTCAGCTGTGTTCGACGCCAACATCCACGGTGCCTTCTGGATGGCCCAGGCCTGCGCGCCTGCGATGCAATCGGCGGGTTGGGGGCGGATGATTCATATCACCTCTGGCGCAGGGCTGCGACCGAGCTTGACGGGCATCCAGGCCTACACGGCCGCCAAGCACGCGCTGGTGGGGCTGGCCAAGCAACTCTCGCAAGACCTTGGGCCCCACGGCATCACCTCCAACGCCATTGCCCCCGGGTTCGTGTTGTCGAATCCGTCGACGCAGCTTCAGTGGGAGGCTTATGGCGCCGAGGGTCAGCAGCGCCTGATGCAATCCATTCACACGCGCCGCCTCGGCACGGCCCAAGACATCGCTTCGACCGCCGCGTTCCTCGCCAGCGACCATGCGGCCTGGGTGAGCGGTCAAGTGATCAGTGTGGACGGCGGACGGTCTTGACGAAGGGTCTGCTGCTAAGCCACTGGGTGGCCTCAGAGACCTGCCGCCAACCGCACCCGCTTACTTGGCGCCGCCGAGAATCCAGGCGGCCAGGGTCTTGGCGTCGGCCTCGCTGACCGAGGGCTGCGCCGGCATCGGCACGGGGCCCCATTTGCCCGTACCACCCGCCTTGATGCCCTTGGCCAAGATGGCTTCGGCGTCGGCTTGGCCTGTGTAGCGCTTGGAAATTTCTTGGTAGGAAGGGCCCATCAGCTTTCGCTCGACGGCGTGGCAGGAGGCGCAGGCGTTTTTCTGGGACAGGGCCAGGCTGGCCCAGGCAGGCGCTGAGAGCGCCAGAGCCAGGCAGCCCAGGACGATGGACTTGTTCATGGAATGTTTCCTCACATCAAATAGCTGAGCGACGACTGATGTTAACTGTGGGTTAGGGGCGTGCAGACCCATGTCGGGTTTTCCCGCGCTTCATGCCAAGGTGTCCGCCCAGATATTGCGGGCCCAGCCCATGGCGTATTGGCCCTCGAGCTCGCTGGCCGCTGATGAAACACCGCCCGAGCCGGCCACCGTGAGCATGGTCTTTTGGGCTGCGGCATAGCGGTGGACGCTGGCCACATGCACCACCTCCTCGTCGCTCACAAAGCTATAGCAGGTGTTGTTGTAAATCGGCAGCGGGTTGACCGGCTTGTCTGCCAACAAGGCCACCACCGCCGCAGCGCAGGTCTTGCCATGCTGGTTGGCCATGTGCGCGGACTTGGGCATGGCTGGCGCCACCTGGATGGCGTCACCCAGCACATGGATGTTCTTGGCCGCCTTGGACTCAAAGGTCAGAAAGTCCACCTCGCACCAGCGCTTGTTGGCCGTGGCCAAACCCGTTTTGACGGCGATGTCGCCGGCGCGCATGGGCGGCAGCACGTTGAGGACCGCGGCTTTGACGTCGTCGTTGAACTCGAACTTGAGCGTGCTGCCTGCCACATCGACGTCGGTCAGCGTATGCCTGGGCTGGTACTCGATGATGTTCTTGTAGCGATCTGCCCAGGCCTTCTTGAACAAAGGCCCCTTGGAGGTCACGTCCTCATTGGCATCAAGGATCAGGACCTTGCTCTTGGGTTTGGCCTTGCTGAAGTAGCTGGCCACCATGCAAGCGCGCTCGTAGGGGCCTGGGGGGCAGCGATAAGGCGCCAGCGGAATGGCCATGGCAAACACGCCGCCATCGGGCATGGCCTCGAGCTGCTTGCGAAGTGCCACCGTCTGCGCGCCAGCCTTCCAGGCATGCAGCACGCGGTCTTGCGCACCAGGGCGGGTCAGGCCGGGCAAGCCGTCGTAGATGAAGTCGACGCCTGGCGAGAGGATCAAGCGGTCGTAGGGCAGCTCGGCGCCGCTTGCGAGCTTGACGATGCGCTTGTCCGGGTCGATCGAGGCGGCAACATCGCGCACCACCCGCACGCCATGGCGCTGGGTGAGGTTGTCATAGGGCGTGGTGACATCGGCGATCGTTTTACTGCCGCCAATGACCAGGTTGGAGATCGGGCAAGACACAAAGGCCGTGTTGGACTCGACCAGGGTGACGTTGACGCTGTAGTCCGACCACATGCGCACGTACTTGGCGGCCGTGGCGCCGCCATAGCCGCCACCGACGACCACCACCTTGGGGCCCGAGCCACCGCTAGCGGTGGCATAGCCCGTCAAACCCATAACACCGGCTGCAGCACCGGCGCGGAGGAAGTGACGACGCGTCATGGGATCCCCTTAGTTCTTTTGAGCAGCGAAATAGGCCGCGATGGCTTCGATCTGGTCGTCGGAATAGCCCTTGGCCAACTGGTGCATGATGGTTGCAGGCCGGCGGCCTGCCTTGAAGTCCAGCATCTTCTTGACCATGTCGTCCTTGGAGGCGCCCGCCAGCGATGCCATGCCGGGCTGTGCACGGCCGTCCGTGCCGTGGCAGTTGGCGCAGGACGCGGCCCAGCTGCGGATCTGCAGCGGGTCGGGTGCCTGGGCCTGGACCCAGCCGGCTACTCCGAGCAAAGCGCCCAGAGTCAAGGTTTGAATCGCGGTCTTCATCGATGTCCTCCGACGTAGAACGCAAGCCCGTCTGACGATGTGGGGTGGGGCAGGGGGCCACTCGTCAACAGGGTCGCAGTTCTTGAGTCGCAAGTCTAAAGCCCCGAGGGCGCGGGGGATCACCAGCCGCCCTGCCCAAGCTGCCCCCTGAACGGGGCCACCCCATGAGGCTTGCCATCTTGAACGTCAATTCCCTCATCGCCCGCCGGCAACGTGCTGGACGGTTTGGCCGCCGAGCCGGTCGACGCCCTGTGCCTGCAGGATTTGAAGATGACCGACGACACATTTGCGCAGGAGGCGCTGGCCTCATCGGGCCATGCAGGGTTATCCCTCAAATCACGCCGCGGTCGGCGTGATCCACTAAGGGTTCCCAAAGCCCTTCACAAAACCGGCAAGGAGACAAGCATGCAGGTTGCACTCAAGGTCAACGGCAAGGCCGTGGCCGTCGATGCGGCGCCCCACACCCTTTTGGTCCAGGCGATCCGCGAACACCTCCACCTCACTGGCACCCATGTGGGCTGCGACACCGCACAGTGCGGCGCGTGCACCGTGCTGGTCGACGGGCGAGCCATCAAGTCTTGTAACGTGCTGCTGGCCCAGGTGGCAGGGCATGAGGTCACCACCATCGAGGGCGTGGCTGCCGCCGACGGCACCATGCACCCGATGCAAGCGGCCTTCAAGGAGTGCCACGGCCTGCAATGCGGCTTTTGCACGCCGGGCATGGTGATGAGTGCGATCGATCTGTGCCAGCGCCATCCCAAGGCCGATGCCACCCAGATCCGTGAGCAGCTCGAGGGCAACCTGTGCCGCTGCACGGGCTACCAGAACATCGTCAAGGCCGTGCAGCAAGGTGCTGCCGCCATGAAAGCTTGAGGAGACACATCATGGGTGCCACTGATCTTTCCAAGCTGCCGCATATCGGCGAGTCCCTGCGCCGCAAGGAGGACTACCGCTTCCTCACGGGCGCGGGCCAGTACACCGACGACATCGTGTTGCCCAACATGCATCACGCGGTCTTCGTGCGCTCACCGCATGCACATGCCGCCATCCGCAAGGTTGACAAGTCCGCAGCGCTCAAGGCGCCCGGCGTGGTGGGGGTGCTCGATGGCAAGGACGTCGCCGCCGACAAGATCGGCGGCCTGCCCTGTGGCTGGCTGATCACCGATACCAGCGGCCAACCCATGAAAGAGCCGCCCCACCCCATCTTGGCTCTAGACAAGGTGCGCTATGTGGGCGACCACGTGGCCATGGTCGTCGCCGACACCCTGGAGAACGCCAAGAACGCCGCCGAGTTGGTGGAGGTCGACTACGAGCCGCTGTCCGCCGTTGTCGATGTGCGTGACACCATGAAGCGGGACGCGCCCCAATTGCATGACGCCGCCCCGGGCAACCATTGCTACAAATGGGCCATCGGCGACAAGGCCGGCGTCGATGCGGCCTTCAAGAACGCCGCCCACATCACCAAGCTGGACCTGGTGAATAACCGGCTCGCTCCCAACCCGATGGAGCCGCGCGCGGCCATCGCCAGCTACAGCCGTGCGGGGGACGACTACACCCTCTATGTGTCCAACCAAAACCCGCACGTCGAGCGGCTGCTGATGACGGCCTTCGTCATGGGCCTGCCCGAGCACAAGGTGCGCGTGATCGCCCCCGACGTGGGGGGTGGCTTTGGCGCCAAGATTTATCTCTACGCCGAAGATGTGTGCCTGACCTGGGCGGCCAAAAAGCTCAATTGCCCCATCAAGTGGACCTGCGACCGCTCAGAGGCCTTCCTCAGCGACGCCCATGGCCGCGACCACGTCACCCACGGTGAGCTGGCCCTGGACAAGGACGGCAAGTTTCTCGCCTTGCGGGTGCACACCGATGCCAACCTGGGCGCCTACCTGTCGACCTTCTCGACCGCAGTACCCACCATTCTTTACGCCACGCTCCTGGCCGGCCAGTACACCACCCCGCAGATCTATGTCGAGGTGGACGCCTGGTTCACCAACACCTCGCCGGTCGACGCCTACCGCGGCGCAGGCCGACCTGAGGCAACCTACCTGATCGAGCGCATCGTCAGCCGCGCGGCCTGGGAGACCGGCCTGTCGCAAGACGAGATCCGTCGTCGCAACTTCATCACCCAGTTCCCCTACCAGACGCCGGTGGCCCTGCAATACGACACCGGCGACTTCCACGCGTGCATGAAGCAGGCCCGTGAGCTCGGCGATGCAGCAGGCTTTGACCAGCGCAAGGCGGCCTCCAAGGCCAAGGGGCTGCTGCGCGGCGTCGGCTACAGCAGCTACATCGAGGCCTGCGGACTTGCCCCTAGCAACATCGCTGGTGCCTTGGGCGCGCGCGCTGGTCTGTTTGAGTGCGGCGAGGTGCGGGTACACCCCACGGGCAGCGTGACGGTGTTCACCGGCTCGCACAGCCACGGCCAGGGCCACGAAACCACCTTTGCCCAGGTGGTGGCTGCCCGCCTCGGGCTGGACCCGTCCCAAGTAGACATCGTGCACGGCGACACCGGGCGCGTGCCCTTTGGCATGGGCACCTACGGCTCGCGGTCGATCAGCGTGGGCGGAGCCGCCATCATGCGCGCACTGGACAAGATCGAGGCCAAGGCCAAGAAGATCGCGGCCCACCTGATGGAGGCTGGCGATGGTGACGTCGAGTTCGCCAACGGCGAGTTCACCGTCAAGGGCACCGACAAAAAGGTGACCTTTGGCCAGGTGGCGCTCACCGCCTATGTGCCGCACAACTACCCGCTGGACAAGCTTGAGCCGGGCCTCAACGAAACCGCCTTCTACGATCCAACCAACTTCACCTTCCCCGGCGGCACCTACATCTGCGAGGTTGAAGTCAACCCCGACACCGGAGTGGTGCGCATCGACAGCTTCACTGCAGTCGATGACTTCGGCACCATCATCAACCCCATGATCGTCGAGGGCCAGGTACACGGCGGGCTGGTGCAGGGCATCGGCCAGGCCCTGCTCGAGCACTGCGTCTACGACCGCGAAACGGGGCAGCTGGTCACCGGTTCATTCATGGACTACGCCATGCCGCGCGCAGACGATGTGCCCGAGTTCCGACTCGGCCATGTGGTCACCCCCTGCACCACCAACCCCCTGGGTACCAAGGGCTGCGGCGAGGCCGGTGCCATCGGCGCACCGCCTGCGGTCATGAACGCAGTGCTCGACGCCCTGGCCCCCCTGGGGGTCAAAGACCTGGACATGCCCGCCAGCCCGCACCGCGTGTGGCAAGCCATCCAGACGGCCCAGGCAAGCAAGTAAGGAGACACAGCATGTACGCCTTCACTCTTGAACAGCCCAAGACTCTGGCCGACGCCAAGCGCCTGACCGCTGGCGGCGCGCAGGCCCTGGCCGGAGGCCAGACCCTGATCGCCTCCATGAAGCAGCGCCTGCTGCGGCCTGAAAACCTGGTCGATCTGGGCGGCATCGACGCACTGCGCGGCATCCAGGTCGATGGCAAGCAGGTGGTCATCGGCGCCATGACCACCCACGCCAACGTGGCGGCTAGTGCCGAAGTGCGCAAGCACCTGCCCGCGCTTGCAGCCCTGGCCGAGGGCATTGGCGACCGCCAGGTGCGGGCCATGGGGACGATGGGGGGCTCGGTCGCCAACAACGACCCGGCCGCCTGCTACCCCAGCGCAGTTCTGGCCTTGGGTGCAACGGTCGTCACCGACCGGCGCGAGATCGCCGCCGACGCTTTTTTCCAGGGCCTCTACACCACCGCCCTGGAGCCCGGTGAGCTGATCACCGCCATCCGCTTTCCCATTCCCGCCAAGGCGGCCTATGCCAAATTCCGGCAGCCCGCTTCCCGCTTCGCGATGCTGGGCGTGTTCGTGGCGCACACCGCCAGCGGAGTGCGGGTGGCCATCACTGGCGGCGGCAACGGTGTGTGCCGGCATGCCGGACTTGAGGCGGCCTTGAGCAAAAGCTTCACCCCGGAGGCAGTGGCTGGTGTGGCCATCGATGCCGCTGACTTCAGCGGCGACCTGCACGCCAGTGCGGCCTACCGCGCGCACTTGGTGAAGGTCCAGACGCAAGCCGCGGTGCGGCAGGCGAACGGATAGAGCGAGTGCCCGCGCCCCACAGCACCATCGACGACCTCACCCGCGCCCTCGAAGGGGCGGGCTATCACGCGCCGAGGCAGCTGGTGACGGCCGTTTTCCTGGCCATGCGGCTGCAGCGACCGCTGCTGCTGGAGGGCGAACCGGGCGTGGGCAAAACCGAGCTGGCCAAGGCCCTGGCCCAGGTGCTGGGCCGGCCGCTGTTGCGCCTGCAGTGCTATGACGGCATGGAGCAGCGCGAGGCGCTCTATGAATGGAACCATGCTGCCCAGTTGCTTCGGATGCGCGCCGCACAGGCCAGCGCTGCCCCCGACGAGATCGAGCGCGAGATCTACCAGGCGCGCTACCTGATCCGGCGACCGCTGCTGCAGGCCCTGGAAGCTCCCGCCCCGGGCGCTGTGCTGCTGATCGACGAGGTCGACCGCGCTGACGAACCCTTCGAGGCCTTTTTGCTCGAGTACCTGGGCGAGTACCAGGTCAGTATTCCCGAGCTGGGCACCGTGCGCGCGGTGGCCGCGCCCCTGACCCTTTTGACCAGCAACCGCACCCGCGACCTCAACGACGCGGTCAAGCGACGCTGTCTGTACCAGTGGCTGGACTACCCCGAGCGCGAACGCGAGCTGGCCATCGTCCGCAGCCAGGTACCCGAGGCGAGCGCCGCCCTCACCGAGCAAGTCACGCAGTTTGTCTCGCGCCTGCGCAGCCAACCTTTTGCCAACGCCTTCCAGCGCAGCCCCGGCATCGCCGAAAGCGTGGAATGGGCCAAGGCCCTGGTGGCCCTCGACACCCTCACCCTGGACCCGGAAGTGATCCAGGACACCGCTGGCATCCTGTTCAAACAGCGCGAGGATGTGGCGGCCCTGCAGCCGCTGATGGACCAGTTGCTGGAGGTGCAGTGATCCTTGGCGACGCCCGCAGCGGCAAGCTGCCAGAACATTTCACTGCCTTCGGACGCGCCCTGCGCCGCGCCGGCGTGGCGGTCGACAGCAGCCGCATCACCCTGGCGGTGCAGGCCGCGCAGACGGTAGGGGTGTCGCGCAAGGACGATCTGCGCGCCGCCCTGGCGGCGGTGATGGTGAGCCGCCAGCAAGACCTGGGTGTGTTCGATGAAATGTTCGACGCCTTCTTCCGCAACCCGGAGCTGGCGCAGCAGCTGCTGTCGCAGATGCTGCCCAAGGCCGGTCAGGCCCATCCGCCCCGGCGCAAGGCGCGGGTGCAGGAAGCCCTGACCCTGGCTGCACTCAAGCCCCGCCAGACCGCGCCCTCTGGCGAGAGCGAACTGCGCCTGGATGCCGCCATGACCGCCAGCGAGCAACAGCGACTGCGGCATGCGGACTTCCAGGGGTTGTCAGCCAGCGAGTTCCGGCTGGTCGAGCGCCTGGTGCGCGACATTCCCCTGCCCCTGCCACCCGTGCCTGCGCGGCGCCACCGGGTCGGCCCGCGTGGCCAGCGCCTGCACTGGCCACGGGTTTTGCAAGAGGCGCGCCGCCACGATGGCGAGCTGCTGCAACTGCCGCGCCTGACCCGCCGCCAGCAGCCCCTGCCGCTGCTGGTCCTGGTCGATGTCTCCGGTTCAATGGAGCGCTACGCGCGCCTGCTGCTGGCCTTTTTGCATCAGGCCACGCGAGGCGCACCACGCGCCGCCTTTGCCTTTGGCACGGGCCTGACCGATCTGCGTCCGGCGTTTCGTCTGCGCGACTCCGACCAGATGCTGGCCCTGGCCAATGAGGCCATTGACGATTTTGCTGGCGGCACCCGGCTGGGTGCCTCACTCGCACAACTGCGCCAGCAGCACGCGCGTTGCCTGGTGGGTCGGCGCACCGTGGTGCTGCTGATCACCGACGGCTTGGATACCGGCGAGCCAGCCACGCTCGATCAAGAGCTGGCCTGGCTGGGGCGCCACACCCGAAAGCTGATGTGGCTCAATCCGCTGCTTCGTTACGAAGGCTATGTCCCCCTGGCCAGTGGCGCGCAGGTCTTGCATCGGCACGCCGACGGGATGCTGGCGGTCCACAATCTGAGCCACCTGCACGACCTGGCCCGCGCCCTGGCCGACTTGATGGGACGAAGCGGGTCGAACACTGACCGGCCCGCTCTGACCCCTTGACCCCTGTGCACTGCACGACTGGAGACACCCCGTGGACATGCAAGGCAGCCGAATGCTCGCCGTCAACCGAGAACAAGCCTGGCAGGCCCTCAACGACCCTGAGATGCTCAAGGCCTGCATCCCGGGCTGCGAGCGCTTCGAGGCCAGCGACGCAAACGCCTACAACATGACGGCGGCCATCAAGATTGGACCCGTCGCGGCCCGCTTTAACGGACGGGTACAACTGAGCGACATCGTCGCTCCGCAGTCCTACACCCTGGGCTTCGACGCACAAGGCGGTGTGGCCGGTTTTGGTAAGGGCCGGGCGGCGGTACAACTGCTACCGACGGACGACGGCTGCGAGTTGCGCTACACCGTGCATTCCACCGTGGGTGGCAAGCTCGCCCAGCTCGGGCAGCGCCTGATCGACGGCGCCGCCAAGTCCTTGGCTGAAGATTTTTTCCGTCGCTTCGATGAGGCCTTGCAACGCCGCTACCCGGCGGCAGACACAGGCGCCGGGGTCCAGAACGCAGAGGCACCGGCGGGTGCCGCGGCGGCATCGCCCGCTGACGGCCTGCCCGCCGTACCCACCTGGCTTTGGGTCGTCGTCGCGGTGGGTGTGGCCTGCGGCCTGATCTTCATGGCGCGGGGCTGATCACCATGGAAAACCTCGATGTCACTGTCCTGCGGACCTTGCACGGGTGGCGCGCCCAAGGGCTGCGGGCCTTGCTGGTCACCGTCGTGCGCACCTGGGGCTCTTCGCCGCGTCCGGTGGGTTCGATCATGGCCTTGTGCGAGACGGGCGCCGTCGTCGGATCGGTCTCGGGTGGCTGCATCGAGGACGACCTGATTGACCGCTACAGCCGGGCCCAGGCGATTGGCGAGGGCCCGCCCCAGCGCGCGCGCTACGGCATCACGGCCGATGAGGCCCACCGCTTTGGCCTGCCCTGCGGCGGCACCCTGGAACTGGTCATTGAGTTCAACCCCGACACCCGCGCGCTGGCCGATCTCGTGCAGGCCTTGTCGGAGGGCCAGCTGATGGAGCGGCACCTGTCCATGGCCGACGGCGTGGTTCAACTGCGCCCCACCCACACCCCAGCCGCCCTGCACGATGAAGGCGCGTTCGTGCGCAACACCTTCGGGCCTGAGTACCGCATGCTCTTGATCGGCGCGGGCCAACTGGCCGAGTACCTCACGACGATGGCGCAGTTTTGTGGCTTTGCCGTGTGTGTGTGCGACCCGCGCGAGGAATACCGCAAGTCCTGGCAACTGTCCGGCGTGACGCTGCTGACCGGCATGCCCGACGATGTGGTGCGCGAGTTTCGGGTCGACCGCCGCACCTGCGTGATCGCCCTCAGCCACGATCCTAAGCTGGACGACCTGGCCCTTCTGGAGGCCCTGGAGACGCCCGCGTTTTATGTCGGGGCCATCGGCTCGCGACGCAACAACGAGGCTCGCCGCGTCCGCATGATCGAGCACTTCGACCAGACCGAGCAAAGCCTCGCGCGACTGCGCGGCCCCATTGGCGTCTATATCGGCAGCAAGACCCCACCCGAGATTGCCGTGAGCATCATGGCCGAGGTCTTGGCGGTCAAAAACGATGTGACCCTGCCCCGCGATCTTGATGTGGCCTGCGCCAAGAACGCGCAGAGCGTCGACCCCCTCCAAACTCAAGCCCCGGCCGACGCCGACGGGCCTGTCTGCGGCGTACGCGCATGACCACTGGCTTTGTCATCCTGGCTGCTGGCGCGGGCACCCGTATGGGCGGTGTCGCCAAGTGCCTGATCACGCTCGGCGGCATGAGCCTGATCGAGCGCCTGATGTGCCAGCTCGATGCGCTGGGCGCGCAGGCCTCTGATCGGGTGATCGTCCTGGGCCATCATGAAGCGGCGATTCGCGCCCATCTCGGGCAACTGCCGCAGGCCTTGCGCCCGCGCTGCGTCGTCAACCCCCATCCCGAAGAAGACACCGCCTCCTCCTTGCGCGCGGGCCTGCAGGCCCTGTCGCCCCGAGTCCAGCAAGTGGCCGTGCTGCTGGCCGACCAGCCGCTGATCGACGCCGACGACCTGCGCGAGGCGCTGCGCGCCTATCAGCAGCGTCCGACCGGCACGCGGGTGCAGGTGCCAATGGTCAAGGGCCAGCCGGGCCACCCGGTCCTGTTCGATGCCGGGGTGCGCGCAGACCTCGGCGATCCGGCGCAGCCCCATCCCCCCAGCCTGCGCCAGTGGCGCGCTGCGCACCCCAAATCCGTACACTTGTGGTCGGTGGACAACCCGCACTACACCCACGACCTGGATACCCCCGAAGACTTGGACGCCCTGGCGTCCGCCCGAACCACAGCCCACTGAAAAAGGAGAGCCTCCCATGCCGACCATTCATGTCAACGGCGCACCGCGCGAGTACCAGGCGGAACCCGACACGCCCCTGCTTTGGGTCTTGCGAGAGCAACTGGGCCTGACCGGCACCAAATTCGGCTGCGGCATCGCAGCCTGTGGCGCCTGCACGGTCCATCTGGACGGCGTGCCCACGCGCTCCTGCGTTCGCCCGGTTTCTACCGTGGAGCCCAACGAAAAAATCGTCACCATCGAAGGCCTCTCGCGCGACGGCTCGCACCCGGTGCAAAAGGCCTGGGTCGCCCTGGATGTGCCGCAATGCGGCTACTGCCAAAGCGGCATGGTCATGGCCGCTGCCGCCTTGCTCAAAGCCAACCCCAATCCCAGCGACGCCGACATTGACGACGCAATGACCAACATCTGCCGCTGCGGCACCTACAACCGCATCCGTGCCGCCATCAAGGCAGTGGCCCAGGGCAGCACCCGCCAGGCGGGTCTGAACATCCAACA
Source organism: Ramlibacter sp. (assembly GCF_029866045.1). Lineage (GTDB taxonomy): Bacteria > Pseudomonadota > Gammaproteobacteria > Burkholderiales > Burkholderiaceae_C > Ramlibacter. The sequence continues at coordinate 28,677 of NZ_JARXAB010000053.1, read as the reverse complement.
CACCGATGGGAGCGTGGCATGAGCGATACCTTCCACACCCCCACCGCCACCCCCGATTCCGCACCCGGCTCGACATCCGCAAGTGGTCTGAGCCGCCGCGGCTTTTTGCAGGTCACCGCATCCGCCGGTCTGGCCATCGGTCTGCACCTGCCCCTGGGGGCCCAGCAGGCCGCATCGGCGCCGGCTGAAATCAACGTCTGGGTGGTCGTCAAACCCGACGACACCGTCGTGATCCGCATCGCCCGCTCAGAGATGGGCCAGGGCACCCTCACGGGCCTGGCCCAATTGGTGGCCGAGGAGCTCGATTGCAACTGGGCCCGTGTCACCACGGAGTACCCCACCCCCGGCCAGAACCTGGCGCGCGCCCGCGCCTGGGGCAACTTCTCCACCGGTGGCAGCCGCGGCATCCGCGAGTCGCAAGACTACGTGCGCAAGGGCGGTGCAGCGGCGCGCCTGATGTTGGTTCAAGCAGCGGCCAGCGAGTGGAAGGTCCCCGCCGCCGAATGCCGCGCCGCCAACAGCGTCATCACCCATGTCCCTAGTGGGCGCACCGTCACTTACGGTCAGGTCGCCAGCGCCGCAGGCAAGCTGCCCGTTCCCACCGCGGTTCCCCTCAAGGATCCGAAGGACTGGAAGCTCGTGGGCAAGCGCCTCGCCCGCCTGGACACCGTCGACAAGGTCACCGGCAAGCAAGTCTATGGCGCCGACCTGATGCTGCCCGGCATGCTCAACGCCGCCATCAAGGACTGCCCGGTCTTCGGCGGCAAGGTCAAACGCTTCAATGCCGCAGCCATCGCCAGCCGGCCTGGCGTGAAGAAAGTGGTGCAAGTCGGTGACAGCGCTGTCGCCGTGATCGCCGATACCTGGTGGCGTGCCAAGACCGCGCTCGATGCCCTGCCCATCGAATGGGACGAAGGCCCCAACGCCAAGGCCTCCAGTGCGGAAGTCGCCGCCATCCTCAAGGCGGGTCTGGACGCCCCCGAGGCTGCCGTGGGCAACAGCCAGGGCAATGCCAAGGCGGCTCTGGCCTCGGCCGCCCGCAAGATCGAAGCGGTGTATGCCTACCCGCACCAGAACCACGCCACCATGGAGCCCATGAACGCCACCGTGCGTTGGACGCCCGAGCGCTGCGAGGTCTGGACCCCCACCCAAAACGGCGAAGCCGCCCTGGCGGCCACCGCCGAGGCGGCCGGCCTGCCCGCGCGTCAGTGCGAGGTCTACAAGATTCACCTCGGCGGCGGCTTTGGCCGACGCGGCATGACCGACTGGATCCGGCAGGCCGTCGAGATCGCCAAGCAAATGCCTGGCACGCCGGTCAAGCTGCTGTGGACCCGCGAAGAGGACATGCAGCATGGGCGCTACCACCCGGTCACCCAGTGCAAGATGCAAGCTGGCCTCGATGCCCAGGGCAATATCACGGCCTTGCACATGCGCCTGTCGGGGCAGTCCATCCTGGCGGGCGTCAACCCCCAGGGTGTGCAAAACGGGCGCGACCCGGTGGCCTTCCAGGGGCTGTTGCCCAGCGGAGCTGAGGGCACCTTCGGCTACACCATCTCGAACCTGCTGATCGACCACGCCATGCGCAATCCCCCGGTACCCCCCGGGTTCTGGCGTGGGGTCAACCTGAACCAGAATGCCATCTACGTCGAGTGCTTCATCGATGAGGTCGCGGTCGCCACCCAACAGGACCCGCTGGCCCTGCGACGCAAGCTGATGGCACAGTCTCCCAAGCACCTGGCCGTGCTCAATGCGGTAGCCGCACGCGTGGGCTGGGACAAGCCGGCCCCCGATGTGGGCGGCCAGAAGGTCTACCGCGGCCTGGCGCAGATCATGGGCTTTGGCAGCTACGTGGCCGCATGTGCCGAGGTGTCGGTCAACCGCGATGGCGAGCTCACCATCCACCGCATCGTCGCCGCGACCGACCCGGGATATGCAGTCAACCCGCAGCAGATCGAGGCGCAGGTCGAGGGCTCTTTTGCCTACGGCCTGTCCGCCGCGCTCTTTGGCGAGTGCACACTCAAAGATGGCCGCATCGAGCAGAGCAACTTCAACGACTACCCCGTGGTGCAGATGCGGCACATGCCCAAGGTCGAAACCGTCGTGGTGGCCTCCGGCGGCTTCTGGGGTGGCGTCGGGGAGCCCACCATCGCGGTTGCAGCGCCGGCGGTGCTCAATGCCATCTTCGCAGCCACAGGCAAACGCATTCGCGAGCTTCCTTTGAAGCACCACAGCCTGAAGTCCGCGTGAGCACAGGGACCCGCCAGCATGGGAAGGCGCCGGTCTCGGCGCTGACCCGTGCTGGGCGATTGTCCGTGATGCCTCTCGTGATGCCCCCCGTGACGCTCCTCCAGACGCTGGCGGTGTCTCTGCTTGTGTCACTGACCCCGGCCTGGGCCAGCGGCGTGGTGCCCGTACAGGTGCGCGGTGACGGCATTGACGCGCCGCTTGCCGCACCCGGGGACCCTGCTCGGGGTCGTGCCATCGCGGCCGACCGCCAGCAGGGTCTGTGCCTGCTCTGTCACCCCGTGCCCATCCCCGAAGAACGCTTCCAGGGTAACCTGGCCCCCAGCCTGGCGGGGGCGGGGGCGCGCTACACCGAGGCGCAATTGCGCCTGCGAGTGGTCGACATCCGGCGGGTCCACCCAGACAGCCTCATGCCTGCCTTCCACAGCACCGACGGGCTCACCCGCGTGGGCACCGCCTGGCGGGGCCGCCCTGTTCTCAGCCCCCAGCAGGTCGAGGACGTGGTGGCATGGCTCACCACCTTGCGATAATTTCTAACCATGGCTGATCCTCGCGCCCGCCCCCTGCACTTAGACCGCCGCGCGCTTTTGGGCGCGGGGCTCTCTCTGGCGCTCGCGCCAGTGGCGCGGGCCCAGGTGCAAGGCATGGGCATGGCTCCGGGCAAGCAAATGGCCGAGGCCATTGCCGCCTTCGCGCAGGGCCAGCCGGTGCGCACCGGGCGCGTGGAGTTTGAGATTGCCGAGCTGGTCGACAACGGCAATACCGTCCCCCTGCGCGTGCAGGTCGACAGCCCCATGACCGCTGCCGACCATGTCCAGCAGATCGCCATCTTCAGCGACCGCAACCCCCAGCGCGATGTCGCCGTCTTCACCCTGGGTCCGCGCGCCGGCCGCGCCCAGGTGTCCACCCGCATGCGCCTGGCCACCAGCCAGCAGGTGTCGGCTGTGGCCCGCATGCGCGACGGCAGCGTGTGGGTGGCCACGGTCGATGTCATCGTGGTGCTGGCCGCCTGCATCGAAATCGAGGACTGAAAACATGAGCACGCCACGCGTCCTGATTCAGGTCCCCGCCACCGCCCGGCGCGGTGAGGTCATCGAGGTGCGCGCCACCATTGCCCACCCCATGGAAACCGGCTTCCGCCCTGGCGCCGACGGGCGCCCGGTGCCGCGCGACGTGGTGCAGCGTTTCGCCTGCCGCTACAACGGCGAGCTGGTCTTCAGCGCCGAACTGCACCCGGCCATCGCCGCCAACCCCTACCTCGCCTTCCACACTGTGGCCACCGACAGCGGCACGCTCACCTTTGAATGGCAAGGCGACCGAGGCTTTGCCCACACCGAGCGTCGCGACCTGCGCGTGCTATGAGCTGGCGCCTGGCGCTGCTGACTGTCGCGGCCCTCGCCGGCTGCGCGCTGGCACCGCCGGCTACAGGCCCCTCGGCGCTCGCGCAGCCCGCCCGCTCCGGCTTCGAGGACATGGGTGCAGCTGTCCAGGCCATGCAGCGTGACGACGGCGCCAACCCCGCCATGCTCTGGGTCGAAGGCGGACGCCAACTGTGGGCCCAGGCCCCTGCGGCGCAATCGAAGGCCTGCATCGCGTGCCACGGCGAGATCACCGGCCTGCGCGGCGTGGCTGCGCGCTACCCGGCCTGGGACGCCACCCTGCAACGGCCCGTCAACCTGGGTCACCGCATCAACCTGTGCCGCCAGCGCCACCAGGGCCAGCCCCCCTGGTCCCCCGAGCACTCCGACCTGCTGTCTCTCGAGGCCGCCGTCGGCCTGCAATCGCGCGGCATGCCGGTCACGCCCAACCCCGACCGGCGGCTCGACCCCTCTCGCGAGCGCGGCGCGGCGCTGTTCCAGCAACGCATCGGGCAATTGAATCTCTCCTGCGTGGCCTGCCACGACCAGCTCGCCGGCGGCCGTCTGGCAGGTGTCCTCATCCCCCAAGGTCAGGCCAATGCCTACCCGCTCTACCGCCTGGAATGGCAAAGTATGGGCTCTCTGGGCCGCCGCGTCCGCAATTGCATGACGGGCGTGCGCGCCGACCCCCTGCCCCTCCACAGCGAGGAGATGGTCCAACTCGAGCTGCATCTGGCCACCCGCGCCCTCGGGCTCACGGTCGAAACGCCCGGGGTGCGGCCGTGAAGGCGGGTGTAGCCGCTAGGGTTTGAGCAGGCCCTCGGTGCGTGCGTCAACTTTCGCACGCAAGCGAGGGTCACTAGGCTGAGCGTGGGTATTGGGAAAACGCCAGACAGGGCAAAAACGCCGTGTGATGATGGTTCCTCATTTCAGGAGGCGCCCGACCATGCAATGTCCCGTCTGCAAGACCGTTCACCTCACCATGGCCGATCGAAGCGGTATCGAGATCGACTACTGCCCCCAGTGCCGGGGCGTCTGGCTCGACCGCGGTGAGCTCGACAAGATCATCGAGCGTGCAGCGCCTCAGGCGCGTGCGGCCCCGGCCGCCGCGCCGGCACCTCACTACCCCGCTGCGCCGCCCATGTACCCCCCGCAGGGCGGCTACTACAAGAAGAAAAAGCGTGAGGGCTTCTTGGGCGAACTGTTCGACTTCGACTGATCGGCGCAGCCGGAACTGCTTTGACCTAGCGCAGGGCTGGTCTCGGCCCTCGCCAGTCGCGTCAATCTTTTGACCCCACCGAGCGGGGTATTGCCAAACTCACTTGAGCAAGTTCGGCAGCCAAAGCGAAAACGCCGGCACATAGGTGACGGCCATCAAGGTCATGCCCAGTGCGCTGTAGAACGGCAAGATGGTGCGCATCACCTGACCGACTGAAATTCCCCCGATCGCGCAGCCCACGAATTGCACTGTTCCGACCGGTGGGGTGTTCAGCCCCAGCGCGCAGTTGATCAGCATGACGATGCCGAACTGCAAGGGGTCCATGCCGTACTGCATGGCGATGGGCATGAAGATGGGCGTGCAGATCAGGATGGTGGCTGCCATGTCGAGGAAGGTCCCCAAGATGAACAGCAGCACGTTGATCATGAGAAAAATGACCCACGGGCTGTCGCTCACCAGCTTCATCAGCTCACCGGTTTTTTGCGGCACTTCATAGAGGGCGAGGAAGTAGCCGAACGCGCTCGAGATGCCAATGAGTAGCAGCACCACACCCGTGGTCTTGCACGCCTTGGCGCAGGCCCGGATGAAGTTGCCCCAGGTCAGGGAGCGGTAGACCACTGTGGTGATCAGCAGCGCCCAGGCCACGGCGATTGAGGCTGACTCGGTGGCGGTAAAGGCGCCCGACAAAATGCCGCCCAAAATGATCACCACCACCAGCAGGCCAGGCAAGGCGGCCAGGAAAGCCGACAGCACCATGGCCCAGCCCGGGAAATGACCATGCGTCGGATAGCCGCGCTTGACCGCCACATAGTAGGCGGCGGCCATATTGCACACCGTGAGGATGATGGCGGGCACCAGTCCCGCCAAGATGAGTCCCAGCACACTCACCGACGCAATGCCGGCCGTGGCCAGCGTGAAGATGATCATGTTGTGCGAGGTCGGCATGATCGCCCCGACCAAGGAGGCGTGGGTGGTCACGTTCACCGCATAGTCGGTGTCGTAGCCCTCCTTCTTCATGAGGGGAATCATTACCGAGCCGATCGCCGACACATCGGCCATCGGTGAGCCAGCCACACCGCCGAAGATGGTGCAACCCAGCACGTTGCTCATGCCCAGTCCGCCACGCACATGGCCGACCAGGCTGTTGGCAAAACGAATGATGCGCTCGGCGATCCCGCCATAGAGCATCAGCTCGCCTGCAAAAATGAAAAACGGAATGGCCAGGAATGAGAACACCTGCATCCCGCCGACCATTTTCTGAAACACGACTGCAATCGGCAGGCCCGCGGCCACGATGGTGGCCACCGACGCCAGGCCAATGGCAAAGGCTACGGGCACACCCAGTATCAGCAACACGGTGAAGCTCACCGCCAAGATGGTCAGTTCCATGCGGGCTCCACTTCCTGGCCGCGGACAATGGCGACCGCATGCTCCAATGAAAACAGGACGATGAGCGCGCCGGCAATGATGATCGGCACGTAGTCAATGCCGTCGGGCACCGGCAGCATCGGCTTTTTCGAGCCCCATTTGACCGAGGCCCAGAGCCAGCCCGACTTCACCATGAGCACGCCGAAGCCGCCCACCAAAAGATGGATCAGGAATTCGATCCGGCGCTGCCACGCCCGCGGCAGCAAGATCACCAGCGACTCCAGCCCAATGTGGCCCGCATCCCGCACGCCCACCGCCACGCCGAAGGCGGTCACGAACAGAACTAGCAGCAGGGCCAGGTTTTCTGCCCAGGTCGGTGTGTCGTTGAGAACATAGCGGCCAAACACCTGCCATTGCACGCACAGGATCAGGACGATCAGCAGCGTCACCGCGATCATCAGGCTCAGCTTGGCGATGGCCGCACAAAAACGGGTCAGCATGGGGGCGCTTTCGGCAAAAGGCCCGGCGTGCAGCGGAAGTCCGCGCGCCGGGCCGGGGTCAAGCTACGGTGGGTTGGCTTATCGGGTGTCTTGAACGGCCTTGACCAGACGCTTCATGTCGGGCGTGGTGATGAACTTGTCATACACCGGCGTCATGACGGCCTGGAAGGAGCGCTTGTCCACCTCGACGATCTGCACGCCGGCGGCTTTGACGCGCGCGAGGGACTTGCCTTCCTGGTCGTCCCAGGCGGCGCGTTGCACCTTGACCGAGTCCTTGGCGGCTGCGCGGATCATGTCCTGTTCAGCCTTGGGTAGCTTGTCCCACGCCACCTTGGAGAACAGCAAGATCTCGGGGGCCATGGAGTGCTCGGTCTTGGAGTAAATCGTGGCCGCCTCGAAGTGCTTGGCCGTGTCATACGAGGGGAAGTTGTTCTCGGCGGCGTCGATCAGGCCGGTCTTCAGGCCGGTGTACACCTCGCCGTAGGCCATCGGCGTGGCATTGGCGCCCATGGCACTGACCAGACCCACCCACAGGTCGGACTGTTGCACGCGGATCTTCATGCCCTTGGTATCGGCCACGGTGCGGATCGGTTTCTTGGAATAGATCGAGCGGGCACCCGAGTCATAGAAAGCCAGGCCCACAAACCCGGCGGACTCGCAGGACTTGAGGATTTCGTCTCCGATGGCGCCGTCGAGCACCTTGCGCATGTGGTCGACCGACCGGAACAAGAAGGGCATGGTGGGCACCATGGTCATCGGGCACACACCGTTCATCGGCGCCACGTTCACACGCACCATGTCGAGCGCACCGATCTTCACCTGGTCGATGGTTTCCGTCTCGGAGCCCAGTGCGCCCTTGTTGAACACCTTGATCTTGTGCTTGCCGCTGCTGGCTTTTTCCAGCACGGTGCTCATGTGCTTGACCGCCAGGACCGTGGGGTAGTCGTCGGCGTTATGAATATCGGCCGAGCGGAACTCGGCAGCTTGGGCGCCAATCGTCAAGAAGGCCACGGCGGCGGCCAGTAGGGTGGTTTTGAGTTTCATCATGTCTCCTGCTTGGGGGGGTGAAGAAAGTCGACGACCCGCGTGGGGTTGTCGGGACAGCGGTTGGGAGGTGGGGATACTTCGAATAGTCGGTCATCCGACAACTTCGACTCATTATTCCTGAGATGCTTTTTTCTGGTCCAAGGGTTTTCTCCAATGAATATGCTCATTGTTGGACGCCGTGAGCCGTACCGTCTGGCTCAAGGCGAGGCTCATCGCGATGCCTGACTTGGTCGGTTGTATGATCTCTTGCTTGCGGGGCGCCATCGGCGCGATGAGCTGTCTGTCCATCCCTCGTTGACTGCCTGACCTAACCGCCCCCGGCCAAGCTGGGGCCTGACTCACTCAAAAGCCATCGTTATGAAACTTGGATTTATCGGCCTGGGCATCATGGGCGCGCCCATGGCCGGCCACCTCATCGCCGCCGGCCATGAGGTCTTCGCACAATCGCGCAGCGGCGTGCCGCCAACTTTGGTGGACGCAGGCGCGATCGCCTCCAAGACGGCGACGCAGGTCGCGCAAAGTGCCGACCTGATGTTCATCATGGTGCCCGACACCCCCCATGTGGAGGAGGTGCTCTTTGGCGAGCACGGCATCGCCAAGGGCCTGTCGCCAGGCAAGACGGTGGTGGACATGAGTTCCATCTCCCCCATCGCGACCAAGCAATTTGCGCAGCGCATTCAGGCGCTTGGATGTGACTACGTCGACGCGCCGGTGTCCGGCGGCGAAGTGGGCGCCAAGGCGGCGAGCCTCACCATCATGGTGGGAGCAACGGAGGAGGCGTTTGCCCGTGTCAAACCGCTGTTTGAGTTGATGGGCAAAAACATCACCTTGGTCGGCGACGTGGGTGCTGGCCAGACCTGCAAGGTGGCCAACCAGATCATCGTCGCGCTCAACATCGAGGCGGTGGGCGAGGCCCTGCTGTTTGCCGCCAAGGCCGGCGCCGATCCGGCCCGGGTGCGCCAGGCGCTCATGGGCGGTTTTGCTGCCAGCCGCATTCTGGAGGTGCATGGCGAGCGCATGATCAAGCGAACCTTCAACCCGGGCTTTCGCATCGAGCTGCACCAGAAAGACCTGAAGCTGGCGCTCGAGGGAGCCGGCGCCCTGGGCCTGTCCTTGCCACACACGGCCAGCGCTTTGCAGATGATGAACAGCTGCGCGGCCAACGGCGGTGCGCAACTTGACCACTCCAGCCTTGTGCGTGCCCTGGAGATCGCCGCCAATTTTCAGGTGGCACAGGCCTGACCTGATCGCCCTGTTTGTATTCAACTGAGCGAGGAGACACCGAATGGATCTGCCGATCAACCACTTCAAGCGCGCCCTCCAGGACGGCAAGCTCCAGGTCGGGTTGTGGTCGCACCTGTGCAGCCCGATCAGCACCGAAATCCTCGGCCACTGCGGCTTTGACTGGATGGTGCTGGACATGGAGCACTCCCCCAACGAGTTGCCGCATATCCTCAGCCAACTGCAGGCGCTCAAGGGCAGCCCGACGATGCCCGTGGTGCGCCCGCCCTGGAACGACATGGTCACCTTCAAGCGCCTGCTCGATGTCGGCGCGCAAACACTGATCGTGCCCTACATCCAAAACGCCGAAGAAGCGCGTCGCGCCGTTGCCGCCACGCGCTACCCGCCGCAGGGCTTGCGTGGCTACGCCGGCGCGCCGCGGGCCAGCGGCTATGGCCGTATCAAGGACTACGCCAAACGCTGCGCCGACGAAATCTGTCTGCTGTTGCAGATCGAAACCGTCGAGGGGCTCGGGCACCTGGAGGAGATTGCCGCCGTAGAGGGCGTCGACGGCGTCTTCATCGGGCCGGGCGACCTGTCGGCGGATATGGGCTACCTGGGCAGCCCGGGCCATCCGGAGGTGGTGGCCGCGATCGATGACGCCTTCCGGCGCATCCGCGCCTGCGGCAAGGCCCCGGGCATCCTCACCGGTGACGCGGCGCTGGCGCAGCACTTCATCGACATCGGGGGCCTGTTCCTGGCGGTCGGTGCAGACCAGAACCTTCTTCGCGACAGCGCCACTGCGCTGGCCGCCCGGTTCAAGAAGCCCTGAACGGGGCCCTCGGGGGCGGCTCGCCGTCGGGGTCACGCCTCGACGGTTGGGCATTTCCTGATTCAAGGCGACGAAAGCTAATCGTCCCCTTGCGCGGCGCGGAGTCTCCACAATCCGCGTCCGGACGCCCCGAACGCCGGGGTGGGTGCCACACGACACCGAGGGAATCATGGACCAAAACCCCGGCTGCCCCAGCGCAGCAGATGCCCGTCCTCAGGCCTGGGGCGCGGCCTGCATTTTGGGCCTGTGCCTGGCCTTGGCGGGCTGCCTGTACGGCGGCACTGAATTGCACAGCCAGCAAGAGCTCTCGGATGCGGCGGGCGGTTTTGCCGCCTCGCGGTACCTGGTCTACCGGAGCAGCGACGACTCCTATCACTACTTCCAAGAGACCGGAAAATTCGGCCCGCTGGGTCCCACCGGCAAGTTCCGGATCGACAAGCGCCATCTGGCGCTGCCTACCCTCTTGCCCGGCGCTGTCATCACCTACGACCAGAACCGGGGCGTCTTCCGACTCCGTGACGATCGCGGTCGATATGAAGTGAAAACCAATTTCGTCGAGCGCTACACCCGGGAAGAAGAGAGGTACCTGAAGGCCGTCGCCGCCCTGGCCCCCCTCCGTGCCGCAGGCTCTTTAAGGGAAAAGAACAATGCCTGGCTCGAAGCGCTTCGCGGGTCCTTCGCTGCGGGCCATCTGGAAGAGGCGGAGCGCTACGGCCAGGAGCTGCTGGGGCTGGAGCGCTCCGCCTCCTCGGCAGAACTCGGGTCGAGCAACATCCATGTCATCCATCAGTACTTGGGGAAGATCGCACTTCAACGCCAAGACCTCACGGCAGCCGGGCTGCACCTGCTGGCGTCTGCCGAAGAGACGCCGGCAACGCCCGTCCTCACGAGCTTTGGTCCGGGCATGGCGTTGGCGCGCGACCTCGCGCTGGCCGGCCAATGGGAGGTCGTCGCCCGGTACCTCCAGCTGTGCGAGCGGTTCTGGCCTCGGCGGGAGCTGCGGGACTGGCGATTGGCCATCGAGGACCACCGCGTCCCTCAATTCGGCAACCTCTTTTATGGACTCTGATCGCCCGGCCGCGCCCACCGCCCGCGAGGGCCTGGCACCCCACTCAGATGCTGTAGCTCTCGTAGGTTGCCGGGTGGAACAACTCCTCCACCGCCACCTTGCGCGCCGACAGGCCCTGCGCATGGTGGTGGTGCAAGAAGGCCTCCAGCGTGGGCCGCGCGGCGTCCACGCCATAGGCCCAGAAGTCTTCGCCCATGGTGCTGCGTGCAGCCTTGAGCTGTTCTTCCACGAAGGGCAGCGTGACCTTGGTGGCCGAAGTGTCGGACAGCAGGTCAAGCCCAGCCTGCTTCGACTGGGTGAAGGCCTTTTGCAGTGCGACGGGCAGCCAGGGGTGCTGGTCCACCAGGGTCTTGCGCACGCCCACCAGGTGCATGATGGGGAAGATGCCGGTGCGCTTGTAGTAGTCCTTGGCTACCACGGTCGGGTCGTCGAACAGCCAACCGATGTTCGGGTTGCGCGCCAGGATATGGGCGCTGGGCGGACGCGGCCCGATGAAGCCGTCGATGGCGCCTTCTTCCAGCAGCATCGAGATGGTCTTGCCTTCGGGAGCGGCTTCGACCTTCACGCCAGGGGGCAGTTGTAGCGCGATTTTTTCCGGGCGGTTGGGGGTGTCGATGCCACCGCGCACCCAGGTGACGTCCTCGGGGCGAACACCGTAGTCGTCTTGCAAGAGCGCCCGCGCCCAGACGTTGGCGCTCAGTTGGTACTCGGGCAGGCCGACCCGCTTGCCGGCCAAGTCACGCGGCTCACGGATACGGTCTTTGCGCACGTAGATCGAGGTGTGGCGGAAGGCCCGCGAGAGAAACACCGGGATCGCGATGTAAGGGCAGTCACCGCGCGCGTGCTTGACCAGGTAGCTCGAGAAGGACAGTTCGACCACGTCGAAGTCTTGGCTGCGCATGGCCCGGAAGAACATTTCTTCGGGGCTGAGCAGCATGTACACCGGGTCGACGCCGTCGACCTGTACCCGGCCGTCGAAGAGCGCACGTGTGCGGTCGTAGTCGCCCATAGCGATCGAGAGTTGCAGGCGGGCCATGGGCGTTTTCCTTGTCAGTGGATTGGGTGGGTCAGTTCTTCTGGACGGACTGCACCAGCGGAATCCAGCGGTCGGTCTCGCTGCGCATGAAGCGGGTGAAGGTGGCGGCGTCCCAGTCTTGGGACTGGATGCCTTCCTGCGTCATCATCTTTTGCATGCCGTCGGTCTTGAGGCCCTTGCGGATTTCGGCGTTGATCCGCTCGACCATCGCGGGCGGCATGCCGGGCGGGCCGGACACGCCAAACCAGGTGGTGGCCACGAGGTCGGGGTAGCCCGCCTCGGAGAAGGTGGGGACGTTGGGCATGTCGGGCATGCGCCGGGTGGAGGTGACCGCAAAGGCCTTGAGCTTGCCCGAGGTGACGAAGGCATTGGCGGCAGTGAAGGTGACGAAGGCCACCGGAATTTGGTTGCCCAGCAGGTCGTTGATCGCGGGGCCCGCGCCCTTGTAGCCCACATGGGTGTGCTTGTACTTGGCCTGCTTGGCGAACACCTCGCCAATGAGCTGCGCATGCGTGCCCTGGCCGGACGAGCCCCAGCTCAGGCCGTCCTTGGCTTTTTGCGCATAGGCCACGAACTCCTGCAAGTTATTGGCCGGAAAGCTCGGGTGCGCCACCAGGATCAGGGGCGGACCGCCGAGCAGAGCGATGTGGCTGAAGTCGGCGATGGGGTCGAAGGCCTTGTTCTCGGCCAGCGCGATCACATGGGAGGCAATGCCCGAGACGACCAGGGTGTAGCCGTCAGGGGCCGCCTTCGAGACCTGGGCCGAGCCGATAGTGCCGCCGCCGCCGCCTCGGTTGTCGATGACGAAGCTTTGCTTGAGGGCGTTTTGCAACTGCAGTGCGATGCCCCTCCCCAAAGTGTCAGAGGAGCCGCCGGCGGCAAAGGGAACCACGATCTTCACCGGCTTTTGCGGCCAGTCGGTCGTGGCGGGCTGGGCCCAGGTGACCAACGAGAAAGTGCCGGCCATGGCGGCAGCGAGGAGTTTGCGCAGCATGGGATTGTCTCCGTGCAATGTTGTGGAAAGCGTTGGGCTAATCTATCATCGTTCCGCCGAGGGGAAAATAGTTCCCCTACGAGGAACACAAGAAAACCGCGCAGGAGAGCCATGCTCAGAGCCGAACAAAACAAGCTGGTCACCGAAACCAACGCCGGCACCCCCATGGGCGAGTTGTTTCGCCGCTACTGGTTGCCGGCTCTTCTGTCAGAGGAACTGCCCGCACCCGATTGCCCGCCTGTGCGCCTCAAGGTTCTTGGCGAGCGGCTGGTGGCTATCCGCGATACCGAGGGCCGCCTCGGGGTGATGGACGAGTTCTGCGCCCACCGGGGCGTGTCTCTGTGGTTCGGCCGCAATGAAGAGGGCGGGCTGCGCTGCCCCTATCACGGCTGGAAGTTCGACGTCACCGGCCAGTGCACCGAAGTGCCTTCGGACGAAGAGGGCGGCAAGCTCTGCGAGCGCATCAAACTCAAGTCCTATCCGCTGGTCGAGCGCGGCGGCGTGATCTGGATCTACATGGGCAAGCCCGAGCACCAGCCTCCGCTGCCCGAATGGGAATTTGCCACCGTGCCTGCGAGCCACAGCTTTTCTTCCAAGCGTGTGCAAATTTGCAACTGGCTGCAGGCGCTCGAGGGCGGCATTGACTCCAGCCACGTGTCCTTCCTCCACAGCGGCGGCCTCAAAACCGACCCGCTGTTCAAGGGTGCCAAGGGCAACGAATACAACATGAACGATCTGCGGCCCAAGTTCGAAGTGGTCGATGGTGACGCAGGCCTGTTCATCGGCGTGCGCCGCAAGGCCGAAGCGGGCCACCTGTACTGGCGCATCACGCCCTGGGTCATGCCTTGCTTCACCATGGTGCCCCCGCGCGGCGACCATCCGATCCACGGTCACTTCTGGGTGCCGATCGACGACGAGAACTGCTGGGCCTGGAGCTTCGACTACCACCCCACCCGTCCTCTCAAAGAGAGCGAGGTGCAGGCCATGCGCGATGGCGCCGGCATCCACTGCAAGTACGTGCCCGGCACCTACATTCCGCTGGCCAATCACACCAACGACTACCTGATGAACCGCGAGAAGCAGCGCTCGGGCGAGTGGTACAGCGGCGTGGAGGGCATCGCGATCCAGGACGCGTCCCTGCAGGAAAGCATGGGTCCCATTGCCGACCGCAGCAAGGAGCACCTCACCGGCACCGACAAGGGCATCGTGCAGGCCCGGCGCCGTCTGATGGACGCGGCCACTGCGCTGGCCGAGCGGGGCGTGCCGCCCCCGGGCACTCGGCCCGAGGAGCAGCAGGTTCGCTCGGTGGCCATCGTCTTGCCCGAGGACCAACCCTTCTATGACGCTGCCCGCGACGCACTGCGCGCCGAGGCCGGCAAGCCGCACGCCACGGTATGACCGGCACACTGGCCGCAGTGGCCGTCGCGCCGGGCAAAACTGAACTGCAGCAACTGCCCCTGCCTCCCCTGGAGGCCTGGTCGGGCCTGCTGTCCGTGGCGGTCACTGGCGTTTGCGGCAGCGACTGGGGCTACTACCAAAACCTGCCCCAGTCACGGGGTCCGGTGGTTCTGGGCCACGAGAGCGTGGGCCATGTCTCCTCGATAGGCGCCCAGGCGGCGCAGCGCTGGGGAGTCAAAGAGGGCGACCTGGTGGCGCTGGAGGAGTACCTGCCCTGTGGCCATTGCCACTTCTGCCGCTCGGGCGACTTCCGCTTGTGCAATGCCACCGACTGGCGCTTGGGTGGCCTCCGCTACGGCGCCACCGGCTTGGGCGTGGCCCCGGGCTTGTGGGGCGGCTTCGCCAGGCATCAGTACCTGCATGCCAACACCGTGTTCCACCGCGTGCCCGCCGGTGTGTCACCGCGCCACGCCGCGCTCGCACTGCCGCTGTCAAACGGCATTGAGTGGACCTATCTTCAAGGTGGCGCCGGTCCGGGCCAGACGGTGGTGATTCAGGGCCCGGGCCAACAGGGCCTGGCCTGTGTGGTGGGCGCTCGCGAGGCGGGGGCCGAGTGCATCATCGTCACCGGGCTCTCCAACGAAACCGACCGCCAGCGCCTGGCGATGGCCCGCGCCCTCGGCGCGCATCACACCATCGACATAGAGGCCCAAGACCTGCTGCCCGCCGTGGCCGACCTCACCGGCGGGATGATGGCCGACCTGGTGATTGACTGCGCCTCGGGCGGTCCGCAGTCGGTGGTGTCGGCGATCGAGCTGGCGCGCAAGCGCGGACGCGTCATCCTGGGCGGACAAAAGCGCCAGAAGGTGCCGGCCTTCGACAGCGACCGCATCATTGCCAACTTCCTCACCGTGCAGGGCATGCGCGGGCACTCCTATGAGTCGGTCGAGTTGGCGCTGCAGCTGATCGCGGCCAACCGCCACAACGTCCACGCCATGAGCACGCACAGTTTTGGCCTCGACGGTGTGGACCTGGCCTTGCGGTCCCTGGTCGGTGACGGTGTGGAGGGCGCCATCCACATGACCATCGACCCGCACCGGTGAACGCCCACAAGTCACCGACGCCCAGCGGCCAGCTGTCCTCCGTCGGCAGCGCCTTGCGCCTGCTCAAGGCCTTCACCGCCGAGGAGCCCGAGCTGGGCATCACCGACCTGGCCAAGCGCCTGGGAGTCGCCAAAAGCACCGCCCACCGGCTGGCCAGCACGCTGGTGGCGGAGGGCTTCTTGGAGCAAAACGCAGCCGACGGCCGCTACCGCCTGGGCGTGCTTCTGTTTTCCATTGGCACCCTGGTGCGCCGGCGCATGAACGTGTCGGAGCAGGCGGTACCGCACCTGCAGGCCCTGTGCGAGACCTCGGGCGAGACGGTCCACCTGGCCGTGCTGCACGATACCGAGGTCGTTTTCCTGCGCAATATTGAGAGCAAGCAGGCGATCCGTCCCCGCTCTTACCTGGGGGTGCGCAAGCCGGCCTTCTGCACCAGCGAGGGACGGGCCTTGCTGGCTTTTGGTCCGCCGCAGCAGGTGAGCGCGGTGATGCGCAGCACCTTCGCTCCCCGCACCCCCAAGACCCTCACCGACAAGGCCGCCATCACCCGGCTGCTGCAAAAGATCCGCACCCAGGGCTATGCGGTGGACGACGAAGAAAGCGAAGTTGGAATGCGCGGTGTTGCTGCGCCCATCTTCGACGCCAGGGGCTTGGCAGTCGCTTCGGTCGGCGTCGTGGGCCCTGTGCAGCGCTTCAGCGCGCCCCGCCAGCGCGCCCTGGCGGCCATGGTGGCAGCCACGGCCCAGGCGATCTCGACCCACCTGGGGCACCAGGCGCTGGAGGTCTGATGGCGCCCACGCGCACTCCGGTCTGGCTCATCACCGGCTACTTGGGCGCGGGCAAGACGACCTTGCTGGCCCGCTGGCTCGCCGAGCCCGCGCTGGCGCAGGCGGCGCTGGTGGTCAACGAGATCGGTGAGGTCGGTCTGGACGACCGGTTGCTGGCGCGTGCGGTGGACAGCGCTTCGCTGGTGGCCAACGCCTGCATCTGCTGCACCGGCCTGCCCGGGCTCGAGCAAGCCCTGACCGACCTGTGGTGGGACCGGCTGCATCGCCGCCGCCCAGCCTTCGATTCAGTGCTGATCGAGACCACGGGCCTGGCCGACCCGTGCCCGGTGGTCCAGGCACTGGCGGCAGATGATTTCTTGCACGAGCGCTACCAGCTCGCGGGTGTGCTGGTGGCGGTCAGCGCCACCACGGCATGGTCCGAGTTGGTCTCCCGTCCAGAGGCGCTGGCCCAAGTTCGCAGGGCCGATCTGCTGGTGATCACCAAGACCGACCGCGCCGACCCCGCGCCTCTGTACCAGACCCTTCAGACCGAGCGTCCAGACGCGGCCCTGGCCTTCTCTGCCCAGGGCTCGCTCACCTGGGCGCAGGTGCAGGGGCACCTCGCCCAAGTTCGACCCGCCGCCGGCGCGCGCGCCCCGCAGGGCGCGCATGGCCACGAGGATGGCCACCAAGGCCACGATGGACACCACGACCATAACGACCACCAAGACCTCCACGAGGGTCACGCCGATCAACCGGGTTCGTCAGCGCACCCGCATCACCACGCCCATACCGCCCAGGCGCAGTTTCTGCCTTGCCCTCCGGGCTTGAGCCGCGAGGGCCTGCTCCGCTGGGCCGAGGGCCACCGACGCCCAGGTCTTCAGCGTCTTAAGGGTGTGCTGCAAAGTGCCGATGGCCACCTGTTCATGGCCCAGTGGGCCTTGGGTGACGAGGCGCTGGCGATGGTGGGTTTTGAGGGGCCGGTGCCCCGACTCGGTATGACATGCATCGCCTGAGGGCCGCGACCTGCGCTCGCCGGCTGCTGCGCCAAACCCCATCCAAGGAGTACCGAACGCCATGGGCCTGAATGTTCCCGACAACCTCGCCCGCGAGCTGGCGCTGGCCAACCGCATTCTTTATGACCAGCAAATCGTCGACGGCCTGGGCCATGTGAGCCTGCGCCACCCCGAGGACCCGTCCCTCTTCCTCCTGTCCTGCAGCCGTGCGCCGGCGTTGGTGAGGCCGGAAGACATCGTCTGCTACCGCGCCGACGGCAGCGCGCTCGACACCGAGGCGCCGCGGCCTTACCTCGAGCGCTTCATCCACGCGGAGATCTACCGCGCCCGTCCCGACGTGCAGTCGGTGGTGCATTCGCACTCGGTGAGCGTGATCCCCTTTGCCTGCGTGCAGCAGCCGCTGCGCCCCATCTTCCACATGGCCGGCTTCTTGGGCGAGGGCTCGGCGCACTTCGAGATCCGCGACGCTGGCGGTGACACCGACATGTTGATCAGCAGCTCCTACCTCGGCGCGGCGCTTGCCCGCTCCCTGGGCAGCCGCAGTTGCGTGCTGATGCGGGGCCATGGTTCGACCGTGGTGGGCACCAGCCTGCGCCAGGTGGTCTATCGCGCCATTTATGCCGAGACCAATGCCAAGTTGCAACTGAGCGCCCAGTCGCTTGGGGATCCGGTCTACCTGAACCCGCGCGAGGCGCAGCTGGCCTCTGATGCGAACGATGGGCAAATTGATCGTTCCTGGAACCTTTGGCTGCAGCGCCTGGGTGCGCTGGACTTCATCGCCTGAAGGTCTGATCGGCCCGGACCCGTCTGGGGTGGCCCTGTGCCGCTGTGCCGCGCTCTCGGGTTATCCCGCTTCGCTGCGCCGACGCGGGCCGGTTATGGTGGTTGTTGTCAGGTACCTACCCCCCCGAGGCTCCATGAAATACACCCCCATCCCCCTGGCCCTTGCGGCCGCCGCTTTCCTGCAGGCCTGCGCAGGAATTGACAACTACGCTGCCCCCGCGGCGGCGCGTGCTGCCAACCCCGAGGCGGCCTGCCAAGCCTTGGTCGGCATGCGCATCGACAAGGCAGCCATCGGGTTGCCGACCGCCGGCGCCAGCGTGACATCCGCGGTCCTCGTCAAGGCCACGGATGCGGGAAATGCCGCGGGCGAGTACTGCCGCATCCTGGGCGAGATCAAGTCGGTAGATCCCAAGGCCCAGGGCATTGGCTTTCGCGTCAACCTGCCCTCCAACTGGAATGGCAAGGCCTTGCAGTTTGGCGGTGGTGGTTACGACGGTGTACTGCCCAACACGGTCGGTCCGGCGCCCCTGGGCCACTACGCCAAGCCCAGCCCGCTCGCTTCGGGCTACATGACCCTGGGCAGCGACTCGGGTCACCAGCATCCGGACTCCAACGACGCCTCCTTCGGTCTGAATGACGAGCAATTGCTCAACTTCGCGCACATGCACATCAAAAAGGTGCGCGATGTGGCGTTCGGCCTGGCCAAGGCGCGTTACGGCTCGGGCATCCGTCGCATGTACTTCGCTGGCGGCTCCTCGGGCGGACGCGCCGCTTCGATGGCCGCGCTCAAGTACCCGGAGTCTTTCGACGGCGTGCTGGTGAACTACCCGGTCTCCAATTTCACCGAGGTGCGCTCCTGGGGCGCGTCCTTGCGTGCGGCCATCTATGACGACAATTCGGCCGGCTGGATTCCGCCCGCGCTGGTGACCAAGATCGCCGCGGATACCCGCGCCGCCTGCGACGAGCTCGACGGCGCCAAGGATGGTTTGGTGAGCAATATGGCGGCCTGCCGTGCGCGGTCGGCCGCCTACCTGGCGTCGATTACCTGCAAGAACGGCGAGACCGGCAGCCCGGCGCACTGCCTCACGCCCACCCAGATCGCGCGCACCATCAAGGTTTATCACGAGGGCTACACCGTGCCCTACGCCTTTGCGAACGGAGTGAAGACCTACCGCGGCTACAACATCCTCGAGGGCAGCTCGATGGCCATTGGCTCGCAGCCAAAGTACCTGGAACCCCCGACCAGCGGCCCCAACGCCCACCACGTCGCCCGAGCCGACGGCTTCTTCAAGTACATCATCGCCCGCGACCCGAAGTTCAGCATGACCACCTACGACGTGCAAAACCCCGGTCCGCACCTGAACCGGCTGCTCGCGGTCTCGGAGATGCTCGACGCCACCCACACCGACTGGACACCCTTCTTCCGCAAGGGCGGCAAGGTGTTGCTGGTGCACGGCCTGGACGATGTGAGCCTGAGCCCCTACCAGACGGTCGACCACTACCGCGCGATGGTCGCCAAGATGGGGCAGGAAACGGTCGACAAGTCCCTGCGCTTTTACCTGGTGCCCGGGCTTGGGCACGGCATTGGCGACTTCCTTCTGAGCTGGGACAACCTCAGCGTGCTCGACGACTGGGTCGACAAGGGCGTCGCGCCGCCGGCCGCCCCCATCGCCTACGACAGCAGCAAGGCCAACCTAGGTCGCTCCCGCCCGCTGTGCCCCTTCCCGACCTGGCCGCAGTACTCGGGCAGTGGGTCGCTCAACGAGGCCGCCAGCTTCCGCTGCGTGAACTGAGGCGCCTCTCCCGAGCCCGGATCGGGTCTGGCGCAGGCTGGGTGTGATGCCGCCCGGGATGGAACCCAGGCTGACCTCGCAAACTTATGCGGCTGTGCCCAGGTAGTGCAGCAGCCGCACGCAGGCGCTGTCGATGTGGGCGTGCAAGAGGGTGTGGGCCCGCGCCGCATCGCCCTTGGCCAGGGCTTCGAGCAAGCGCACATGGTCCTCGTAGGGGGTGAGGCCACGCGTGTCGTGGTAGCCCTCGACCCGGCGCTTGAGGATGATGCGGTCGAAGATGCCCTCGAGCGTGCGCACCAGGTGCGAGTTGCCGCTCAGGGACGCCAGCCGCAGGTGGAACTCTTTGTCCACCAGCACGCGTTCGTGGCTCAGGCTCTCCTTGCACAGGGCGGCGTAGCGCGTGTTCACCGCCTGCACCGGCTTGAGGTCGCGCGCCGACAGCCCGCGCTGCAAGGTCAGGCCCAGCGCAAATGACTCCAGGGCCTCGCGGGTTTGATACAGCTCCCGCACCTCTTGCTCATTGATCTCGGCGACGAAGTAGCCGCGATTGAGGATGCGGGTGACATAGCCCTCTTGGTAGAGACGTTCGAGCGACTCGCGCACCGGCGTGCGCGACACGCCCAGGTTCTCGGCCAGCATGCGGTGGGTGAGCTTGGTCCCCGGCCGCAGGCGGTTGCCCAGGATGTCGCGCTTGATCGCCTCGTAGGTGACATCGACCCGAACCTCTAGGGCCCGGGGGTCGGCATCAGCTACGGTTGCGGCGCGGGTGGCCTGGGCGGTGGGCATGGTGTCAGTCGACGGTTGCGCCCGATGCCTTCACGACCGGGCCCCAACGGACCGTGTCTTTTTGCAGCATGGTCTTCATCGTGTCGGGGCTACCGCCCAGAGCCACCATACCGGCGGTGTTGAGGACGTCCAGCACTTCTTTGTCGCGCAGTGCCTTGTTCATTTCGGCACTGACCCGCTGAACCACCGCAGCCGGTGTGCCGGCCGGTGCGAACAGGCCAAACCACACGCTCGACTCGAACCCGGGCAGGGTCTCGGCCACGGTCGGCACGGCCAGGCCGTCGACGCGTTTCTCGGAGGTGACCGCCAGCATGCGCAGCTTGCCCGTGTTGTGATGCTGCTGCAGGGTCGAGGCCGGGTTGAACATCAGTTGGATCTGGCCGCCGAGCAAGGCAGACAGCGCCTCACCGCCGCCCTTGAACGGGATGTGCGTGATTTGCAGGCCGGCCATGGTCTTGAGCATTTCCATCGCCATGTGGTTGGTGGCGCCGTTGCCGGAGGAACCGTAATTGAGCTTGCCCGGGTTGGCGCGGGCGTAGTCGATCAGTTCCTTGACCGAGCGGACCGGCAGCGAGGCGTCGACCGCCAGCACATTGGGCGCGGTGATCAGGGGAACGACGGGCGTGAGGTCCTTGATCGGGTCGAAGCTCATGGTGCGGTATAGCGCCGGGTTGATCGCCAGGCTGCTGGTGCCCATGAGGAGGGTGTAGCCGTCGGGCGTCGATTTGGCCACGTGGTCGCTGCCGATGTTGCTGGCCGCGCCGGGCCGGTTTTCCACCACCATGGAAATGCCGGTCTGATCTTGGAATTTCTTGGCCAGGATGCGGGCGACCACGCCGGTGGAGCCGCCAGGTGCGTAGGGACTGACCAGTCGCACCGGCTTGGCGGGGTACTCTTGTGCGAAGGCGGTTCCGCCGGTTGCCAGCACCAGGCTGGACGCGGCGATTGCCAGGAAGAGGCGCTTGCGGATCGTGGGGTGGTTCATGTTGTCTCCGAGGGGTGGGTGAGAGTGTGCAGGAGGGAAAGAATTTTCGCCACAGGGGCGGGGCTGTCCAGCGTACGAAGCGCGTCAAAGGCCTGGCTGCAGCCCTGTGGCCCCAGCACCGTTTCGGCGCAGTCGAGAAATTTTTGCTGCATGCGCTGGGTACTGAACCAGCGGGCGGGTTTGCCCATGGCCAGAGGCACAAAGCGCTCAAGGCGGCGCCCGGACGCGGTGACGACCGTGACCCGGGTCGCGAACTCGCCGTCATGCCGAATGTCGTCGTCCACTTCCATTGCGATGCGCGGGATCAGGGAGCGAATGCGCGCATCGGCGATTTTGTCCGGGGTGAAACTGGCCAGGCCGACGGCGCCCTCGAGCAGGGCCACCGCCAGGCAGTAGTGCAGGCTGAACTTGCCCTCCAGGGGCGCGTGGGGCATGACATGGATCAGGGGCGCGAAGGCCATCTCGCAAACCCCCGCCCGAACCGACTCTATCGGCTCCCCGCCAAGCTCCGCATGCAGTTGCAGCGCCGCTTCAATGCCCGGGTGGGTGGCGCCGCAGGCTGGGTAGGGCTTGAGCGCGAGGCCGTGCTCAGTGAGGATCTCCAGTCCCTGCCCAATGGCCAGCAGCGGTGCGGGGTCATGGCCGATGCCGGCGTTGAACACGGAGAGGTAGCCGTAGCCATGCTCCATCACCACCGCGCTCGCATCGTGCCCGGCCTGGGCCAGCAAGGCCGCTTGCAGGCCAGCGCGCGCGGCCAGGCCCGCATGCAGGGGCTTGACCATGCTGCCGAAGTTGGCGCGCAGCCCGCTGGCCGACGACGCGGCGATGCCCAGGGCGGTGACCATCTGCGTGGTGCCCAGGCCCAGCATCCGGCCGCAGGCCACCGCAGAGGCCAGCGCTCCGAAGGTGCCGGTGGCATGCCAGCCCCGCTTGTAGTGCTGCGTGTTGAGCGCTCGCCCGAGCTTGCCGAAGACCTCAAAGCCGGCGATGTAGGCGTCGACCATCTGCCCGCCGGTGGCCTGGCAGCGCGGCGCAATCGCCAGCAGCGCCGGCACGATCACCGCGCTGGGGTGGGCATAGGCCGGGTGGTTGGTGTCGTCGTAGTCCAGCGCATGGGCGATGGCGCCGTTGTAAAGCGCGGCGTCGCCCTCAGGTCCGTAACGGCGCGTGCCGACCAGAAGGGCGGGTGCTTGTGACAGGTGCGCTTCGAATGAGGGCAGTGTCGCCAGCAGCGGCCTTGCGAGCGCCTCGCGGCTCCCGGCCAGCATGCAGCCCACCACGTCGAGGATGGCGTCGGCCGCGCGCGACCGCGCCAGGGCGGGGAAGTTGTGGCGGCCGATGGCGAAGTCCGCCATGGCGCGGGTGACGCTGACCGCAGCCGCCGCTTTTTCTGGCGTGTCGGGCGATGACTTCAGGGGCGCGTTCATGGTCACTTCCCTCGCATTCAGAACATGAACTCGCCGCCGTTCACATGCAGCACCTGGCCGGTGACATAGCTCCCGGCCGGCGAGCACAGGTAGCTGCAGGCGCCGGCGATTTCTTCCACCGAGCCCAGGCGGCGCAGCGGCAAGGCCTGACGGCGTGCCTCGAAGCCGTCCGCCGCGTCCGGGTAATGGACCGGGTCGCGGCTCGTCTCGACGATGCCGGGCGCCACCGCGTTCGCGGTGATCCCGAACTCGCCGAATTCCACCGCAATGGCCTTGGCCAGGGCGAACACGCCGGCCTTGCAGGTCACGTTGTGGGCCCGGTTGGTTTTGGGCGCAAAGCCATCACGCCCAGAGATGTGGATCACCCGGCCCCAGCCCCGCGCCTTCATGTGCGGCAGGCTGGCGCGCGCCAGGAAGAAGGCGGCGCTCAGGTTGGTTTGCAGCACCCGCTCCCAATCTTCCACGCTGATCTCGAGCAGCGGCTGGTGCAGGCGCACCGAGACGTTGGACACGCAGATGTCCACACCGCCGAAGCGCTGCACCGCCTGGTCGACCATGGCCTGCACGGCTTTTGCGTCGCCGACGTCGGCCAGCACCGTCAGTGCCTGGCCGCCCAGGGCCCGCACCGCCTCGGCCACCTCGTCGAGCGCGGCCTGGTTGCGGTGTCCATTGAGGACGACGTTGGCGCCCTGGCGTGCGAAGTCGAGCGCGATGGCGCGGCCGATGTTCTGGCCGGAGCCGGTGACGATGGCCGTGCGGCCGGCGAGTGGAGCGTTGTTCATGTTTTCACCAGGGCATCGACCGCCACCAGGCGCTTGGATCCACGCGGGTGGACGAAAAGCGGGTTGATCTCCAACTCCCGTGCGCCTTGCAGGCCCAGGAAGCGATCGCCCAGCGCGCAGGCTGCGGCCAACAGGGCGTCTTCGTCGGCAGGCGGCTGGCCGCGCCATCCGCGCAAGCGCACTGCCAGCTTCAGCCGCGCGATGGCCTGGCGCACGCGCGCAGGGCTCGTCGGCAGCGCCACATAGGCCACATCCGCATCGAGTTCGGCGGCAATGCCGCCACTGCCAATGGCCAGCACCGGGCCGAAGTCCTCGTTGTGCAGGGCCGACAGCAGCACCTCAATGCCGCCCTTGTCCATCTCCTGCACCAGCACCCGGGCACCGGGCTGCCCGAGCCGGCTGCGGATCCCGGCCACCGTGGCCGCCAGATCTTGCGGGCCGATGTTGAGCCGCACCAGGTCCATCTCCGTCTTGTGGTCCACGTCCTCCGGCAGTGCCTTGACCGCCACCGGAAAGCTCAGCTCGCGGCAGGCTGCTTGCGCGTCTTCGCCTGCGCCGACGATGCACCAGGCCGGGATGGCAATGCCGCAGTCGGCCAGCAGCGTGGCCGCTTGCGACCAGCCACGGGGTGGCGGTGTGGTGGGCTGGGGTGCCGCCACGGGCCGAGCCGGCAGGGCCTGTGTAACTGCGCGTGCCCGCCACAGCCAGCCCAGGTAGCGTGCGGCTTCCACCGGGTCACGCGCGCACACCACGCCCTGAGCGCGCAGGCGCAGGCGCTCGCTGGTCGGCAAGCTGTCGCCCAAAAAGCTGGTGATCACTGGCACGCCGGTGCGGGCTGCGACGCGGCCCAGCAACTCGACCCGCTCGCTCACGTCCCGCGGTCCGCGGTTGGCCACCTGCACGATCAGAGCTTCGGTGTTGGGGTCGTCTGCAATCAGGTCCAGGCAGCGGTCGAACAGGCCCGGATGTGAGAGTACCTGGCCGGTGAGGTCGGTCGGGTTTTCGGTGCCGCCAAACTCGGGCAGCGCCTCACCCAGCGCCGTGACGGTGTGGCGCGCAAAGGTGGCCAGGGGGACCGCATGGTCCTCAAGCGCGTCGGCGGTCATCGCGCGCGTGCCGCCCGGGATCGAGAACACCGATACCCCGCCCTGCGCGCCTCGCACCGGGGGCGTGGGCAGCAGGGACAGCACCTGGGCGGCGTCGATCAGGTCGGTCAAGCTGTCCACCTGAATCGCGCCCGCCGCGTGCAGCAGGTCGCGGTAGACCGCATAGGGGGACGCCATCTTGCCGGTGTGGGAGGCGGCTGCCTCTTGGCCCTTGGCGGAATTGCCCGCCTTGAGCGCCACCACCCGGATGCCCTTGGCCGTGGCTTCTTCCACCAGGCGCAGCAGGCGCGCGCCATCGCGCAGGCCCTCGATGAACAGGGCCACCACCTGCACATCGCCCTGGGCGATGCACCACTGCAGGTAGTCCGCCACGGTGAGCACCGTCTCGTTGCCCACGCTCACCACATAGGCGCAGCCTACGCCGCTGTCTTGCAGATGGCGGGCCATCGCCCCGGCCATGGCGCCGCTCTGGCTCAAGATGGCGATGGGTGCCTGGTGCAGCACCTCGCGCTTGGCGGCGGTGCCGAAGGTGAGGATCACCCGGTCGGGTACCGACCACACGCCCTCGCAATTGGGTCCCACCACCGCAATGCCGGTCTCGCGCGCCACCTGCGCCAATTCTGCTGCGTGGGCGTGGCCCTCCTCGGTCTCCTCGAAGCCCGAGCTGAGTACCACCACCGCGCCGATACCTTTGCGGGCGCAGTCCCGCACCGCCTGTGGCACCCGGGCAGCGGCCAGCATCACTAGCGCCGCATCCGGCGCCTCGGGCAATGCGTCGATGCTGGGCCAGCAGGGCATGCCGCCCACTTCGGTGTAACGCGGGTTGACCGGGAAGATCCGGCCACCAAAGCCGGTCTGGCGCAGGATGCCCAGGGGCGCGCCAGTCATCTTGCCCATATCGGCCGACAGGCCGACCAGGGCGACCGAGCGGGCATGAAAAAGGCGATCGAGTCCTTGCATCAAATGACCTGCGCCTCTCGCAGCTGCGCGATCTGCGCGGGGCTGCGCCCCAGCAGGTCAGCGAGCACCTGCTCGGTGTGCTCGCCCAGCATCGGCGGCGGACGCCGCAGGTCGCCCGCGCAGTTGCTGAAGTGGAAGGGCACACCCAGTTGCGACAGCGAGCCCACGCCCGGGTGGTCGATGCGCTGGGTCATGCCAGGCGAGGTGGCCTCCAGTTCGCCGAACGCGGTCTGCAGGTCATTGACCGGCGCACAGGGAACGTCGGCCTTCTCCAGGAGCGTGATCCACTGCGCCGTTGTCTTCTGGCGGAACACCGCCGACAAACGCTCGACCAGGGCCTGCCGGTTTCGCACCCGCGTCTGGTTCGTTGCAAACAAGGGGTCGTCGGCCAGAGCGGGGTCACCGATGGCCACGCAAAACTCACGGTAGGTCTTGTTCGTGCCGGTGGCCACCACCACATGGCCGTCGGCGGTGGGCAGTGCCTGGTAGGGCGCAAGCTGGGGGTGGCCCGAGCCCAGGGGCTTGACGTCGGCCTGGCCGTCCATCACCGCCACCGAGTAGTTGATCAACAGGCTCATGGTGGCATCGAGCAAGGACACGCTGACCTCCTGGCCCTCGCCGGTGCGCTCGCGGTCATAAAGCGCTGCGAGGAGGGCGGTGGTCAGGTAGATGCCGCCGCCAAAGTCCGACAGCGAGGAGCCGGGTCGCACCGGCTCGCTCGAGCCGTGTGCGCCGGTGATGCGCAGCAGGCCGGCGCGCGCTTGCACCGCGATGTCCATGCCGGCCTTGTCGGACATATTGCCCTCGGTGCCGTAGGCCGAGATGTTGCCGTAGATGAGGCGTGGGTTGATTTTGCGCAGGCTCTCGTAGTCCAGCCCCAGGCGCTGGGTCACGCCCGGCCGAAAGTTCTGCACCACGATGTCGGCCCACTGGGCGAGCTCTTCGCAGATCTTGCGGCCCTCGGGAGATTTGAGCTCCAGCGTGATCGCGCGCTTATTGCGGTTGATGGCCAGGAAGTAGTCGCCGCCCACGCGGGGAATGTCCGTGTGGAACCGTTCGCTCACGTTCATGTAGCGGGTGGCGTCGCCCCGGCCCGGCTTTTCGATCTTGACGATGTCGCAGCCCAGGTCGCCCAGCACCATCGTGCAATAGGGGCCGGCGACGCCGTGGGTCAGGTCCAGAACCTTCAGGCCCTCCAGCGGCCGGCGGGTCTTGCGTGCAGGTGAATTCATGACTTTTCTTTTCGGGATTCAGTTGCGCAGTGAGATGTCGCGCGAGGGCAGTCGCACCACCGCGGTTCCGTCGCAGTTTTTCTCGCCGCGCTGGTTCTCGCCCCACCAGCGGATGTCGATCAGGGCCTCGCCGCCCTCTTTGCGCTTGCCGGTCACTTCGCCCTGCATCCGGGTCAGGTCGCCCACCAGGTTGGGGCGGGTGACGCGGCCATGGAGTCGGCGGGTGAAGCCCTGGTCGCCCTGCCAGTTGGTCAGGAGATGGCCGGCCCAGTTGAGGCGCTGCCATCCCTGGTCGTAGGCGCCAGGCATACCGATCTCACGCGCGATTTCGGCGTCGTAGTGGCCTGCCGCCGGGTGCATCGGGATGTTGCGGGTCGGGGAGTAGAAGACGTTGCGCGGGTGCCGGTCACGCTCTTGGAAGGCGAGCTTCATCACGCTGTAGACGGTGCGCCGCCCGGCGTAGAAGCCCACGATGTCGACCAGGGTCAGCGGGCCCTTTTGCACGACCGGCAGGTCGTCACCCGGCTGCACGTCCTCCCAGTACAGGGTGGCGGCGCCGCGGCGGTATTCGTCGCGGTAGCCCTGGGCGATCGCCTCGATCTCCTCGTCGGTGTAGCGGTAAGGTTGGGGCGCCTCGGCGGCGCTGTTCACCGCGAACTTGAAGCCCTCGCCGCTGCGTTTGCGCGGGATACGAAAAATGTCGCCCTCATAGCGGGTGACCAGGTCGCCATGCTGGTTGTAGTACAGCACCTCGCCCACTTGGTTGACGTAGCGGGCTACCTTGCTGCCTTCCTTGATCTGCACGTCGATCAGGCGGGCACGCGCGGTGATCGTGTCGCCCTCGTACACCGGTTTGAAATTCTCGAAGCGCGAGCCGGCAAAGATCCACTGGATGCCCGGCAGCCCTGGCGCCACGATCCCTGAGTCGACGGTGTAGAGGAAGGTGGGCGGCGCGATGATCCGGCCCCACCGCGTGCGCTTGGCGTAGTCCACCTCGGAAAACAGCGGGTTGTCGTCGCCGACGCTGTAGTGCGCCCAGCGGCGGATGTCGTGCACCGACACGGGCTCATAGATGGCGGGCGTGTGCACATCGCGGCGCAGCCACACGCCAATCAGTTTGCGGGCGTCATCGATCTGCGCGTCCGACAAGGCGGGGGATTCCTCACCGCTGCGCACCATGCGCGGCGCTTCTTCCAGCTTCTTCTCGGTCATCGGGCCAGGTCCTTTGATTCAGCTCGTGTCATTGCGCATCCGCCCTGGCGCTGAAGGGGGGCTTCCCGCCGGGGCTCACCATCGCCCAAACAAGGCCGGAGCGCAGTTTCGCGTGCAATTATGGATCCAAAAATGGATGTGATCAAAGAGGGGTGAGGGTGCTGAAGCCATCCAGGGCGTGCGCCGCGTCTTGGGCGATCGAGGGCGCCGCTCGCTGCAGCGAGCCTACGGCTGGCCGCTTGTCCTTCGCCTCTAGGGCTTAGAGGCGTCTGCGAACCAAGCGGCCCTGAAGGCCTTGGCCCGCCGGTGCAGTTCATCCAGCGCCACACCACTTTTGTAAAGCGCCGAGCCGATACCCGCACCAGCAACGCCGGCCGCACGAAACTGCCCCAGATTGCCCGCGTCGATGCCGCCCACCGCGAACATGGCAGTGCCGGCG
>NZ_JARXAB010000030.1 GCF_029866045.1 Ramlibacter sp. | reverse complement strand
CACCCGCTTGATGGCCTCCATGACCACCTGGATCGCCCCCGAGGAAGGCTGCGGCTACTGCCACAACCTGGCCAACTTCGCCGAAGACAGCAAGTACACCAAGGTGGTGGCGCGGCGCATGATCCAGATGACGCAGCACGTGAACGAGGACTGGAAGTCCCACGTGGCCGATACCGGTGTGACCTGCTGGACTTGTCACCGTGGCCAGCCAGTGCCCGCCACTGTTTGGTTCAAGCCCGACACGGCACCGGTAGGCGCCGACTTCATCGGCGACCGCGCGGGCCAGAACGAGCCGGCCGCCTCGGTCAAGCTCGCTTCCCTGCCCAGCGATCCGTTCACCCCGTACCTGCTGGGCGATCTGCCGATCCGAGTCGGTGGCACCACCGCATTGCCGACGGGCAATCGGCAGTCCATCAAGCAGGCCGAGTGGACCTACAGTCTGATGACGCACATGTCGGCCAGCCTGGGTGTGAATTGCACCTACTGCCACAACACGCAGAACTTCTCCAAGTGGGAGGGCGGCCCGCCCCAACGCGTGACCGCCTGGCATGGCATCCGCATGGTGCGTGAGCTCAACACGGCCTACATGGAGCCGCTCACCCCGGTCTTCCCTGCGCACCGCAAGGGCGAGATGGGTGACGTCGCCAAGGCCAACTGCGCCACCTGCCACCAGGGTGCCTACAAGCCTCTGAACGGGCAGTCCATGCTCAAGGACTTCCCCGAGCTGTCCAAGGCCGGTACCGCTGTCCCTGCGGTGGTTGCTGCCCTGGCGGCCTCCGCGCCTGGCGCTGGCAAGGCCGCGGCCAAGCCGGCCCGTTAAGCGTCGCGGGGTCTGCGTTGACCAGCGTCGGCGCAACCCCCAGCGCGGGCGAATCCGCCACCCGAGAGGTGGCGGGTGTGCTTGCCGTATTGCTCGTCGACCACCTGCCCCGGCATCGTGCCTGGGCTTGGTTGCGTCTGGCCCAGGGCCCCTCGGCACTGCGTGACTTGCCGGGTCTGCGCTTTGCCAAGGTCATGGGCAGCGGCGAGGGCGGCGGCTTCCGTATCCGACCCAGCGCCACCCATCAAGGGCTGCTGTGCGTCTTCGACGAGTTGTCCCAAGCCCAGTCCTTTCTCGCCAGCCCGCTGACCGATGCGTACCGCGAACGTGCGCGCCAATGGTGGAGTGGCCTGATGGCGGTCAGTGCCGCCCGCGGCACCTGGGACGGCTGCGCCTGGGCGGCAACGCCCGCGGCCGCACTCGTGAGCCCAGGCATACAGGCGCCATCGGGGTCCGGTGCGATGCTGCAAGCCGAAGGGGCTGACGCGCCAGTGGCGGTGCTCACCCGGGCCAGCATTCGTCCGCACAAGGCCATGTCGTTCTGGCGCCGTGCGCCGGGCACCGAGCGTGCGCTGGCCGAGTCGCCAGGTTGCGAGCTGGCCATTGGCCTCGGTGAGGCGCCGCTGCTGCGCCAGTGCACTTTCAGCGTCTGGCGCGACACGCCGTCGATGGAGGGCTATGCACGCGGTGGCGCCCATGGCCGCGCCGCGCAGTTCGCCTGGCGCGAGGGCCATTTTTCGGAGTCGCTGTTTGTGCGCATGCGGGTGCTGGCGTCGGCGGGCGCCTGGCCCATGCCGGGAGGCGAACATGTCGGCTGATCGCGTTGTCGTTGTGGGCGCCGGCATCGCGGGCCTGACCAGCGCCCTGCTGTTGGCGCAGCGCGGGTTGCAGGTTACGGTGGTGGATGCCGCCAGCGAGCCCGGCGGAAAGATCCGCCGCGTGATGGTCGACGGTGCCCCGATCGACAGCGGCCCCACCGTGTTCACGATGAAATGGATCTTCGACGGCATCCTCGACGCCGTCGGCACCCGCCTGGACCGCGAGCTGGTCACGCGGCCGCTGCCGCTGCTGGCCCGCCATTTCTGGGAGGAGGGCGGCGAGCTTGACTTGTTCGCCGACCCCGCCGCCGCATTCGACGCAGTGGCCCGCTTTGCGGGCCTTGCCGAGGCGCAGCGTTTCCGGACTTTTTGCGCGCAAGCGCGTGAGGTCTATGACACGCTGGAGGGTCCCTTCATTCGCTCGGCCTCGCCGACGATGACCCGCATGGTCGGTGACCTGGGCCTGCGCGGTCTGTCGGTGCTGAGTCGCTTGGGTCCGATGAAATCCCTGTGGAATTCGCTGGGCCACCACTTCAAGGACCCGCGCCTGCAGCAGTTGTTTGGTCGCTATGCCACCTACTGCGGCTCCTCGCCCTGGGAGGCGCCGGCCACCCTCATGCTGATCGCGCAGGTGGAGATGGACGGCGTCTGGTCGGTCGACGGCGGGATGCACGCGCTGGCGCAGATGATGGCGCGCCTGGCGCGCGAGCGCGGCGCGCAGTTCCGGTGGGGCGCCCGCTGCGAGCGCATCGAGCTCACCGGCGGGCGTGCCAGCGGCGTGCTGCTCGAGGGCGGCGAGCGCCTGCCCGCCGACCGGGTGGTGTTCAACGGCGACATCGCCGCGCTCGCGAGTGGGCTCCTGGGCGACCCGGTGCGCCGCGCCGCCCCAGCCGTCGGTCAGCGCTCGCTGTCTGCGCTGACCTGGTCCATCCATGCGCCGACCGAGGGCCTGGCGCTGGACCGTCACAACGTCTTCTTCCGCAGCGACTACCGCAGCGAGTTCAGCGACATCTTCGAGGCCGGTCGCTTGCCCCGGCGGCCCACCGTCTACGTCTGTGCCCAAGACCGCGGGCAGGACGGTCCGCAGGCCGGCGCCCAGAGGCTGCTGTGCCTGGTGAATGCCCCGGCCATTGGCGGGCGTGGCCTGATTACCCCGGAGGCGATGGCCGAATGCGAATCCACGACTTTTTCCCTGCTTCATCGCTGCGGCCTGGCGCTCTCGCCGCAGCCGCACCAGGTGGTGCGCACCTCGCCGGAGGATTTCGACCGCCTGTTTCCGGCGACCGGGGGCGCACTCTATGGCCAGGCCACCCACGGCTGGATGTCGGCGTTCGCCAGGTCGCCCTCGACCAGCCCGGTGCCAGGCTTGTTTCTGGCGGGGGGCAGCGTGCATCCGGGCCCTGGCGTGCCAATGGCAGCGATGTCCGGGCAGCTGGCGGCCGCGGCCCTGATGGGCAGCCTCGCTTCGACCAGCAGGTGGCGCCCGGTGGCTACCTCTGGTGGTATGTCGATGCGCTGAGCGACGATGGCCGTTTCGGCCTCACGCTCATCGCTTTCGTTGGCAGCGTCTTCTCCCCTTACTACGCCTGGGCGCAGCGCCGCGGCCCCGCGCCTGCCGACAACTACTGTTGCCTCAATGTCGCCCTGTACGGGCCGCAGCGTCGGTGGACGATGACTGAGCGCGGCGCACGCTGGTGCGAGCGCGACGCGCACCATTTCCGCATCGGCCCGAGCGCGCTGCACTGGGACGGCAGCAGCCTGACCATCGACATCGACGAGGTGGGCGTTCCTATTCCGCAACGGGTCCGCGGGCGGGTGGTGCTGCACCCGGGCCGGCTGTTTCCGTTCACCACGCGCATCGACCCGCTGGGCCGCCACCGCTGGGGCCCGATCGCGCCCTCGGCCCGTGTTGAGGTCGATCTGGACGCGCCGCGCCAGCGCTGGCAGGGGCAGGCCTACCTGGACTCGAACGAAGGCGAGGAGCCCATTGCCAAAGCCTGCCGCGAGTGGGATTGGTCGCGCAGCACGTTGCGCGATGGCAGCACCGCGGTGCTCTATGACGTGCAGAACCACGATGGCAGCGACCACCTCCTGGCCCTGCGCTTCGGGCGGGACGGCAGCGTCACGCCCTTTGAAGCCCCCCCGCGTCAGCCGATGCGCCCTACCGGCTGGCGGGTCGCGCGCCGCATGCGCGCGCCGGCCCCGGTGCAGGTGCTGCACCAGCTGGAGGACACGCCCTTCTACCAGCGGTCGGTGCTGCGCAGCGAATTGCTGGGGGAGACGGTGACCAGTTTCCACGAAACCCTGAACGTCCCGCGCCTGGTGTCGCCGGTGGTGCAGGGCATGCTGCCTTTTCGCATGCCCCGACGGGGGTGAGGGCGGCGCGGGGATCCATGCCCCGGGGTCGCTCTGCCGGGACAGCCCCCGGGAAATCCCTTAGTGAATAGAAGGCTACAGGGATGTCAATTTATATTGACTATTACATGTGTCAACATAAAATGACACCAGCCTTCGACCATTCCGGTTGGCGGCCACCCGCGTGCGGGTTCTGCACGAGCGTTCAATCTTCAAAGGAGAAGCACGATGTCCGATAAAGACAAAGTGTGGCCCACCGGCTTGACCGAGGGCGAATCGGAGGAGATCCACCGCAACCTCATTCAGGGGACCCAGATATTCGGCATGATCGCGGCCTTCGCGCACTTGCTGGCCTATATCTATTCCCCTTGGATGAAGTAAGGAGACCTGCACATGATCTACGGAAAAATGTGGTGCGTGGTCAAGCCTTCGGTGGGCATCCCCATCTTCATCGCCGCCGTCGCTGTTGCGTCGTTCAGTGTCCACCTGGCGCTGACGATGAACACGACCTGGGTGAAGAACTTCCTCAACGGTGGTCAGAAAGTCGTGGCAGCTGCCGCGGCCGAAGCGCCTCCGGCGGCCGCAGCCGCCAAGAAGTAACCATCGCCAGGATGGCGAGGCCGGCGGCTTTTGCTGCTGGCCTCTTTCCCTTTTTTGTTCCTGCCCAAGACGTGATCGGGCCATGAGCAACTCAAAACCCCCAGGCGACTCGGCCGCCACAGCGGGGCCCGCCGTCCGTCGTCGTGCCAGCTGGCTCGCCACGCTGGGCCCGCGCTTTCTTCCCTTTGCGGACGCAGCCTCGGAAGACCTGCCGCTGTCCCGCCTGCTGCGCCTCTCGCTGTTCCAGGTGTCGGTGGGCATGGCGCTCACCCTTCTGGTGGGCACCCTCAATCGCGTGATGATCATTGAAATGGGCGTGCCCGCCGCCTTGGTGGCGATCATGGTCGCATTGCCCATTCTTTTTGCCCCGCTGCGCGCGCTGATCGGCTTTCGCTCAGACCACCACCGCAGTGAACTCGGGTGGCGTCGCGTGCCCTATGTCTGGATGGGTACCCTGCTTCAGTTCGGCGGTCTGTGCGTGATGCCCTTCGCCCTTCTGGTGCTGGCCCGAGCCGGTGCCTCCGCCAGCGTGCCACCCTGGGTGGGGCATGGGGCCGCGGCCATCGCCTTCTTGCTGGTGGGCGCCGGCATGCACACGGTGCAGACCGCGGGCCTGGCCCTGGCGACCGATCTGGCGCCGTCGAAGGACCATCCCAAGGTGGTGGGCTTCATGTACACAATGCTGCTGGTGGGCACCATCGGCAGTGCGGTGATCTTCGGAGAGTTCCTGTCCGAGTACACCCCCGGCCGCCTGATCCAGGTCATACAGGCGACGGCGGTAGCGACCGTGGTGCTCAATGTGCTGGCGATCTGGAAGCAGGAGAGCCGAAGCCGCCTGCGGCGCCCGCGCCCCCGGCAGGCCGATGACCCGAGCTTTCGCCAGGCCTGGGAAGCGCTGCGTCAGCGGCCGCAGGCCCTGCGCAAATTGGCTGCGGTAGGCGTTGGCACATTGGCATTCAATATGGAAGACGTGCTGCTCGAGCCCTATGGCGGCGAGTGGCTGGGCCTGGGTGTGGGCCAGACCACTTGGTTGACAGCGACCCTGGCCCTGGGCGGCCTGATCGGCTTTGCCTGGGCCTCACGGGTCTTGGCCCGCGGAGCTGAACCTTGGCGCATGGCCAGCGCCGGCGCCCTGGTGGGCCTACCGGCCTTCGTGGCCGTGATTGCCTGCGCGCCTTTGCAGCAGCCCGTGCTGTTCGTCGTGGGTACCTTCCTGATCGGTCTGGGCGGGGGGCTGTTCGGCCATGGCACACTCACCTCCACGATGCAGATGGCACCCGAGGGCCAAGCCGGCCTCGCCCTGGGTGCTTGGGGTGCGGTGCAGGCCACAGCCGCAGGCCTAGCGATTGGCGCCGGTGGCATCCTGCGTGACTTGGTTGCCTCCCGCTGGGGTTCCCTCGCCGGCTATGAGGCGGTGTATCTGCTTGAATTGATGCTGCTGGTGGTGACGCTGGCCCTCATGGTTCCGATGCTGCGCCGTCCCGGTGCGCCGGCGGCGACCCCTTGATTTACTTTGGAGACGAGACGATGCAAATCCACCATATCCTGATTCTGATGTTCGTGGTGTTCGGCCTGTTCATGCTGGCCAACTGGTTCAACCGCCCGAAGAAGTAAGCACGCGTGCGGCCTTGGACCCTAGCGCTTGTCTTGGGTCGATTGGCAGCATTCGCCTTGCCACCTGGGCTCGTCGGCGCGCTGACGCCGGCTTGGTGGTGCGAGGCGTTCTCAGGGTGCGGGACGCGCTGCAGGCGGCAGGCCCGTGGCGAGCATCCGCCTGCGCGCCGGGTGCTCGCTGCGCTCGTGCTCGCGCCGCTCGAGCAAGCCTAGGACCCACTCGACCCGCTGCGTCAGGGGGCGATTCGGAAAGCCGCTGGTCAGGGCGGTCGCGCCAGGCTGGACCTGCCCGAGGTAGGCCTCGCAGCCGCTGACTAAGAATTCAATCGCCGGTAGTGGTGGGGCCGGAGCGACCTCTGCGCGAATCCAGCCGGCCTGGGTCCAGGCGCCGGCCAGCAGCACCAGCTTGCGAGCTGTGCTGACGACGGTTCGTTGCTTGATGCTGTCGCCGCCTTCACGCCGTAGCTGGTGCCCGATTTCCGCGTAGATCTGGCTGGCCGCGAGGATGGCCGCGCGGCAGTCGGCCGGCAAGGCGCCGATGCCCGGCTGGGCGCCGGCATAGAGCCGATCAGCCTCCTGCAGCAAGCACCCCACCACCGCTCCGATGGCCGGTGAGAACGTCGGCTCGCGCAGCCAGGCCTCTGGCTCCACCCCGGCCTCGCGCAGCCAGTTACGAGGCAGGTAGAGCCGACCGTTGCGCGCATCTTCACCGACATCGCGCGCGATGTTGGTCAGCTGCATCGCCACGCCGAGCTCGCAGGCCCGCGCCAGCGTCCCCGCTGAGCGGGCGCCCATCACCCAGGCCATCATCGCGCCGACGGTGCCAGCGACCCGAGCGCCATAGGCATGGACCGACTCCACGGTGTCGTAGCACCGGCCGGCGGCATCCCAGGCAAAGCCCTCGACCAGCGCGTCGAGCAGGTGACGGGGGAGATCGGTCTGCTGCACCAGCAGCGCCAGGGCATGATCTTCCAGGCAGTCGGAGGGCGTACCCGCGTAGATCTGGTCCAGACGCTGTCGCAGGATTTGCACGGCCGCCGGGCCTCCCCCGGGCTGATCGACCAGATCGTCGGCCACCCGGCAGAACGCATAGAGCGCGATCGCGCCGGCCTGCACCCGAGGCGGCAGCAGTCGGCTGGCCGCAAAAAAGGTGCGCGAGCCGCCTTGCATCATGCGGGCGCAAGCTTCAAGGTCAGCGTCGGCCAGGTGGTGCGTCGCCTCTGGTGCAGAGGCTTGCGTGAGGGGCCCTTCGCCTGCGCCCCCGTGGGTGTGGCGTTCACTGGGCATGGTAGGCCTTTACCGAGGGCAGCACCGACATCAGCGCCTTGGCCGACATCAGCACCCCGGGCACACCTGCGCCAGGGTGGGTGCTGGCGCCGACCATGTACAGGCCGTTGACGTCTTCGCTGCGGTTATGGGGCCGGAACCAGGCACTTTGCAGCAGCAGCGGCTCCAGACCGAACCCGGCCCCCTTGTAGGACCACAGCCGATCCTGGAAATCCAGTGGCGTGACTACGCGGGAGGTGACCACCCGCTGCGACAGACCTGGCAACACGGTCTCCTCCAGCGCGGTA
>NZ_JARXAB010000015.1 GCF_029866045.1 Ramlibacter sp. | reverse complement strand
GGTGCCCTCACGGCAGGGGGTGCACTGGCCGCAGGACTCGTGGGCGTAGAAGTAGGACAGGCGGCGCAGGCTCTCGGGCATGTCGCGCGTGTCGTCCATGACGATCACCGCGCCAGAGCCCAACATGGAGCCTGCCTTGGCGATGGAGTCGTAGTCCATCGTGCATTCCATGATGATGGAAGTCGGCAGCACCGGCGAGGACGACCCGCCAGGAATCACTGCCTTGAGCTTGCGGCCGCCGGCCACGCCGCCAGCCAGCTCGAGCAACTTGCTGAAGGGAGTGCCCAGCGGAATCTCGTAGTTGCCCGGGCGCTCGACGTCGCCGGAGACCGAGAAGATCTTGGTGCCGCCGTTATTGGGCTTGCCGCAGGCGAGGTAGGCCTGGCCGCCGTTACGGATGATCCAGGGCACCGCCGCGAAGGTCTCGGTGTTGTTGATGGTGGTGGGCTTGCCATACAGGCCAAAGCTCGCCGGGAAAGGCGGCTTGAAGCGGGGCTGGCCCTTCTTGCCTTCAAGGGATTCGAGCAGCGCGGTCTCTTCGCCGCAGATGTAGGCACCAAAGCCGTGGTAGGCATGCAGCTCGAAGTTGAAGCCCGAGCCCATGATGGCGTTACCCAGATAGCCGGCCGCCCTCGCCTCTTCCAGGGCCTCTTCGAAGCGCTCATAGGCGTCGAAGATCTCGCCGTGAATGTAGTTGTAGCCCAGCGAGATGCCCATCGCGTAGGCGGCAATGATCATCCCCTCGATCACGATGTGCGGGTTGAACATCAGGATGTCGCGGTCTTTGCAGGTACCGGGCTCACCTTCGTCCGAGTTGCACACCAGGTGCTTGACGCCCGGGAACTGCCGGGGCATAAAGCTCCACTTGAGGCCCGTGGGAAAACCTGCGCCGCCGCGGCCGCGCAGAGCGCTTTCCTTGACGATGGCAATCACCTGGTCCTGCGTGAGACCCACGACGCCGGAGTCGTCTTGCGGCGGAGCGCCGTCCTTGCCCAGGATCTTGCGCAGCGCAGCGTAACCGCCGCGTGCTTCGTAGTCCTTGAGTCGCCAGTTGCTGCCATTGAGGTCCGCGTAAATCTGCGGATTGATGTGGCGGCCATGGAAGCAGGTGTCCACCCCGGTGGCTGCGAACTGGGAGAGCACTTGTTGCGCGTTCATGACTGCTGCTCCGCTTGTTTGAGGCCTTCGATCATCTGATCGAGGCGTTCGTGGCTCATGAAGCTGCACATATTGCGGTCGTTGACCAGCATCACCGGCGCGTCGGCGCAGGCCCCCAGGCACTCGGACTGCTGCAACGTGAACAGGCCGTCGGCACTGGTCTCGCCCATGCGGATGCCCAGGCGCTTTTCCAGGTGTGCAAGGGCCGTACCGCCGCCGCGCAGTTGGCAGGGCAGGTTGGTGCAGACGTTCAGTTTGAACTTGCCCACCGGCTTCTGGTTGTACATGTTGTAGAAGGTGGTGACCTCGTGCACCGCAATCGTGGGCATGCCCAGGTGCTCGGCAACCGCCTGCTCGCTCTCCGGGCTGACCCAGCCCTGCTCCTGCTGCACGATGGCCAGGCAGGCCATCACGGCCGACTGCCTCTGGTCGGCGGGGTACTTGGCCACTTCCTTGTCGAAGCGCGCGCGCGTCGATTGAGTGATTTCAGTCATCGATCGATCTCTCCGAACACGATGTCCATGGTGCCGATCACCGCGACCGCATCGGCAATCATGTGGCCACGGGACATTTCGTCCATGGCTGCCAGGTGAGCAAAACCGGGGGCGCGGATCTTCAGGCGGTACGGCTTGTTAGCGCCGTCGCTCACCAGGTAGATGCCGAACTCGCCCTTGGGGTGCTCGACCGCCGCATAGGCCTCGCCCTCAGGGACGCGAAAGCCCTCGGTGAACAGCTTGAAGTGGTGGATCAGTTCTTCCATGTTGGACTTCATGGATTCACGATCCGGCGGCGCCACCTTGTGGTTGTCGGTGATCACCGGGCCCGGGTTGGCGCGCAGCCAGGCCACGCACTGTTGAATGATCTTGTTGGACTCGCGCATCTCCTGCACCCGCACCAGGTAGCGGTCGTAGGAGTCACCGGTCTTGCCCACCGGCACGTCAAAGTCCATCCGGGCGTAGACGTCGTAGGGCTGCTTCTTGCGCAGGTCCCAGGCGATGCCCGAGCCGCGCAGCATCGGGCCGCTGAAGCCCAGGTTCAGTGCCCGCTCGGGGGTGACGACGCCGATGCCCACCGTGCGCTGCTTCCAGATGCGGTTGTCGGTGAGCAGCGTTTCGTACTCGTCGACATAGGTCGGGAAGCGCCGGGTGAAGTCTTCAACGAAGTCCAGCAGCGAGCCCTGGCGGTTCTTATTGAGCGCACGGATCGAGCGCTCGTTCTTGATCTTGCTGGCGCGGTACTGCGGCATGGCGTCCGGCAGGTCACGGTACACGCCGCCCGGGCGGAAGTAGGCCGCGTGCATGCGCGCACCGGACACCGCCTCGTACATGTCGAACAGATCTTCCCGCTCGCGAAAGCAGTAAATCAGCATGTTCATCGCGCCGCAATCGAGGCCGTGCGCGCCGAGCCACAGCAGGTGGTTCAGCAAACGGGTGATCTCGGCGAACATCACGCGGATGTACTGGGCGCGCTCGGGCACTTCCAGACCCATCATCTTCTCGATGGCCAGGCAGTAGGCGTGCTCGTTGCACATCATCGAGACATAGTCCAGGCGGTCCATATAGGGCAGCGACTGGATATAGGTCTTGCTCTCGGCCAGCTTCTCGGTGGCGCGATGCAGCAGGCCGATGTGCGGGTCGGCACGCTGGATCACTTCGCCGTCAAGCTCGAGCACCAGGCGCAGCACGCCGTGGGCGGCCGGGTGCTGCGGGCCAAAGTTAAGGGTGTAGTTCTTGATGTCTGCCATGTGGCCCTCCCCCTTACTGGAGGCCTCCATAGTTGTCCTCGCGGATGATCCGCGGGGTGATCTCTCGTGGCTCGATCGTCACCGGCTGGTAGATCACCCGCTGGCGCTCGGCGTCGTAACGCATTTCGACATGGCCGGAGGTCGGGAAGTCCTTGCGGAAGGGGTGACCGATAAAGCCGTAGTCGGTGAGGATGCGGCGCAGGTCGGGGTGGCCCTCGAACACAATGCCGTACAGGTCAAACGCTTCGCGCTCGAACCAGTTGGCGGCGTTCCACAGGTCATTGACGCTGTCCACCGAAGGCAGATCGTCGTCGGACAGGAAGGT
Source organism: Ramlibacter sp. (assembly GCF_029866045.1). Taxonomy (GTDB): domain Bacteria; phylum Pseudomonadota; class Gammaproteobacteria; order Burkholderiales; family Burkholderiaceae_C; genus Ramlibacter. Next base: position 19,054 of record NZ_JARXAB010000015.1, on the reverse strand, counting down.
CTTGAGGCGCAGGCGCTGGTTGAGGCTCACCGACAAGAGGTGCAAGGTGACGCAAAAGCGCTGGCCTTCCCAGCCGCCGTTGCCGTAGTCGGCGTAGTCAAGGCCGGCCAGGTCCATCAGCTGCTCAAACTGGCAACCGGGCGCGTCACGCAGGGTCTGGGCAGCGGCATGCCAGTCGGCGGGAGCCACAGTCACGGTCACCTCGCCCAGGCGCAGGTCGACGCGCTTGGCAAGCGCGCCCAAGGCCTCGGTCACGGTGTGCTGGAGCGCCTGGGGGTCGATGGCGAAGGGGGTGGTCGTCATTCCTTGCGTCTCCAGCGGCTCAGGCCCGGGCGATGGTCTGGGTGCGGCGAATCTTCTGCTGCAGCTGGATGATTCCGTACAGCAAGGCCTCCGCGGTGGGCGGGCAGCCAGGCACGTACACGTCCACCGGCACGATGCGGTCGCAACCCCGCACCACCGAGTAGCTGTAGTGGTAGTAGCCACCACCATTGGCGCAGGAGCCCATGGAGATGACCCAGCGCGGCTCGGGCATCTGGTCGTAGACCTTGCGCAGGGCAGGCGCCATCTTGTTGCACAGGGTGCCGGCCACGATCATCAGGTCAGACTGGCGGGGGCTGGGGCGAAACAGCATGCCAAAGCGGTCGATGTCATAGCGCGCCGCGCCCGCATGCATCATTTCCACCGCGCAGCAAGCCAAGCCGAAGGTCATTGGCCAGAGGGAGCCGGTCTTGGCCCAATTGATCACCGTGTCCACCGTGGTGGTGACCATGCCCTTGTCGAGAACGCCTTCGTTTGCCATTGTCGGGATGCTCCGTGACTGCCTGAGGAGGGGGTTCGGTCGGGCCGGGATCACTCCCAGTCGAGCGCGCCCTTCTTCCATTCGTAGATGAATCCGACCACCAGGATCGCGAGGAAAACCATGACCGACCAAAAGCCCACCGCGCCGATGTCCTTGAGCGCCACAGCCCAGGGGAAGAGGAAGGCGATTTCCAGGTCGAACAGGATGAAGAGAATGGCCACGAGGTAGTAGCGCACGTCGAACTTCATGCGCGCGTCTTCGAAGGCTTCAAAGCCGCACTCGTAGGGGGAGGTCTTGGCCGCGTCGGGCTTGTGAAAGCCGGCGAACCGGGAAACGAAGTAACCAAGGAGCTGGGGAACGACGCCGACCCCAATGCCCACCAGGATGAAAAGTAGGACGGGCAGGTACTGCTCTAGGTTCATCTTGGACTCCGCAAGCCGCGGGACGGGCTGATCCGCCTGCGGCTTTTTTGCTCTCACGGACGCTCCTGGCGCCCGCGTAACTTCTTGTCTGGTGCCGTCGGCGAGACTCGAACTCGCACAGCTTTCGCCACTACCCCCTCAAGATAGCGTGTCTACCAATTTCACCACGACGGCTTCGATGTCACCCCAGGCAACCGGCTTGTGGCCAACACCCTGCGGGACAGCGATGGAGTTTACCCGGAAACACCGGGATTTCCCCCGACGCTGCCGGGCTGAAGATGAAAAATCAGCGGCCAGGAATCTGGCCCGCGCCCGACGCCGGCACCGCCGGGGCAGCGGGTGTGGAGGGCACCGGCACCGAGCCACCCGACGGGATCTGGCCGGCCGCGCCTGATGCAGCCGATGCAGGCGCCGCTGCGGGAGCAGCAGCGCGATCGAGCACGCTGCCCGAGTCAGACGGGCGATGGGTGCCCAAATATGCCAGTGCCAGGGTAGAGGCGAAGAACACCGTCGCCAGTACCGCAGTAGCGCGGGAGAGGAAGTTGGCGCTGCCGGTCGCACCGAACAGGCTGCCCGAGGTGCCAGAGCCGAAAGCAGCGCCCATGTCGGCGCCCTTGCCGTGCTGCACCAGCACCAGGCCGATCACGCCCAGCGCGGAGAGCATTTGGGCGGTGAGGATGACGTTGAAGAGAAAGCTCATGGGAGGACTCCGAAAGAGAAAGCGCGGGTTATCAGGCTGCAGCGGCACGACTGGCCGCGGCAATGATCTGGAGGAAATCGGCCGACTTCAGCGAGGCACCGCCGATCAGGCCGCCGTCGATGTCGGGCTGGGCCAGCAAGCTGGCCGCATTGGCAGCGTTCATGCTGCCGCCGTAGAGGATGCGGACGCGGTCGTCGCGGGCAGAGGCTGCGTGCAACTGGGCACGCAGCACCGCATGCACCTGCTGGGCCTGCTCGGGTGTTGCGGTCCGGCCGGTACCGATCGCCCAGACCGGCTCATAGGCGACCACGATCTCGCTGATGCAGTGACCGTTGACGTGAATGACAGCGGCCAACTGGCGCTTGACCACGGCCTCGGTCTGGCCGGCCTCGCGCTCGGCAAGGGTCTCGCCCACGCAGACGATCGGCGTCACGCCAGAGGACAGGGCCGCCTTGGCCTTGTCAGCCACCTGGGCGTCGGTTTCGCCGTGGTACTGGCGCCGCTCGGAGTGACCGACGATCGCGTAGCGGGCGCCGAACTCGCGCAGCATGGCGGCCGACACCTCACCGGTGTAGGCACCCGAAGCGTGAACGGAGACATCCTGCGCGCCAAGGTCAAGGGCGCTACCGTGGACCAGCGACTGCACCTGGGCCAGGTAGGGCGCGGGCACGCACAGGGCCACATCGGCGCCGGAACCAACATTGGCGCCAGCACCCTCGCCTGCCGCCGGCAGGCCGGCGACGACGGCGCGCACCAGGGCGTCATTGGCCTCCAGGCTGCCGTTCATCTTCCAGTTGCCGGCGATGAGCTTCTTGCGGTTCATGGTCAGATCAGGAACAAACAGGTGTCTTGAAAAAACGGGTTTACCAAGTCAGCACGATCTTGCCGACGTGCTGGCTGGACTCCATCAGCGCATGCGCCTGGGCGGCCTCGGCGGCCAGGAAGGTGGCATGCACCACGGGCCGGATGGTGCCCGATTCGATCAAGGGCCAGACCGTCTCGCGCAGCGCGGCGGCAATCTTGCCTTTGAATTCCACAGGACGCGGTCGCAGGGTGGAGCCGGTGATGTGCAACCGGCGGGTGAGCACCCGGGCTGCGTTGAAGCCGGCCTTCACCCCGCCTTGCAGGGCAATGATCACCAAACGCCCGTCCTCGGCCAGGCAGTCGACCTCACGGGCCACGTAGTCGCCGGCCACCATGTCGAGGATCACGTCCACGCCACGGCCACCGGTCAGGCGCAGCGCCTCGGCGGCGAAGTCTTGCTCGCGGTAGTTGATCGCATGGTCGGCGCCAAGCTTCAGGCAAGCGGCGCACTTGTCGGCGCTGCCCGCCGTGGCGATCACCCGCGCGCCCAGGGCCTTGGCCATCTGGATCGCGGTCACGCCAATGCCCGAGGTGCCGCCTTGCACCAGCAGGGTCTCGCCCGGCTGCAGCGCGCCACGGTCAAAGACGTTGCTCCACACGGTGAAAAAAGTCTCGGGCAGCGACGCGGCCTCCACCGGAGACAGTCCCTGGGGCACAGGCAGGCACTGGGCCACCGGTGCCACGCAATACTGGGCATAGCCGCCGCCGGCCACCAAAGCGCAGACAGCATCACCCGGCTTCAGGCCGGCCTGGGCCATCGCTGCGGCGTCACCCGAGATCACCTCGCCGGCCACTTCGAGGCCCGGCAGGTCGGAGGCACCGGGGGGCGCCGGGTACAGACCCTTGCGCTGCATCACGTCAGGCCGGTTCACCCCGCTGGCCGTCACCCGCAGCAACACCTCCCCCGCACCCGCTTGGGGCTGGGGACGCTCGGCCAGGCGCAGCACCTCAGGGGCGCCGGGCTCACGGATTTCGACGGCTTGCATGGGACGATGTTGCAGCGGTGATTAGCAGCGGTGGTTAGCAGCGGTTAAGAGCAGCAGTGAAGACCCCGCGTGATTGGCGCACGGCCCGCGACCCGGCATGACCGGGAGCGCGGGCCGAAGGCGCCAGAGGGGGCCGGATCGGCCGCGCTGCTGAGTGCGGCTGATTTCGGCTGATTTCGGCTTAGTGGCCCTGGCCTTCGGTCGGGGCGGCTTCGCGGGCCGGGCGGTCGAGCAGTGCCTTCATGGACAGCTTGATGCGGCCCTTCTCGTCGGTCTCGAGCACCTTGACGCGCACGACCTGGCCTTCGGACAGGTAGTCGGTGACCTTCTCGACGCGCTCATGGGCGATCTGCGAGATGTGCAGCAGGCCGTCCTTGCCGGGAAGCAGGTTGACCAGGGCGCCGAAGTCCAGGATCTTGGTGATCGGGCCTTCGTAGACCTTGCCAATTTCGACTTCAGCGGTGATCTGCTCGATGCGCTGCTTGGCGATGTCGGCCTTGGCCGCATCCGTCGCGGCGATGGTGATGGTGCCGTCTTCGTCGATGTTGATCTGGCAGCCGGTCTCTTCGGTCAGGCCACGGATCACGGAGCCGCCCTTGCCGATCACGTCGCGGATCTTCTCGGGGTTGATCTTCATCGTGTAGAGCTTGGGCGCGAAGTTGCTCACCTCGGTCTTGGCCTCGCCCATCGCATCTTGCATCTTGCCCAGGATGTGCATGCGGGCTTCCTTGGCCTGCGCCAGGGCAACCTGCATGATTTCTTTGGTGATGCCCTGGATCTTGATGTCCATCTGCAAGGCGGTGATGCCGTTGGTGGTGCCAGCGACCTTGAAGTCCATGTCGCCCAGGTGATCTTCGTCACCCAGGATGTCGGTCAGCACCGCAAAGCGGTTGCCTTCCTTGATCAGGCCCATGGCGATACCGGCCACGTGGGCCTTCATCGGCACGCCGGCGTCCATCATGGCCAGGCAGCCGCCGCAGACGGAGGCCATGGACGAGGAGCCGTTGGACTCGGTGATCTCGGACACCACGCGGATGGTGTAGGGGAACTCTTCCTTCGAAGGCAGGCAGGCGACCAGGGCGCGCTTGGCCAGGCGGCCGTGGCCGACTTCGCGGCGCTTGGTCGAACCCATGCGGCCGACTTCACCGGTGGCGAAGGGGGGCATGTTGTAGTGGAACAGGAAGCGGTCTTCGAACTCGCCAGCCAGCGCGTCAATGCGCTGGGCGTCGCGCTCGGTGCCCAGGGTGGCGATCACCAGGGCCTGGGTCTCGCCGCGAGTGAACAGGGCGGAACCGTGGGTACGGGGCAGCACGCTGTTGCGGATTTCGATCGGGCGCACGGTGCGGGTGTCGCGACCGTCAATACGCGGCTCGCCATTCAAGATCTGGCTGCGCACGATGTTCGATTCGATGGCGAACAGCAGGTCGTCGACCTTGCCGGCCTCGTAGGCAGCGCCTTCGGCCTTGAGCGCTGCGTGCACCGAGGCCGAGGCCTCGCGCAGGGCCTGGGTGCGGGCTTGCTTAGAGCGAATTTGGTAGACAGCGCGCAGCTTCTCTTCGGCCAGGCCATTGACCTTGGCGATAAAGGGCTCGTCCTTGGCAGGCGGCTGCCAGTCCCAGGTCGGCTTGCCGGCGTCACGCACCAGCTCGTGAATGGCGTTGATGGCGATCTTGCCCTGGTCGTGGCCGAAGACCACGGCGCCGAGCATGACTTCTTCGGGCAGTTGCAGGGCCTCGGACTCGACCATCAGCACGGCCGCTTCGGTACCGGCAACGACCAGGTCCATCACAGAGTCCTTGCGCTGGGTCTGGCCCGGGTTCAAAACGTACTCGCCATTGATGTAGCCCACGCGCGCGGCGCCAATGGGGCCGGCGAAGGGAATGCCGGAGATGGCCAGCGCGGCGCTGGTGCCGATCATGGCGGCGATGTCGGCGTCGACCTCGGGGTTGAGCGACACGGTGTGGATCACCACGTGCACTTCATTGAGGAAACCCTCGGGGAAGAGCGGGCGAATCGGGCGGTCGATCAGGCGGGAGGTGAGCGTCTCGAGCTCGGAGGGCTTGGCCTCGCGCTTGAAAAAGCTGCCGGGGATCTTGCCGGCGGCGTAGGTCTTCTCGATGTAGTCGACGGTGAGGGGGAAGAAGTCTTGGCCGGGCTTGGCGGACTTGGAGGCGACCACCGTGGCCAGAACGACGGTGTCGTCGATGTTGACCAGCACTGCGCCGGTGGCTTGGCGGGCAATTTCGCCGGTTTCCAGGGTGACCGTGTGCTGGCCCCACTGGAAGGTCTTGGTGACTTTATTAAACATGGTCATGTGCGTTCTCTTTCTCGGTTGAAAGGAGCCTCGAGTCGGACACGATGCCATTCCATCAACGGCCTGTCGCTGCAGGCGACTGATGGAATGACACAGCGCGTGTACGTCTGTCGGTCTCCGGGGAAGGATCGATCGGGTGATCGAAGTGGAAAGTCGAAGTAGAAAGCGCCTGAGCTGGTGGTTGACCGACTCAGGCGCGTTTCATGGAAATGGGGTGCTTTACTTGCGCAGGCCCAGGGTGGCGATCAGCGCGGTGTAGCGAGGGGCGTCCTTGTTCTTCAGGTACGCCAGCAGGCTCTTGCGGCGGTTAACCATGCGCAGCAGGCCACGGCGGCCGTGGTGGTCTTTGGCATGGGTCTTGAAGTGGGGGGTCAGCTCGTTGATGCGAGCGGTGAGCAGGGCGACCTGAACTTCGGGGCTGCCGGTGTCGTTGGCAGAGCGGGCGTGGGCCTTGACGACCTCGGCCGTGGTGGATGCGAGCATGGTGTTTCCTTAGAGATTTTGGACTTGCGCCAAGGCTGGAACGTGGCCCGGGCGTGCGCACACAACGTGCATTTCCCCCAGCCATGCAGGCCAGGGAACCGCGGATTATAGCGGGCAGTCCTTGGGGTTCTGGGGCAAAGGGCGGCGCGGGCTCTGGGCCAGCGCGGGCTGTCCTGCAGCGCCGACCCCATCAGGGAAATGCGAGCTTTATTACTCACAATCGGCCGCCTCCCCACCGCGAGGTTCCAGGCGATGCAGCTCCGTTCTACCTCCCCAGTCTCCCCAGCCACCGCTCGCTCAGCCAAGCGCCCTCGTGAGGAGGTGGCGGACAGCTCCTCCAGCAGCTCGTCCAGCAGCTCCTCCAGCCCCCTGGCACGGCGCGCCCAGCCCTTGACCCGCTCCCTGTCCCTCACACCGTCCCCCTCCCTGCCACCGGGCCTGGCCTGGCCTGGTCATCGCAGCACTGCGGCCTTTGTTCGCACGAGCACCGTCCCGCCCCCAGCGCCCGCTCGCGCGCAGCCAGCAGGCAAGCCGCTGACCACGCGCAAGCCCCTGCCGCCCGATGCCGTGCTGGCACGAATTGCAGCGTTTGCCGGCACCGACAGGCCGCTGGCGTATTTCATGGGCCTGCGCCGCGTCCTGGGGCTGCGCCAGGGGCCGGACGACACCGCACTGACTGACCTGCTCAGCCTGCGTCCCGAGGGGCTGCTGGAGCGGCACCCGGACTTCCGTAACCGCGATGACTGGGAGCGCTTCTTCCGGGCCGGGGGCAAGCTCGCCACCCTCCCCCAGCGGGATCGCAGCGTGCTCTGCTGCCAAGTCGCCATTGAGCACGACCCCCGGCTGGTCAAGTACCTCCCACTACCGATCATCCAGGCTCACCCGGCACTGTTACTGGACGAGGCACGCCGAGACGGCCGCACGCTGGAGTCCATGCCGTTCGCCCTAATTCAGCCGGGGAACCCCTTGCGCGAGGCGCTCGTCGAGGCGGCCTATGCCAGCCCCCGCCCACCGCGCATCCAGCATGTGCCGTCCGACCGGCTGACGGAGGCGCGCTGCATCCAATCGCTCAAGTGGGCGCCCCTGGATCTGCCCAAAGTGCCTGATAACCAGATCACCCTGCCGATATGCCTGGCGTCGATTCGCCACACGCCCCAAGAATTTGAACCGCCCTTCCATGACGTCCCCCAGAGATTCCGCGGCGAACCGGTCGCCCGGGCCTTGCTGGACTCCATCTATTCCCGAAACGACCACACCTTCCCTCTTAATTCGTTCCTGCCCAACGCCCTCGACACGCGCTTTTTTGCCGATCTCCTGCGCATAAAACCAGGTGCAATTCTCACCGCATACTTTTGCGGAGCAACGCTCACCCTGGACATGCTGGCCATGGCCTTGGGCACATCGAAGCATTGCTTGTGGGGTGTGGATTCGGCGGACCATCTCCGGAATCTCCTCCTTCGCGCCGCACAGGCCTCCGGGGTGAGGGAAGGCGAGCCGCTGCCCACCGGATCCTGGCCACCGGGCCTGCTGCCGCGTGACCTCAGCGACCCCGAGGTCTTGCGATGGATGCTGTGGGTCCAACCCGAGCTCCGAGCCTCCATCCCGGAAAAGGACTGGGATGACGAGGCCTTCACCCGCAACGTACTCACGGATGCCGAGGAAACAGGCCTGAGGCGTATCCCTGACCGCGTCTTGGAGCGCCACATGGATTGGCTGGCCAAGGTGGTGCACCGCGACCCCTCGCAACTGGACAACCTGCAGGAGCCCACCCTCCGTCGCCTGAACCCGGAGTTACTCGACGCGATTTGCAACTCGGGCTTGCGCCAAAACCCAACGCCTCATTACCCCGAGCACCTGCTGCGTTTGGTTCCCGATCTGCTGCGCGAGGAGACCCGCCAGCTGGCGGCGTCTTTGCGCCCCACGAAAGAACCCGCGGCGCCAGCAGCGACGGCCCACTTTGCAACGACCGAGGCGTTAGAGCGCGCTGTCAATGGCGATTGGCGCGTCATCCGGGGCCTGCCCCCAGAGATGCAAGGCAGCCGGAGCCTGATCCTGCACGGCCTTCACGGCACTCGGGATCCGCTGGCCGTCCCCCCCCATTCGGTCGATGACGAGGTGGCATTCAGCCTGGGCGCGATACGAAGCGGCGCGCTGTATCCCTATGAACTTCCCGACCAGATCAAAAACGCAGCCACGTTCCGTGCGGCACTCCAGACGCTGTCGTGGGTGCCCTTCAATCCAGAGGTCTACAGCGACATGACGGGGTATTGGGAGCGGGGACACGATCCAGAAATCGACGCGTGGGTCACCTCCATGATCGGCAGGCATTTGCAGGAGGACCCGCGACGCGCGCTGCAATTGCTTGACATCCCCAATGTCGAATGGGGCGCCGCAGCCTACCGGCTGGGACTGAGCCTGGACAGGCTGGCAGAGAGGCTACACCCGGAGGACCACGCCGATTTCCTGGCCGAAATAGGCCCTTTCCCCGCCTCGATGCCGGATCAAGTGCATCCCATGCAGCCGGCCGTTGGATCCAGCAGCAGCAGTAGCGCCGCGGCCGCTTCGGCCACGCGCCCGTCCTGATGCCTGCATAAAGCCCCTCACACCGGACACCCGCATGCAAACACGATCCTCCTCGGCGTTGGCCACCACCGCACGGCTCACCTCGTACGCGCCGGCTGCGGCGCCCCTACCCACCGTGCCGCCTCAGGCGCCACCTCAGACGCCAGGCACAGCCGATCGCAAAAGCAGCAAGCGCGAACGAGAAGACGAGGCCCCGCTGGAGCGGAGCCCCTGCCCCCTGGCCAGACGCGCCCAGCCTTTGACCCCGTCCGTGTACATACGCGGACCTCAAGGGAGTCGCCGCAGTTCACAGGCGTTCTACTCGCTCCCCACATGCACACCCTTGGCGTCCAGACCTGCCCTGCAAGTGTTCGCCAAGCCTGCTTACGAGCAATCGCACGCGGCGTTCAAAGTACCCGCGATTCTGGCGCTCGTCGCCGCCTATGCCGTCCCCGAGCAGGCGATGGCCTACTACGGGCAGCTGCGCATGGCCACGGAGGGCACCAGCAGTGTGGACGAGCAAGAACGATATTCCCTGCTGGCCGAGCGGCCCGAAGTGCTGCTGGAAATTCCGGCAAGCTTTCGCTCGCTCGAGGATTACGGCCGTTACTTCCAAGCGGGCGGGTCACTCGAAAAGCTCACTTCCAGTCCTCTCAATCCAGCGATTCGGCAGATGGCCATCGAGGCCCATCCCCTCGACTTGAAGTTCATCGTGCACCGTAGCCTGGACCTGTGCCGGGCTGCAGTGCGCCGGGATGGATATGCGCTGGAGTTCGTGCCCCCGGCACTTCTGGCCTCGGGCTCCGACCATCGAGAAGAGCTGGTCAAACTCGCCTATGCCAGCCCGCGCCCACCCCGGGCCAAACATGTCCCACATGATTTGCAGACGGAAGCGCGATGCATCCGCTCGCTGCAGTGGGCACCGCTGGACCTGCGTGATGTTGACCCGGACGTCATCACATTTCAGATGTGCGTGGCGTGGCTCGACTACCTGCCGAAGGCGTTCACGCCAGACATCAGCGTGATCCCGCGGCGGCTGCGTGACGAGCAAATGGCCCGGCTGCTGCTGCCATTGCCCAAGCTGCATCGTGAATTCACTCGTGAATTCACCTTTCCTGGAAGATCGTGGTACCTCGAAGGCGCGCTCACGCCGGGCTTCATGCGCGACTACCTGATGGCCTATCCGCAGGAGATCGTGGACAGCCGGGTGTTCACGGAACCCGTTCCTTGGGCCGTTCTGGGGGATGTGCTCGAGGCGCAGGGAGCTGAGTTCCGCTTTAGCGGCCGGATCAATTGGTTGATAGACGCCCTCGGTCGATCGGCCGACGTGGAGGGCTTAGTCATCTCTGACGAGATTCCGAGGGGGCGATGGAGGGAGGGCCTTTTTCCGCGGCGTCTCGATCGCCGAGAGGCCTACCTCTGGGCGATCGAGCGTATTGATCACGTCCGCTATCACGATATACCCGACGACCTGCGGCAAGACGAAGCCATCCTCTTGGCCGTACTGCGCAAGTCTGAGATTGTTGCTTTGAAACGCTTTCCGCCCGAATTTCTGAGACGCCACGGCGGCCTGGTGGCGCAGGTCATCTTTCAGTCCGCCGACAATACCTTCTCCCCTTCTGACATGTGCCACCTGCACCACATGGGCGCGAGTTGGATCAATGAAACCCTCCAGAAGCTTATCGCGGAGTACCCGAATTTTTTTAAGATCCACGGTTTTGCGACAGATCTCGCCGCCTTACTGAACGACGGCACACGCGCGGCCTTCGAAGCGTGGTGTGAGGAAAGCCGCTCACCTCCCCAGTCTTACATCAGTTGGGAACACCTACGGGAATTGCCCCAGGACACCTGGACGCGAGAGATGTGGGAACCTCACATCGAGAACCACGGGTTGCATTACCTTAAGTTGCCACCCAGGCTGAGAACCTGGCCGCTGTTGTTGATTGCCTTGCGGGCCGACCCCAGGCTCCTGAAACGACTTCCGGTGGAAGAGGTCACCGAGGCGATCGCCCTGCGCGCCATCGTGGAAGCGGGGATCTTGCCTGGGCTGGTCCCCCGTCACATCCGCGATTCAACTTCCTTTATGGAGGCGCTGGGGGAGCTCCCAGAATGCGCCTACCACCCCACAGCCATCCATGAGTTGATCAGTGAGCCGATCGATGAAGAGAACCTTCAAGGACCTGGGAGCCTCGGGCTCGACGAATTGAATCGCACCTGGATTGAAAAACTGCTCCAGCAGGACCCGCGCCGCGCCCTGGATTTCGACGAATGGGACAGACTCTCCTGGGGTGTGCGCGCCTATCGGGAGGGCGGTGCGTCTCTGGACGATGTGCGGTCGAGACTGTCCCCTGCCCTCTTGCCGGACTTCCTGGCCGCCGTCGGCCCGTTCGCAGCAGGCCGGGTTACACCGGCCGGGGCATCCGGCAGCTCGTTGGCAACTCCGCCTCAGCCGGCGCGAGCACCCGAATGACGCGAAAGCCGTAGCCCGAGCCTTCAACGTCGAACTTCACGCCGGGGGCGCCCTGGCGGTCCATCACGCCCACCATCAGGGGCTGCTGAAACTGGTGGTCGGCCACACGCATGGTGCCGCGCTGGCCGCCGAGGTCGACCTGGGCTTTCTCCAACTCGCGGGCGATGGCGCCGGCCTCGGCGCTGCCGGCGCGGCTCATCGCCTGGGCCAGCGACTCCATCATCATGAACATGCGCAGGTGCACATAGTCGTCCTGCGGCTTGGGGAAGCGCTGGCGGAAGGCCTGGTAGAACGCGTCGCTAGCCGCACCCGCTGCGGCCGACAGGCCCGGTGCGCCCGGCGCCCCTGATACTCCCGCCGCCCCTGCCGCCCCGGCGGCATTCGGCAGCCACTCGGCCACCGCCACCACCTTGCCGATGCCGGCCTCGCCAATGGCGGCCGGAGCGCCCAAGGCGTTGCCGTAGAAGGTGTAGAACTTGCCCTCGTAGCCCACTTCGCGGGCGGCTTTGATCAGCAGGGTGAGGTCATTGCCCCAGTTGCCGGTGATCACGGCCTGCGCGCCGCTGGCCTTGATCTTGGCAGCGTAGGGCAAAAAGTCTTTGATGCGGCCCAGCGGGTGCAGCTCCTCGGCCAGCACCTGCACGTCGGGCCGCTGCGCGGCCAGCTGGCGGCGCGCTTCGCGCAACACCGCCTGGCCAAAGCTGTAGTCCTGCCCGATCAGGTAGGCGCCGCGCAGGGCTTTGTCCTCTCGAATGACCTGCATGAGGGCGGCGACGCGCATGTCGGCATGGGCGTCGAAGCGGAAATGCCAAAAGCTGCAGCGCTCATTGGTGAGAGCCGGGTCGACCGCAGAATAGTTGAGGAAAACAACCCGCTTGCCCGGTTCGCGCTCGTTGTGCTTGTTGATGGCGTCAATGAGGGCCGCTGCCACCGCCGAGGAATTTCCCTGAACGATGATGCGCGCGCCGTCGTCGATGGCGGCCCGCAGGGTGGACAGGGCTTCTTCGGTCTGGCCCTTGTTGTCGTAGCGGGTGAGCGCAAGCGGGCGCTGCACATCACGACCCCCCTCGCGGATGCGAACGCCGCCGCGCTGGTTGATGCGCTCGATGGCAAAGGCCAGGTTGCGGATCACCGCCTCGCCGGTGTTGGCAAACGGCCCGGACAGGCCCTCGATCATGGCGACGGGAATCGGAGCGCCCAAGGCGTTGCCAGCGGCGGCAGGTTGTGCTTGGGCGTGCGCGCTGGCGAGGGTGCCGCCCAAGGCGGTCAAGGCAGCCAAGGTGGCGGTGCTGGTGGCCAACCAGCGGCGGCGGTTCAGGGTGTCGGTCATGGGGTTTCCACAGAAGCGGGCGCAGTGTAAGCGCCTGGCCTGGGCTCGCAGCCCTCAGGCTGCCAATTCGTGCAGCGGCCAGCGGGGCTTCACGTCAAAGGCATAGGCCGTGGTAGGCGACTGAGCCCCCGAGTCAAGGCGCATGGCCGCAGCCAGGGCGATCATGGCGCCGTTGTCGGTGCACAGGTGCAGCTCGGGGTAGTGCACCCGCACCTGGCGCTTGGCACAGGCGGCATTGAGCTGCTCGCGCAGCAGGCGGTTGGCGCCCACGCCGCCGGCCACCACCAAGCGCTGAAGGCCGGTTTGCAGCAAGGCGGCGAGCGATTTCTTCACCAGCACCTCGACGATGGCCGCCTCGGTGGCGGCCGACAGGTCGGCACGCCGCGCGTCGAGCCCGCCGCCCTCCCCCGCCTGCAGCTTGCGCACCTGGGTGAGCACGGCGGTCTTGAGGCCGGCAAAAGAAAAGTCGAGATCGCCGCTGTGCAAGAGCGGGCGCGGCAGCTTGAAGGACTGCGGATCGCCCTGCTGCGCCAGGCGCGAGAGCGCCGGGCCGCCCGGATACCCGAGGCCCAGGAGCTTGGCGGATTTGTCAAAGGCTTCGCCCGCAGCGTCGTCGATGGTCTCGCCCAGGAGCGCATAGCGCCCCACGCCGTCGACCCGCATCAGCTGCGTGTGCCCGCCGGAGACCAAGAGGGCCACGAACGGGAATTCGGGCGGGTCGGCGCTGAGAAAGGGCGAGAGCAGGTGGCCCTCGAGGTGGTGCACACCCAGGACCGGTTTGTTCAAGGCAGCGCCGAGGGCACAGGCCACGCCGGCGCCCACCAGCAGCGCGCCGGCCAGGCCCGGGCCCCGGGTGTAGGCCACCACATCGACCTCGGCCAAGGTGCGGCCAGCCTCGTCCATCACCTGGCGGGCCAGCGGCAGCACCCGGCGGATGTGGTCTCGGCTGGCGAGCTCGGGCACCACGCCGCCATAGGCCTGGTGCATTTCAATTTGACTGTGAAGCGCGTGAGCCAGCAGTTGAGGCACCGGCGCGGCACCGGACTGCACCAGAGCGACGCCGGTCTCGTCGCAGGAGGATTCGATGCCGAGAACGATCATGGCCCGAGTTTAGGCGCAGGGCCCCTGGGCGCGGCAGGCGGCCTATGCGCACTTGCGCTCCGATGAGACCCCGATGGCACCCCGATCGCGCACCGATAGCTCCCCAATGGAGAAGCTGGTCAGGACGGGGGCGGCGCCTGCTCGCGCTTCGTCCGCTCGTTGAGCCAGTGCCAGGTCTCGCGCTCAAAGCGGGTCGCACGGTCGCCCGAGTCGATCAGAGCGCTCATCGTCGCGTTATCCCCCATCAGGGCCAGCTGGCGAATCTGGCTCAAAAGCTCGCGATAGCGCTCGACCGCCGCGGCCGGCTGCTCGAGCAGCTGGGGCAAAGACATGAGCGCGTGGTTGCTGGCAGCCTCGCGCTGCCGCCTGGCCTTCTCGATCAGGCGATTGACCTCGTCCTTGGCCAGGTGCAGGCGCTTGGCCTCGGCATCGATGATTTCCTGCTCCTCATCGGAGATAGTGCCGTCGGCAAGCATTTTGAACAGCTCGTTTTGCAGGTTCTCGCGCTCGATCCGCAGCTGGTCACTGAAGGCCGAGGACAAAAGCGCCGCGGGAATCGCAAAAATGCCGATCCCTAGCAGCGCCAGCACGATGGTCATGGCGCGACCGGCCGGCGTGATCGGGGAGATGTCGCCGTAGCCCACACTGGCCAGGGTGATCACCGCCCAGTAGATCGACTGCGGAATGTTCTCGAACTTGTCCGGTTGCGCCTCATGCTCGAACAGGTAGCCCAGGCTGGCGGTGAGCACCACCAGCAGCAGCATGATGAAGGTCGAGGCCATGAGCACCGGCCATTCGCGCTTCATCACGATGACCAAGGTCTTGGTAGCACCGGTGTAGCGGGAGAGCTTGAGCAGCCGCATCATCCGGAACACCCGCAGGAACCGCAGGTCGATCAGGTGATGCAGGAGCACCTCGAGGAAGAAGGGCAAGATGGCCAATAAGTCGATCAAGGCGCTGCCCGAGCGCGCGAAGCGCCAACGCCCTGCGAAGGCGCCCTTCATGCCAGGCTGCTCGACCACCGAGAAGATGCGCAGCAGGTATTCGGTGGTGAAAATGGCTACGGCCACCGAGTCCAAAATGATGAACTCCAAGTTCAGCACAAAGTGGATGGACTCCACAGACTCCAGAATCACCGCCAGCACCGAGATCACCACCCAGGCCACGATGAAGCTGTCGAAATACTCGTGCAACTTCCCGCCATGGTCAGAGGGCCAGACCAGGGCGTGGACCTTCTGGCGGAAGGTACGCCCGCGGTTGAGCGCTTTGAACTCATGGATCGCAGGCACCATCACCCGCAAGAGCTTGAATATCCGAAGCAGCCGCAGCGCCCGCAGCATCCGCAGGTCCACGTGGATGAACATTGACAAGAAAAAAGGCAGGATGGCCAACAAGTCCACGATGGCAAACGGGCTGCGCATATAGGCCAAGCGCTTGAACCGGCTGCCCGCAAACTCTGGGTCCTCCGGCGCCAGGTACAGGCGCATCAGGTACTCGGCGGTGAAGATCACCACCGAGACCACATCGAACCCATGGAACCAGCCTGCATACGGGTCATGGATTGCCGGCACATGCTCAAAGACCAACGCGAACAAGTTGGCGATGATCAACGTCGCAACGAAGCGGTCGATCAAGCCGTGGTAATTGCCCGGCGTGCGCGGGTCGAGCAGCAGCCGGTAGAGCCGGCGGCGTACGGTATTCTGGGGCTGCGCGGGTGCGCCTGCCTCCTGGGCATCGAGAGTCGCGCTCACAGCTTCACCTCGCCAATGTTGATCGTGTAGCCGCCGGCGTCACAGGCCTGCACGCGCAGCAGCAGGCCGCGCACCAAGGGCTCGTCATCCTCGATCGGCGACCAACTGGTCCCGCCGGGCACTCCCGGCGGCGGCGGTGTGCCTTTCTGGATGTAAACCACACCGCGCGTCGCCCGGTTGCGGCGCTCGCACTTGTTGGACGCCACCGGGATGACCGCGTCGAAGGGGTTGGACAGGCGGGACAAGGGCCCGCCCGCGGTGAAAAGGGCCTCGCGACAGGTGGCCCAGGTGGTGGCGACTTTCGGAGCGTCCGGGACAGCCTCCATGCTGGCCTCCGTGCCGGTCTCCTTGGGAGCCTGCTTGGCAGCGATGGCTTCATGGGCGGCGCTGGGGGCCCCGACAGGGGAGGCGCCATGGGGAGCGTCATGCCCCCCTGCGGCCGGGACAACAGGGGTCGATGCGGCCGATGCAGCACCACTGGTGGCCTCGGCCGGTTCCTTGGACGCAACCGGCAAACCTGCTGCGCCCTCTGGGGCCACCTTAGAAGCCAACTCGGGTGGCACCTCGCCAGGCGTGGATGCGCACAGGGCCAGCGTGAAGGGCTCGGCCTTGCTGTCGGGAGCCGAGACCGCTTCGGCCCATTTCATGAATGTCTGGGCATTGCCCTTGGCGGTCTCGAGCAGCGTGCCCTCCCGATAGGTAAAGCGGGCCGACAGCACCACTGCCAACAAGGCCAGAATTAGCAAGATGATGAAGCCGATATCCCCAGCACCCAGGCCACTGCCACTGCCGGGGCCGGGGCCGGAGGCGGGGCCATGATCAGGGTGATCGTTGTTATTCGTTTCTGCCACGTTGTCTCCTCGGCTTGCCAAGGCCGCTTCCTGCTCTGACTCCACCTTGTAACCGCTGGGCGGGGGTATGGCCACCCTCTTCAAGTTGCGTGCCAGGGCTGGCCCTCCAAAATGAGCGCCAAGGACCTCCATCCCGACGAACATGCATTCGTTTGAACGCGTGGGTCGATGAATTGAGCATTCGCAGCGGCGGCGCGGGCGGCAAGGACTGGCCGCCACGCCCTCAAAGCTGCGCTCTCCCTCATGCGCTCTCCCTCATGCGCCTGCACCACTGCGCACCACCACTGCGCCCGCACCGCCGCTATCACTCCGCACCCCCACTCCTGGTCAGGCGCGCGGCCGGGGGGCAGCGACACGGCTTGAGCTTATGTCTCGCGGTCATGAGCCAACACGCACAATGGGCGCCATGGGCAGCATCAGCCACTACATCAAGGAAATCGGTCGCGGTAAGGACGGCGCTCGCCCCCTCACCCGCGAGCAGGCCACCGACTGCTTTGGCCAGCTGCTCGACGGCCAGGTGAGTGACCTGGAGACCGGCGCGTTCTGCATTGCCATGCGGGTCAAGGGCGAAACGCCAGAAGAGATGGCGGGCTTTCTGGACGCCACGGCCGCCCGCATGCAATTGGTGCCCGCCAGCGATCGCCCCCTGGTGGTGCTCCCAAGCTACAACGGTGCACGCCGCCTGCCGGTGCTCACCCCGCTGTTGGCCCTGTTGCTGGCGCGCGAGGGCCTGCCTGTGGCCCTGCACGGCACCCCGACCGAGAACCGCGCAGTGACCGCGGCCGATGTGCTGGCAGCGCTGGGGACGGCCCCGGCCCAGGCGGTGGCGCCGGTGGCGGCGGGCCAGGTCGCCTTCCTGCCGACCGGCCTGCTGTGCCCTGGGCTGCAGCGCCTGCTGGAGGTTCGACGCGTCATCGGCCTGCGCAACCCGGCCCACAGTCTGGTCAAACTGATGAACATCTCCGAAGGCCCGGCGGTACGCGTGGGCAGCTACACCCATCCCGAATACGCGGTGTCCATGGGCCAAGTATTTGCCCTGGTGGGCGCCACCGCCCTGCTGATGCGGGGCACCGAGGGGGAGGTTGTGGCAGACGCGCGCAGGCTGCCAGCGATGGAGGGCTTTGTGCGCGGCCAGCGGGTGACGCTGGAGGCGGGTCAGCGCGGCACGCTGACCGAGCTGCCCGGCCTGCCCTCGGCGCTTGACGCGGTCAGCACCGCGGCGTACACCCGGGACGTGTTAGCGGGTCGGCTCCCGGTGCCGACCTCGCTGCAGGTTCAGGTGGAACACATCTTGCGACTCGCTTGCGCATGAGAAACATCCCGACGCATCCTGGTGACGACTTCACCCTCCCCGGCCAGGTCACGCTGGTGGGCGCGGGCCCGGGCGACCCGGAGTTGCTCACGCTCAAGGCGGTACGCGCCATCCAGGCCGCGACCATCGTCTTCGTCGATGACCTGGTGTCGGACGCGGTGGTCGCCTTGGCATCGCCCAGCGCGCGGGTGGTGCATGTCGGCAAGCGCGGCGGCTGCAAGAGCACACCCCAGGCCTTCATCGGCAAGCTGATGGTGGTCGCAGCCCAGGAGGGCGAGCGGGTGGTGCGCCTCAAGGGGGGAGACCCCTTCATCTTCGGGCGTGGCGGCGAGGAAGTGGAGGCGCTGCGGGCCCAGGGCATCCGGGTGAAGGTCGTCAACGGTATCACTGCGGGCCTGGCGGCCGTGACCTCGCTCGGGGTGCCGCTGACGCACCGGGACCATGCGCATGGCGTGGTGTTCGCCACTGGCCATGCCAAGCCAGGCGATGCCGGGCCCGACTGGTCAGCGCTGGCGGCAACCGCGGCGCAGGCACGCCTCACCCTGGTCATCTACATGGGCGTGAAGGGCGCCGCCGAGATCCAGCACGGGCTGCTGGACGGCTTGCCGGCCAGCACGCCAGTCGCGGTGGTGCAGTCGGTCAGCCTGCCGCAGCAACGTCAGGCCCTCACCACCCTGGGCGCCTTGTGCGAGACATTGGCGCGCGAGCAAATGGCCAGCCCGGCGATCATCGTGGTGGGCGATGTGCTCGCCGGCGTGGCTGCGGCCCGCGATGAATCGGGGTGGGTGGCCCCCTTCGATCGCGCCGCTTGACCCCTCGAGAGGTGACGCTTCAGGCGGGATGCTTCAGGCCTCATCTTCGACGTGCGCCCTGGGAGGTCTGATCCACAAGGCCTCGGTCAACGAGGCTTGGTGGTCGGTTCCTGCTCGATCTTGCGCACAGAAATCTCCAGACCAGTGCCGGTGGTGGCACTCGATGAGATCGCCCGCGCCCGCCCCGACGTAGCCCAAGCCGGTAGCTGGGACAGCGCGCCCCAACTCAACGCCAGCCAAGCGTCGGCGCCGATCGCCCACAGAGGGTCGTTCTCACGCCCCACCATCGGGGCC
>NZ_JARXAB010000156.1 GCF_029866045.1 Ramlibacter sp. | reverse complement strand
GCCTTGCGCAGGATCTGCGCCTTCACCGGGGCGTCGTCGTCATGCAAGATGTCGTCGGCGCGCAGCAGCACCTCGCACTGCCCGCCCGGAAAGTCGGTAGGCAGCGGACACTCCGCTACGTCGGACAGTACCCCCAGCGGGGTGTCGACCACCACCTTGCCTGCCTCCTCGCGGATCTGCGCCGGGGTGAAGACGCCGTGGCCGATGAAGTCCGCAACAAAGCGGCTGGCCGGCCGGTGGTACAGGGTGTAGGCGTCGTCCCACTGCTCGAGCTGGCCCTGGTGCATGACGCCGATCACATCACCAATGGCGAAGGCTTCCAACTGGTCGTGGGTGACGAACAGCGCCGTTGCGCCCGCCGCTTTGAGGATGGCCCTCAGCTCGTGGGCTAGTCGCTCGCGCAGGTCGATGTCGAGGTTGGAAAAGGGTTCGTCGAGTAGCAGCAACTCGGGCTGGGGCGCCAGCGCACGGGCCAGTGCCACCCGCTGCTGCTGGCCGCCCGAGAGCTCATGCGGCATGCGGCCTTCCAGCCCCTGCAGTCCTACCAGGGCCAACACCTCGGCGACCCGGGCCGCCCGCTGCGCCCGCGGCAGGCGCTCCAAGCCAAAGCCGATGTTGCGGCCGACGTCGAGGTGCGGGAACAAGGCGTAGTCTTGGAACACCATGCCAATGCGGCGCGCCTCCGGCGCCACATGCGCAGCCGGGCTGCCCACCACTTGGTCACTGATTCGGACCTCGCCGTCGCTGGCCTGCTCCAGCCCGGCGATGGCCCGCAGCAAGGTGGTCTTGCCGCATCCGGACGGGCCGATGAGAACGCCAATCGCGCCGCGTTCCAGGCTGAAGGACACGTCTTTGACCGCGGTCCGGCCCGCGCCAGGGTAGCGCACGCTCAGGTGGGACAGGGCCAAGTGCATGGGGGTAATTCTAGATGCATACAATTCTCAATTGCATCCTGACTGTTTTTCTCGATGCCTTCTTGCTTGTCCCCCGCCCCCATGTCCCTCCAACGCCTCCGCGACCTGCCCTTGCTGGTCCTGGCCCTGCTCCTGCTGCTGCCGGTGGGTGGCGTGCTGGCGGCCTGGCTGCAGTGGGACGCGCAGAGCGCAGACATCCTGCGGGAGATGGCTTCCACGGTGCTGCCGCGGTATGCCGGTGCCAGCCTGGCGCTGTGTTTGGCGGTGGCCGTGGGGACCGCGCTGGTGGGCACGGCCGGCGCGGCCGCCGTGACCCTGTTCGAGTTCCCCGGCCGTCGCAGCTTCGAGTGGGCCTTGCTGCTGCCCTTGGCGATGCCAGCCTATGTGGTGGCCTATGCCTACACCGACTTCCTGCAGTTCTCGGGGCCGATGCAGACCTGGCTGCGCGCAGCCTTCGGCCTGGAAGGCCGTGTCTTTCCTGAGGTGCGCAACCTGCCGGGGGCTGCCTGGGTCTTTGTCTTCACGCTCTACCCCTATGTCTATCTGCTGGCGCGGGCGGCCTTGTCGGAGCGCGCCGCCCACCTGATGGAGGCCGCCCGTCTGCTGGGCGCGTCGATGCGCCGGCGCGTGCTGGCCGTGGCCTTGCCACTGGCCCGCCCGGCCATTGCAGCCGGCGTGGCCCTGGCGCTGATGGAAACGCTGGCGGACTTTGGCGTGGCCAGCTATTTCGGCATCCAGACTTTTTCCGCCGGCATCTACAAGGCCTGGCTGGCGATGGACAACCGCGTCGCCGCCGCCCAACTGGCCACCGCCTTGCTGGCGGTGGTGGGACTGCTGCTGTGGCTGGAGCACCGGGCCCAGCGTCGTCTGCGTTTTGCCACCCTGGGCGGCGCCCGTGCTGGCTCGGTCGAAGCCCAACCCATGCGCCTGTCGGGCCGCCACGCGCTGTTGGCTTGGCTGGTCTGCGGTCTGCCGGTGTTGGCGGGCTTCGTCCTGCCGGTGCTGTTCATGCTGCGGCCGCTTTTGGCCGCCGATGTCGACCTGCCCTGGGACCGCTTTGGTCAGTGGGCGTTCAACAGCGCGCGCCTGGGCGTGGCCGGCGCCGCGCTGGCCATCGTGATCGCCCTGGCCCTGGCCTTTGCCCTGCGCCAACGCAGCGACCCGCTGACCCGCGGCGTGGTGCAACTGACGGGCCTGGGCTACGCCGTGCCGGGCGCGGTCATCGTAGTCGGCTTGCTGGCCCCGGTCGGCGCCCTGCAGGCCCGGTGGCCGGATTGGCCCCTGTCCTTCTGGGTGACGGGCACCGTCTTGGGCGTGGTCTGGGCCTACCTGGTGCGGTTCATGTCAGTAGCCCTGCAGTCGGTGCAGGCGGGCTACGCCCGCATTCCGGCCTCGGTCGATGACTCGGCCCGGATGCTGGGCGTGTCAGGCCTTCGCCTGCTGGCGCGGGTGCACTGGCCACTGCTCCAGCGCTCGGTGCTGGCCGGTGCGCTGCTCGTGCTGGTGGACGTGATGAAGGAACTGCCGGCCACTCTGGTGCTGCGCCCCTTCGACACCGACACCCTGGCCGTGGTGGCCTACCAACTCGCCCGTGACGAGCGCCTGGGCGAGGCGGCGCTGCCCTCGCTGGCTCTGGTGCTGGTGGGCCTGGTGCCGGTCATGCTGCTGAGTCGCACCTTGCGAGATAAGGCGCGATAAATAAAGATGAGCCCGAATAAGGCGAAATAAGCGGAAAAAGGCGCAAAAAGGCGCGAAAAGGTGCGAAAAGGCAGTGGAGGGCGGGGGGTCGGGGGAGGGGTGGGGCGGCAAGAGGGGGCATCCAGGTCCCGCGCGTTCCCGCCGGTGCGGCCTCAGCCGCCTCATCGGGTCAGGTGTCGGCCGGCCCGTCCTCCAGCTTGCAAAACAAGACCTCACCGGTCGGCACATAGACCACGCGGATCTCCTGGCCAGACTCGGTGCGGAAGCTCTTAGCCGCCAGCGCCACCGCCAGGGCGCGGCTGCCGACCAGGAGTGGGCGGTCGGGTGCCAGGGGCGGTACACCCCCGAAACGGCCAGACAGGGGGCGATTGCTCTCGATACGGTACTCGGAATGGGACATGGACGACCTCGGACTTGTCTCTCTCTGTGGATTTGCTGACCGGTTAGGTTCCCGGTCGCATCGGTGGAGGGGCATGCTGCGTCCGCTCGGGCGCCCGGCATGTAGGACGGAACCAGCAATCGACTGTTCAACCCGTCTACCCCTGGCGCTTCGCCGTCAGGCTCCGCGACCGAGGGTGAGGCGACGCGGCCGGGGGGGGTGGGGTGGGTAAACCCGCATTGATGTACGACTCAGTACAAAAACAAAATAGATTTATGTACCGAAACGGACATTAACCTGTAAGTCCCCGTGCTGGCCATCATCCTGCGCCGTCTGCTCGCCTCCATCCCGTTGGTGCTGGTGGTCACCCTGCTCGCATTCCTTCTGAACCAACTGGCGCCAGGGGATCTGGCCGCGACGATCGTCGGTGCCGACGCCAGCCGTGAGCAGTACGAGATCCTGCGCAAGCAGCTGGGGCTGGATCAGCCCCTCCTGTGGCAGTACGGCGCCTGGCTGGTGCAGGCCCTGCAAGGGGACCTGGGCACCTCGTTCTTTACGGGCGAGCGGGTTGCGGACCTGGTCAACGAGCGGCTGGCTGTGTCCTTGTGCATCCTGGCTGGCCTTCTCCTGGTGTGCGTATCGGCGGGCTTGGTGCTCGGCGTAGCCAGCGCGCTGCGCGGAGGCTGGGTGGGACGGGCGATCGACACCCTCTCGCTGGTGGGTCTGGTGTTTCCCTCCTTTTGGCTGGCGCTGGTACTGATTTCGGTCTTCGCGGTCTGGCTGCAGTGGCTGCCGGCGACGGGCTACACCCGCTTCTCCGACGACCCCTGGGCGTGGCTCCTGGGTCTCGTGCTGCCGGTGCTGTCGGTGTCGATGTACTCGATCACCAGCGTGGCCAAGCAAACCCGCGACGCCATGGCCGACGTGATGGGCCGCGATTTCATTCGCGCCCTGCGCGCCAGCGGCGTACCCGAGCGCAGCGTGGTCTGGAAGCATGGGCTGCGCAACGCTGCGCTGCCGGTGGTCACCGTGCTGGGCCTGGTGCTGATCGCCGGCATTGGCGGCACGGTCTTCGTCGAGCGCATCTTCGTGCTGCCTGGCCTTGGCAGCCTCGCAGTGAGCGCTGCCCAGTCCAAAGACGTGGTGCTGCTGCAGGGAGTCACCCTGTATTTCACCCTGATCACCATCGTCATCAACCTGCTGGTGGACCTGAGCTATGGCTGGCTCAATCCGAAGGTGAGGGGGAAATGACCAGCTCGACCCCCCCCAGCCTTTGGGCGCGCCTGCTGCGCCGTCCCACCGCGGTGGTGGCTCTGGCCTGGCTGTTACTGCTTTTGGTCGTGGCGGCCCTGGCCGGGCAGTTGTCCGCGCACGACCCGCTAGAGCAGGAGCTACTGGCGATCAAGCAAGGGCCGAGCGCGGAGTACCTTTTGGGCACCGATGCCTTGGGCCGGGACGTCCTCAGCCGAGTGATGCACGGCACCGCGCCGACCCTGCTGGGGGTGCTGGAGGCGGTGTTCGTGGCGGGTGCGCTGGGCATTGCCATGGGCGTGAGTGCCGGCTACTTCGGCGGCCGCTGGGACCGCCTTGTGCAGCAGCTGGTAAACCTGCTGCAGTCCATGCCCACGATCTTGATCATGCTGGCGGTGCTGGCAGTCTTTGGACAGAACATGTTGCCCGCGATGGTGACACTGGGCATTTTGGGATCAGCAGGCATTTCACGGGTGATGCGCAGCGTGACCCTGGCGGTTCGCGAGGAGCTGTATATCGCTGCCGCCCGCCTGTGCGGCCTGGGCGACGGCCACATCATCGTGCGCCATGTGATGCCCCGCATCATTGGTCCGGTCATCGTGCAGCTGGCTCTCTTTTGCGCCATTGCCGTGATCGTGCAGACCGGCATCAGCTTCCTCGGTCTGGGCGTAGTCCCACCCGCGCCAACTTGGGGCGGCATGATCTTCGAGGCCTCGTCCAGCCTGAGCGATCACCCCTGGCTGCTGGTGCCCTCGGGCGGCGTGGTGGCCCTGACCATCCTGGCTTTTGGCCTGCTTGGGGACAGCCTGCGTGATGCCTCTACCGAAAACTGGTCACGCCCCGCCGCGCAGCAGCGTGCAGGCAAGCGAGCCGCCGAGGCAGTCCACGATGTGCCTGGGAGTAGCCTGCTATCGCTACGCGGCCTGTGCATTGATGCCGGTGCGCGCCGACTGGTCGATGGCGTTAGCTTCGATCTGGCGCCGGGCGAAACGCTGGGCATCGTGGGCGAGTCAGGCAGTGGCAAGACGCTCTCGAGCCTGTCGCTCCTGGGCTTGCTGCCGTCCGGCACCCAGGTGACGGCTGGTACCGTCGTCATCGATGGTCAGGCCATCGATCTGGGCGACCACGCTCGGCTGGCGCAGCTGCGCGGCGCCACCGTTGGCATGATTTTCCAGGAGCCGATGTCGGCGCTGGACCCGTGCTTCACCATCGGCTACCAGCTGGCCGAGGTGGTGCGTCTGCAGCATGCGGGTTCCTTGGCCGAGGTACACGCCCGGGTGATCGGCCTTCTTGAGGCGGTGAAGATCCGCAACCCCGAGGAGGTGGCTCAGCGCTACCCGCACCAGATCTCGGGCGGAATGGCTCAGCGGGTGGGCATCGCTCGCGCGCTGGCGCGCGAGCCGCGCGTGCTGCTCGCCGACGAGCCCACCACTGCGCTCGATGTCACGGTGCAAGCCGAGATCCTGTCCCTGCTGCGCCAACTCTCTCGCGCGCACGGCATGGCGGTCATCTTGGTCACGCACGACTGGGGCGTGGTCGCCGACCTGTGCGACCGGGCTCTCGTCATGCGCCACGGCCGGGTGCTGGAGTCGGCCGATGTGGTGGACCTTTTCCACCGGCCGCAGCATCCCTACACCCGCGCGCTGCTGGCAGCCAACCCGCATGGAGCCCAACCGGGCCAGCCTTTGCCCACCGTGGCCGAGGTGATGGCGGCAGCCGGCATGAAGGACGAAGGGGTGGCAGTTTGAAGACCCACTTGGATGCAGCTGCGCCCCTGCTGCAGCTCGAGGGCGTGAAGGTCGACTTTCCTCAGCCAGGGGGGCGGCGCTTTCAGGTGCTCAAGGGCATTGACCTCACGATCGCCGCAGGCGAGACGGTCGGGCTGGTCGGTGAGTCCGGATCCGGCAAGACCACCCTGGGCCGGGTGATCCTCGGCCTGGTGCCGCCGAGCGAAGGACGTGTCGTCTTCGATGGGCAGAACCTGACCCGCGACGCCGCCGCGCGCCGCCGCGTGATGGGCCGCGACATCCAAGTGGTATTCCAGGATCCCTATGGTTCCCTCAATCCTGCGCTCACCATTGGTCAGACCCTGTCCGAGCCCCTCCTCAAGGAGACCGGCTTGACCCGTGAGGCAAGGAGCGCCCGCGTCGCCGAGGTGCTCGAGCGGGTGGGCATGCCCTCGGATACCGCGCTGCGTTACCCGGGCCAGTTCTCCGGCGGCCAGCGCCAGCGCATTGCAATTGCCCGGGCAGTGATCGCCCGCCCGCGCCTGGTGGTCTGCGACGAGCCGGTGAGCGCGCTGGACCTGTCGGTGCAGGCCCAGGTGCTGAACCTGCTCAACGAACTGCAACGCAGCATGGGCCTGGCCTTGCTGTTCATTTCCCACGACCTGACTGTGGTTCGGCATGTGTCGCACCGCACTCTGGTGCTGTACCAGGGCGAGATCGTGGAGCAGGGTGAGGCCGCCCAGGTACACAACGCCCCCACCCACCCCTATACCCGCGCGCTGCTGGCAGCAGCGCCGGTACCCGACCCGCTGCTGCAGCGCGCCCGACGCGCCCAGGCTGCGGCCTGAGCTTTTCCGCCTTTCCAACCCCCACGCACCATCCATTCAAGACAAGGAGACCCCATGGACATGAATCAATTCAACGACATGCTGATCGGCCGCCGTAGCCTACTGGGCGCTTCCGCGGCCGGCCTGGCCTTGGGCGCTGGCCTGGCCGGTCCCGCGCAAGCGCAGGCCAATGCCAAGGTTCTGACCGTGGGCGGCGCCTTCGTCCCCTTGAGCATGGATCCCGCCAACAGCGGCAACGGGCGCGCCGGGTTGCACCTGGCCCCTGCCTATGAGCCGCTGGTGCGCACCCAGGCGGACGGCAAGTTCGCGCCTGCTCTGGCCACCGCCTGGGAGCTGTCGGCCGACTCGAGGGAGGTCACCTTCACCCTGCGCCAAGGCGCCAAGTTCAGCGATGGCGAGCCGGTGACCGCCGAGGCCTGCAAGAAATCCATCGAGTATTTCGTCGGGAAGAAGGGGCCCTTCGCTGCGAACCTGGCCAGCATGACCGGTATCGATGTGCTCGACACCTACCGTTTCAAGGTCAAGGTCTCGGTGCCCCAGCCAGCTCTGATCGAGCTTTTCAACGGCTACTGGCTGGCCGGCTACATCATCAGCCCCAAGGGCCTGGCCAGCGCCAATCTGCTCGGCGCGCAAACCTTCGGCGCCGGCCCGTACAAGCTCGATCACACGGCTACTGTCACGGGCAAGACCTATACCTTCCTTCCCAACGAGCACTACTACGACAAGTCCCGCATCAAGTGGGAGAAGCTGGTCATCACCGTCTTCGAGGACCAGAACGCAGGCATCCAGGCCATGAAGGCGGGTCAGATCAAGCTGCTGGTTTCCGATCCGCTCTCTGCGCAGGCCGGCTCGGCCAACCTGTCTAAGAACATGCGCATCCAGTCCGATGCGGTGGGCTGGACGGGCCTGATCCTGATGGACCGCGACGGCCAGGTGCAGCCATTTCTCAAGGATGTGCGCGTACGCCAGGCGATCAACCACGCCATCGACCGCAAGCTGATCTCGCAGGCCCTCCTGGGCCGTTTCGCCGAGCCCTCGCTGCAGTTACAAAGCCGCGGCTTCATGGGCTATGACGCTGCGCTGGAGAAGCGCTACCCCTTCGACCCTGCCAAGGCCAAGCAGTTGATGGAAGCGGCCGGTTTTCCCAACGGCTTCGAGTTGAAGGTGGGCTATGTGAACAACACCCTGAGCCGCTTCCTCACGCAGGCGATCGCCGGCCAGCTGAAGAAAATCGGCATCAAGTTCGTGACCGAGGAGTACCAGGGCTTTGGCCCCTTCTTGGCCGCGGGCCGCAACAAGTCCTATTCGGCCCTCGTCTTCAACAGCAACTCCAGCGTGCCCAACCTCGCTCGCTTCCAGACCCTGGACGCCAAGGGCAGCCTCAACACCTATGGCAGCGAAGACGCCACGCTCACCAAACTGATGAACGAGGCTGCGCTGCTGCCCCTGGCCAAGGCCGAGGCGGCCTGGAAAAAGGTCTATGCGCAGGCGGTGGAACTGGCCTGGTTCGCACCGGTGGCCGCGGTGCATGTGTGCTACTTCGCCACCAGCGATGTGAAGATGCCCCAGGCGGGTCAGTCTTTGGTGGTGGACCTGATCGACGTGGTGCCGGCCAAGTGAGACGGCTCCCGCAGCCCCAAGGGAGAACATGATCCAAGAAAGCAAGGACCTGATGTCGGACCCGTTAGCGCTCGACCCGGCCCTGGTGGAGATTGACCGGCGTTGGAAGGCCTCCGGTATCCCCGACCTCTACGCGGGTGGCAGCGGGCCAGTGAGCCGGGAGCGCGCTATCAACATCCGCGCCTTCCTCTACCCGAAGCCCCAGTTGCCCCAGGGCGCGATCGAGGCGATCGAGTTGCCGGCCCCAACGGGCTCTGGCCGTCCGATTCCTGCGCGCATCGTTCGCCCGGTGCGTGGCGAGCCCACGGGCACCTTGGTCTACTACCACGGTGGTGGTTGGGTGGTGGGTGACCTCGACTCGCACGAGGCCCATGCCATCCGGCTGGCCAACGAGGCGGGCGTGGTGGTGCTCAATGTCGACTACCGGCTGGCACCCGAGCACCCCTTCCCTGCGGCCATCGACGACGCCGAGGCCGCGCTGGTCTGGGCGGCGGCGAATCTGACCCGTCTGGGTGGCGCGGGCAAGCCCCTGGCCGTGGGCGGCGACAGTGCGGGCGGCAACCTCGCGGCGGCCGTCGGTCTGTACGCCCGCGACCGGGGTATCGCGCTGGCGGCGCAACTCCTGATCTACGCGGCCACCGACCTGGCCGGCAAGCCTGGGCCTGAGCGCATGTACCTGGGCGATGACGCCGAGCGCAAGGCCAGCGACCCGCGCGCTTCGCCCCTGCGCGCCGCCACGCTTCGGGGCCTGGCGCCCGTGATCATCGGCGTCGGCCCCTACGACTTTCTCTACCGGGACAACCTGGCCTATGCCCAGCGCCTGCGTGAAGAGGGCGTGACACTCGTGATGCGGGAGTTTCCGACCCTCAATCACGGCTTCTTCAGCTACACCGCGGTCAGCCAGGACAGCCTAGCGGCGGCGTTGCAGTTGTGCGCGGACCTCCGGGCGCTGATGACGGACTGATCCGCTAGGGACTTGGCCGATATGGACGACGCTCGCGAGGACTCGGGCAGCGACAGGGGCGCGGACCCGGTCGAGCCCGTTACCATTTGGCCCATGGATCCTGTTGTCCGCGACATTCTCGAGGTGGCGCTGTCCGAGTTCGCCAACTATGGTTTCGAGGGCACCCGCATCGAGGCCATCGCCGCGCGCATGGCCACGAGCAAGCGGATGATTTATTACCACTTCGGCAGCAAGGAGAAGCTGTACGACGCCGTGTTGAGTTATGCCTACGACCTGGTCAGTAGCGGCGCTGAGCACCCGGGTGACATCGACACACTGCCGCCGCTTGAGGCCCTGCTGGCCCTGGCCGGTTCGGCCTTCGACAGCTTCAACCGGCACCCGGACTTCATCCGGCTCACGCTGCAGGAGAATCTGCGCGGGGCTCCGGTGGTTTCGGCATCGGAAGCGATCCGTCGCATCAACCAGGGGAATTTGGCAGGTATCGCGCGTCAGCTGCGACGCGGCCAGGCCGAGGGCAGCATGCGACAAGACCTCGAGCCGTTGGATGTGTACATCACCTTCGTGGGCTTGTGCAGTTACCACATCGCCGCCCGGCCCGCCTACAAGGCTCTGTTCGACACCGACTTCTTCTCGCCCCAGGTGCGCGCCAGACGCCGTGCATCCATCTGCGCCGCATTGTCAGGCTACGTGCGCGCCTCGGCCGCTGCAACGTAGACCGGCACGCTTTCACGGCTTCCCAGCTGCCTCGCCATCGCCATCGCCATGCCTGATTTTTCCTCCGTCCCTGCTCCTGTTGCACCGCGCGCGTCCCTGGCCTGGGAGGCGCGTGTCACCACCACACCGCGCCAGCCCATGGGCCGAGGCCCCGCCGGTGAGCGCCACATCATCCCCATCACCGGCGGTAGCTTCGACGGCCCCATGGGCCTGCGTGGCACGGTGCTGCCTGGGGGCGCCGACCGCCAGCTGTGGCGACCCGACGGTGTGCGCGAGCTCGATGCCCTCTACGAGATGCAGCATGAGGACGGCAGCGTCTTCACGATTCACAACCAGGTCACCATCGACGAGCCCAGCGGTCAGCCTCGCTATGCCTTCTCGCATGTCAAGGTCCAGGCGCCCGAGGGCCCGCATGGCTGGCTGAACCGACGTGTGTTCATCGGCACCTTGCATTCGCTGCCTCCGGGGAGCGGCGCGGTGGTGATCCGGGTGTGGATGTTGGAGGACGCATGAAGCGCTTACGACTCATGACATTGGCCGGGATACTTCTGGCGCTGGCCGGCGAGGCCCTGGCTGCAGGCTTCACCCGGGAATCCTTTGTTGTCGAACTGCGGGAGCCGGCCTTCGGTGCGCGGCCTGTTCCGGTTGAACTCTGGATTCCCGACACCGGCAAGCCTTCCTACCCGCTGGTCATCACCCAGCATGGCAGCACGCGCGATGGCTACCGCTTCGAGGGCGGCAAGGGCCGCACCGACACCTATTCAAGCCGGATGATGCAGGCGGCAGTGGCCCGGGGCTTTGCGGTGGCGGTGCTCGATGCCTTCTACGAGAAGAACCTTGCGCCCTCCGACAAGACCCAATTTCCCAATGCCGGTGCCTATGCGGTGAGGCTCAGGGCGCATTTGCTGGCCAAGGAGTCGCGGCTGGATCCGCGCAACACCTTCTACACCGGCTTTAGCTATGGCGGCGACATGGCCATGTGGCAGCTTGCCAGCCGCAACCCCACGCCCTGGGCGGCCGTGGTCGCTGCCGAGGCTGGCTGCAACACCTTCTTCAAGCCTCGGCCCTTGCCCTATCCGGTCTTGATCATGAAGGGCACGGAGAGCCACTACTACCCCCGGGCCTGCCAGATCGCCGCCGAAGAAAACAGGAAGATTGGTAACCGGGTCGAGGTGCTGCTGTTCGAGAAGTCCAACCACTACTTCAGCCTCAACGGTCAAATCGTTCGCGGCCTAGCCTTCAACGGGTGTACCGACAACCCGGCCATCCAGGACGACGCCACGGGCACCTGGACTTTCTACGACGGAACGCCCACCACCCGGGACGAAATCAACCGCCGCTGCTTTCGCAACGAGGGCGGTAGAGGCCAGACCTACGAGAAGATGGACGAGGCCGTGAGCAAGGCGCTTGACTTCTTCCAAGCCAATCTCCGCCCCTAGCGCAAGGGCGCGATCCGCGCTGGTGGGCCGGGCGAGCTCAGGACCTGAGCACGACCCTTCAATCCATCTTCACCTTGCCCTCGGCGCGCATGCGGGCCCAGCGGTTGGTTTCATTGCGCATCAGCGTGGCGAACTCCGCCGGCGACTTGCTGCCGACGGGCTCGGCGCCCCACTGAATCCAGCGTTCCTTCACGTCGGGCTGCTGCAGGATCTTGTTGATCTCGGTGTGCAACCGATTGAGCACGGCTGGCGGCGTGCCCGTGGGTGCGACGAAGCCGTACCAGGGGTTCACCTCGAAGCCGGTCATGCCTGCACTGTCGGCCACCGTGGGCAACTCGGGCGCGCCGGAGGTACGGGTGAGGCTGGTGACTGCAATGGCCTTGACCTTGCCCGTCTTCACATGGGGCAGGGCGATCGGCGCGCCGGCGAAGGCAACCTGCACACGACCGGCGATCAGATCGGCCATGGCCTCGTTGATGCCCCGGTAGGGGATGTGGACCATCTTCACCCCGCCCATGGTGTTGAAAATCTCACCGGCCAGGGCGGTCAGGCTGCCTGCGCCCGAGGAGCCGAAATTCACCTCGCCTGGGCGCTTGCGGGCGTACTCCATCAGATCGCGCGCGTTTTGTACCGGCAGCGACGGGTTGACGACCGCCACCAGCGGCAGGCTGCCAATGAGGGAGATGGGCGCGAAGTCCTTGAGGTTGTCCTCTGGCGTGCGGCGGGCGCCGCCGCCACTGTCCATCAGCATCGAGGACGCGGCGAGGAAAAGGGTGTAGCCGTCGGGGGCCGACTTGGCGGCGGCTTCCGCGCCCACCACCAGGCCAGCGCCGGGCTTGTTTTCGATCACGAAGGACTGGCCCATGGAGGTCGACAGCTTCTGGGCCACGACTCGCGCCAGCAAGTCGGCCGGGCCGCCCGGGCTGTAGGGCACGATCAGCTTGACCGGCTTGTCCGGGTAGTCGGCGTGGGCCGGCAGGGACAGGCCTGTGAGTGCCAGGGCCGCAACGGCGGCGCCGATGATCGATTGCAGTCGCTTCATGGTCTATTTCTCCTCGGAAAACAATTTGGACAGCCCGTACATCTGGGCCAGTTCCTTGACACGCTCGCGCGGTGGAATGGCTTGCCAGTAGCCCTGCGTTGAGCGTGAGACGCCGAGCTGCTGCTTCATGTCGACCAGCATCTCCACCGTCTTGAGAACGGCGGCTACGCTCTCGATCACCGGCACGTTGTCCACCCGCTGAATGTCCGCGCCATGCAGCAGCAGGCTGAGCGGCGCCTCGCCGGGGATGATGACGTCGGCGCCGTCGGCAATGAGCTGGCGCGCGTTCTGGTGAAAGATGTCGATCACTTCAGCCGGCGCCTGCTTGGTGGGAATCACCGCGCTGGAGGGAAAGCCCACATAGCGGATGCCGGCGCAGCGGCTGGTCAGGCCCATGCGGGCGATGTTGGCCTCGATCGCCGGAATCATTTCCTTGATGAACAGCAGCACGCCGAACTTCTGGCCCAGGTGGGTGGCCAGGCTCATCGAGGCCTCGCCGTAGCCCACCACCGGAATGTTGACCAGGCTGCGCATTTCCCGAATGCCGGGCTCGGGCAGGGTGGCCATGGCAAAGCCATCAAAGCCCTGTTCCTCGGCCAGCATGGCCGCATAGGCGAACTGGTGCGAGTGCAGGGCCTGGAAGTAGGCGTAGCCCACATCGGTGCTGGGGCCGTCGCCCGGCTTGTGCCCATGGGTGCCGGCGTGGGTGCCGTGAACCACTACTTCCGTGTCGGGGCGCACCACCTTGCGGATGTGGGCGCGCAGCTTCTTGTTGTATTCGGGCACGCGGGCTAGCGTGGTGAAACTCTGGTGCCAGATCTTCATGGGTGTCGTCGCCTTTATTGGCTGAATTCGTTGGTGAGGAACTGGTGCACCTCGTCGGACGGCGCGGCCCAAGAGCCTGCGCGGTAGGTCTCGATGCCTACGGCTTTGAGTTCGACCATGGCCTCGGCGGTGCGGATTGCCACTGCCAAGGGGTCCATCACCAGGGCACCCTTGACGCTGCGGATGTTCTGGTCGATCAGCCACTGGCTCAGGTACAGGCCTGCGGGGTAGAGCGCCGCGGCGCCCCGGTCGGCCAGGCCGCCGGCCACCTGCAGGTAGGCGTCGATGAAAGGCTGCGGCTGGTTCCAGAGGTTGGCGTAGTCGGTGAAGGCAAAGCTCACGAAGCTACCCGGCACCATCCGCTCGCGCGCCTTGTAGCGGTCGGCCAGCTCGCCGAAGTAATGCAGCAGCCGCTCGCTGTTGACAAGGAAGGCGAAGTTCGGCGCCAGCTGGCTGTAGAACGCCAGCGTGGCTTGGGTCATGAAGACCACCGGAATCTTCACCATCTCGCGCAGCTCGTGGTAGCCCAGGTCCAGGCACTGGGTGACGAAAACGTCGTAGCCCTCCTCCTGCGCCCGCAGGGCGGACTTGATCGTTTCGTGCTGCACCAGATGCAGGTGCGTGCGGCTGCGGGCGGCGCCGGGGTACTGCTTGCCCAGATTCGGAAATTCGACCGTGGTCCCCGGGCTCGCGACACGCTGCGCATGCCGCAGCAGCGAGTCATGGTAGGGCTTGTACAGCGCCGACTGGCTCAGGGGTGTGCCGCTCTGGATGCAGATACGCATGGTCACTCGGCCTCGATGCCGGCGGTCTTGATCACCTTGCCCCAGCGGGCCAGCTCCGCCTGCTGGAAGCTGGCGAAGGCCTCAGGCGAGGCGCTGCCGCGCGGCTCTGCCCCGCCATTGATGGTCTGTTGTCGGAACTCGGGCATGGCCACCACCTGCTGGATCGCGGCGTGCAGCCGCTGAATCACCGGCCGCGGCGTGCGCGACGGGGCGACCACCGCGTACCAGTTGCCGCAGGTCAGCTCGGGCACCCCTTGCTCGGCGGCGGTGCGCAGGTCAGGCAGCAGCGGGTTGCGGCTTTCGCTGGTGATGGCAATACCGCGCAGCTTGCCGTCCCTGATAAAGGGCAGCAGCGCCGGCAGGTCCACGCCCATTCCGTCCACGTTGCCGGCCAGGATGTCGGTGATGCCCGGCGCAGCGCCCTTGTAGGGGATGTACTTGATCCCCGCGCCGGTGGCCTGGTTCAGGAGTTCGAGCACGACACGGGTCGAGCCGCCCGAACCCACGGTGGCGAACTGCACCGCGTCGGGCTTGCTCTTGGCCAGGCGGACCAGATCCTGGAGGTTGTTCACCGGCAGGCTGGGGCGCACTGCGAACACGATCGGGCTGCTGGCCACGGTGCTGATGCCAGTCAGATCGCCCTCGGCATAGGGAAGCTTGGGGTAGGTGAGCCGATTGAGCACCATGGGCGTGAGTCCTCCCATGAGCAGGGTGTAGCCGTCGGCCGCACCCTTGGCCACCAGCTCGGAGCCGATCAGTCCGTTGGCGCCAGCGCGGTTCTCGACTACCACCGACACCTTGAGCACCTCGCCCAGACGCTGTGCGACCTGGCGGGCCGTGATGTCGTTGGCACCTCCGGGCGGGTAGCCAACGACCAGCCGAATCGGCTTGGAAGGAAAGTCCTGCTGCGACCAGGCCGAGGGGAGGGCGGCGCCCAGGGCGAGGCCGCCGAGTGCCTGGGTGATCTGCCTGCGGTTGGTATTCATTTCGTGAGACTCCTTCTTGTTCCGCCCCGAGGGGGCTAGGTCTTGCCAATGGCGTCGCCCGGGGCGGGCGTCACGCGTTGCGGGGTTCTGGCGACAGGCGCCATCGTGATGAATTCGCCCAGGCGGGCATAGGTGGGGCCGCCGACCCGCGCCAGCGGGCGCAGTGCACGGGTGTCGATGCGCCCGCCGACATGCAGTCCGTCGCGGAAGTGGAAGGTCAGAACCTCGCCCACCACGAACTGCGCACGGGTGTCACCGAACTCCTGCACGCTGTGCAGCCGACACTCGAGGGCCGCCGGCACATGGGCGAGTCGGGGTGTGCGCACCCGGGATGAAGGCGCCAGGGGCAGGCCCAGCAACTCCACCTCGCTGATTTCCGGCGGGTACTCGTCGGCGCTGCGATGGATGGCGTCGATCATGGTCTCGTCGCCGATGTTCACCACAAACTCCCCCTGCTCGAGGATGTTGCGGTTGGTGTCCTTGGGCACGCCATCGCGCAGCCCCATATTGATGCCGACCATGGGCGGCTTGCTGCACAGGTAGGTGTAGCAGCTAAAGGGCGCCAGATTGACCACCCCCTGCGCGGACTGCGTGGTGATCCATGCGATCGGCCGGGGCACCACCACACCGCTCAGGAGCTTGTAGCAGCCCTCTGCATCGAGGGCCGCCGCGTCAATGGCCAGCGTCATGGCCTCAGCGGCGCAGGTCCAGCTTTTGGACCACCGGGGCCCAGCGCTCGGACTCGTCTTTCATCGTTTTGGCGGCAGACGCCGGCGTGTCGCCGATGATGATCAGGCCTTGGCCGGCAATCTTTTCCACTGCTTCTTGCGTACGCAGGGCAGCGATCGCAGCCGCATTGAGCTTGGCAATCACCGCCGGCGGCGTCTTGGCCGGGGCATACAGGGCCTGGAGGTTGTTGGTCTGGAAGCCGGCGTAGCCCAATTCGGCCACGGTGGGCACGTCGGGGAACTGCCTGAGGCGGGTGAGGCTGCTGACCGCCAGCAGCTTGACCCGGCCGGTGTCGACCACGCCCTTCACGCTCACCGCCGACAGCATCATGGCGTCGATGTGACCGCCAGTGAGGTCTTGGACGGCGGGCGCGTCGCCGCGGTAAGGCGCGTGGCGCAGTTCGGTGCCGGTGGCCATCGCCAGCATCTCGCCGGTGAGGTGACTGGGCGTGGCCGTGCCGGGCGACCCGAAGGAGATCTTGCCTGGGTTGGCCTTGGCCATGGCGACGAACTCTCGGAAGTTGTTCACGCCCAGGTTGCTGCGCACCACGATGCCGAAGGGCTGGTTGACTGCCAGGGTGACGGCGGCAAGGTCACGGTCGGGCCTGTAGCTCAGTTTCGAGTCGAGCAAGGGCAAGATGGCGATCGAGCCGGTGGTGCAGTAGCACAGCGTGTAGCCGTCGGGAGCCGCCTTGGCGACGAAGTCGGTGGCGATCGCGCCCGACGCCCCGTCCTTGTTCTCCACCACGACTGGCTGGCCCAGGGTGCGGGACATCTCCTTGGCCACCAGACGCGCAATCACGTCGGTGGAGCCGCCCGGTGAGAAGGGAACGATCAGCTTGACGGGCTTGTTCGGAAAGTCATCGGCCGGCTGGGCCTGTGCGGCGGGCTGCCACAGGGCCAGGGTGGCGGTGGCCAGTGCCGCCGCCAGGCGGGTGGCCCGGGTCAGGGACGGCAAGAGGGAAGTGTGTTGCATCGCGTGTCTCCTTCTGTGGTTGTCTTCAGTCTGCTTTGGCTAACTCGGCGGCGTCCTGACCGGCGATGCGGCCGAAGACTGCGCCCTTGAGCACCGAGGTGGCGCCGGTGTAGTTGTGGTAGTACAGGCCCTGCACCTCGCCCGCGGCATACAGGCCCGGGATCGCGTCGCCCTGGGTGTTGATCACGCGGGCGGTCGTGTCCGTCTTGAGTCCACCGAAGGTGAAGACGATGGACGAGATGATCGGGTAGGCCAGGAACGGGCCCTGGTCCAAGGGGCGCGCCCAATTGGACTTGGGCGGCGTGATGCCGCGTGTGGACAGGCCGTCGACCCGGCGGGGGTCGTAGGTGCCCGCCACGCAGGCGGCGTTGTAGTCGGCGATGGTTTTTTCCAGGATATCGGCCTGAAGTTCGAGCTTCGCAGCCAACTCGCGCAAGGTTGGCGCCTCGATCGGTGGCTGCTCGGTCTTGATGGCCGACTGTTTGTTGGGAACGTCGGCAAACTTGGCGTCCAGGATGCAATAGGCCAGGCCGTCGGTCTGCGCGAAGATGCGACGGGTGACGCGCTCGTAGGTCTCGTCGGTCTCGCCAGGTCCTTCATCGACGAAGCGCTGGCCCTCTTTGTTGACCAGAATGCCGTAGGGGTACATGTACATCGAGGGGCCCGCGCGGTTGGAGCGCGGGTCCATCGGTGAGGCATGGAAGCTGCCGAAGTCGCCACAGGGCGCAGCGCCAATGTCCAGCGCCATCTGGATGCCTTCGCCCTTGTTGAAGTGGCAGCCCAGGGACATGCCGCGCAGGTTCAAGGCGCGCGGGCCGATGTAGCGAGTCATCATTTCGGCGTTGCCCTGGAAGCCGCCGCTGGCAATCACCACCCCATGGCCGCGCACCTGCATCCGCTTGTTGCCGCGTCCGATGGCGTTCACCCCGCAGACTGCGCCTTCGTCGTTCTGAATCAGGGACTCGGCCTTGGTCTCGTACAGCACCGTGCCTCCCTTCTCAAGGAACTTCTTGGACAGGGTCTCGACAATGGCCAGGCCGCCGCCCGAGGGAACGATGCGTGGCTGCGCCGCGGTCGGAAAGGGCACTTCGAGCGGGAAAAACTGCAGGCCGTAGCCGCACAGCCACTTGAGCGTGCCCGGGGAATCGTTGGCCAGACGCGCCACCACGTTCGGGTCGACAAAGCTCAGGGCGCGCAGGGTCGGCGGCCATTGGGCCGGGTCGCGTGCGGCTTCGGCCATCAGGGTGGGTTCGAGGTAGCCGCCCCCGTTGGCGATCAGGTGGTCCTCGAAGTCGTCCGACACCTCGTCGACCGATTTCATCCGGATGTACGAGCCGGTCCAGCGGGTGTTGCCGCCGGCTTCTTCCGCCGTGGCGCGCTCGACGATGCAGACCCGGGCGCCGTGTTCCTGCGCCGACACCGCTGCGCTCAGCCCGGCGACGCCAGAGCCGATCACGACGACGTCAAAGTTGTGTTCTGTGTTTGCCATTGCTTCTTCTCCTCGTTGTCTTGTGTGGGGTGTGTGTTCTCAGTCGACCCAGGCGCCGCCGTTGACGTCTAGCACTTCGCCGGTCACGAAGCCTGCGCTGTCGCCCGCCAGATAGGCCACCGCATCGGCCACGTCTTCGGGCGCGCCCATGCGCCCCAGGGGGATCAGGTTGCGCAGGCTGTCCGGAAAATTGCGGGTCATGTGGGTGGCAATGGGGCCGGGCGCCACCGCGTTGACCGTGATTCCAAAGCGCGCGTTTTCCTTGGCCAAGTAGTAGGTGAGGGCGTGAACGCCGGCCTTGGACGCGCCATAGGCCACACTGCCTGCGCGCTTCTGTTCGGCTGGGTCGAGCCAGGGACGCGGGTTGCCGCCGTTCTTACCCAGGATGGAACTCATGTTCACGATGCGGCCGTAGCCGCGCGCGCGCATCACCGGCAGTGCTGCCTTGCAGCAAATGAACACGCTGGTCAGATTGCCTCGCAGGATGCGCTCGAACTCCATCGCGTCGATGTCATCGGAGGCACCGTGCGAGCTGATGCCGGCGATGTTCACCAGCACGTCCAGGGCGCCGAGTTCGGCCACGGTGCGTGCCACCATGGCCTCGACCGCGGCGACGTCCGTGACATCGGCTGGCGCTGCAATGGCCCGCGCGCCCTCGGCTTGCACCAGGGCCAGGATTTCCGTCAGGTCGGCCCGGTCGCTCAGGCACAGGCTTGCGCCCTCCCGGGCCAGACGCAGCGCGGTGGCGCGGCCAAGTCCGCCGGCGGCGCCGGTGATCAGGGCGACGCGCTGGTCCAATCGCTTCATGCGTGGCTCCGGACGGGGGCGTCCTGGTGCAGCAGGCGGGCCTCGCGCTCGCGCATCTCGGCGTAACCCATGAGGGCCATGATGTCCTCGATGGAGGCCAGCAGGTCAGGCCGGTCTGCGGGAACGCCGGTCGTCATCACCTCGCGCATCACCGACAGCGCCTGTTGCATGGCGTGGATGGCAGCAGCGGGCAGCATGCGCGGCAGGCTGATGCGCCGCACACCCAGCGCCTTGAGGCGGGGGATGGGAAACAGCGGCGTGGTCGGCCGCGAGCGGATGCCAAAGCCCATGTTCACCGTGACCGGCACCCGCGCCGCTTCGACGATGGCTGCGATGTCTTCTTCGCTGCGCACTGCGTCGGCGAAGATCATGTCGGCGCCCGCCTCCGCGTAGGCCCGTGCGCGCCGGCAGGCGGCCTCGATGCCCTCGACTGCAATCGCATCGGTGCGCGCGCACACCACGAAGGCGTCGTCCCGGCGGGCCAGGCAGGCCGCCTCGACCTTCATCACCATCTCCTCCAGGGAGATGACCTCCTTGCCCGGCATGTGGCCGCAGCGCTTGGGGCTCACCTGGTCTTCGATGTTGACGCCGGCAATGCCTGCCTCCTCGAACTGCTGCACGGTGAAGTGCACATTCATCGGGTTGCCGTAGCCGGTGTCGGCGTCTGCGGTGACCGGGATGCCGACCGAGCGGGCGATGTTGCGGCAGTGGTTCACGTTCTCCGACAGGCCCAGGTAGCCCGAGTCAGGCTGGCCCAGGATGGCGTTAGAGACCGCCGCGCCGCTGGTGGCAGCGGTTTTGAATCCGGCCGCTTCCACCAGGCGCACGCTGTAGCCGTCGTAGACGCCGGGGGAGACGATGAATTCGCCACTATTTAGCAGCGCGCGGTATTTCTGGGCGTTGAGGGACATCCGGGGGTACTTCTTTTTCGGGTGAATCGGTGAGGGAAATTCAGGCGCCGCGCAGGGCGGTCATGTCGCCGGAAATCAGGGGGAGGTGCGCAAACAAATGGTCAGCGGCTCGCGCCACATGCGAGCGCATCAGCGACTCGGCCAGTTCGCCGTCGCGCGCCTTGAGTGCGCGCACCAACTGCCAGTGTTCGGCATAGGCCTGGCTCTTGCGCTCAGGCACCGCCCCGGAGCGACCCCGGTACATGCGAAGCAGGTGGTACAGGTCGCCGCACAGGGCGTCGATGATGCGGCTGTTGCCGCTGGCGCGGACGATGCGCTCGTGCAGGTCGAAGGCCTTGGGCACGTGGGCGTTCGCGGCGCTTCGTGCGCCGGCTCCGCGGTCAGCCAAGGTGCGTTGGCGATCTTGCTCGAGCTCCCGCACCAGGCCGCCGATTTCTTCGTTGCTCATTCTCTCGGCGGCCAGGCGGCAGGCCATGCCCTCGAGGGCCATGCGCATTTCGAACAGCTCGCGCGCGCCCTCCTGGGTGAGTGTGACCACCCGGGCTTTCACATAGGGCTCGCGGCTCACCAGCTGGATGCCTTGAAGACGACGCAAAGCCTCACGGACCGGGCCTCGGCTCACGCCGAACTCCTCGGCGATCGCCGCCTCGTTGATCGGGGCGCCCTGGGGCAGGCGGCCGTCGTGGATGCGGGCCACCAATTCACTCAGCACGGTGTCGGCCAGCGGTTGGGCCTTGCCGTCGGAATCGGAGGGGGGGGGCATGCGGACGAATCTAGGCAGTGAGCCTCAAAGTGTCAACAGTTGGGGTGGCTGGTGCTTACCCTGATGAGGGTGGTCTTCAGGGTGACGCTTATATTTTTAAAGAGAGAATTCGGTTTGACCACCAGTTGGTGCGCCGCCTGCCCGGGGCTTGCGCCGGCAAAGTGTTGACACAATGATGGGCGACATGGCTTCACACACCTCCCACGCTGCCCCGGCCTCCAGCCCGGCTTCAGGCGCCCTTGTAGTTGCGGGCACCGCCTACCGCTTCGTCGACCTGCCCGCCTTCGTTGCCGCGGCGGGGCGCGAGCTGGCGCGCATGCCCTTCGTGACCCGTGTGCTGCTGGAGAACCTGCTGCGCGCGCGCGCCACTGGCCGCGCGGTGAGCGAGGAGGAGGTGAGCCGGGTGCTGGACTCACCGGCCCATGTGGGCACCGACATGCCGCTCTTTGTGGCCCGGGTCATCCTGCCGGACTCGAGCGGCCTGCCTGTGCTCCAGGACCTGGCGGCTTTGCGCGATGCGCTCGCGCGTGCCGGTGGCGACCCGGCGCAGGTCGATGCGCGCATTCCGGTGGACCTGGTGGTCGACCACTCGCTACAGGTCGACCAGTGGGGGACGCCCGGCGCCATGGTCGCCAACATGCGGCGCGAGCTCGAGCGCAATGCCGAGCGCTACGCCTTCATCGCCTGGGCGCAGCAGGCCTTTCGCGGCCTGCGGCTTTTTCCGCCGGGCAGCGGCATCATTCACCAGGTCAATCTGGAGAAGATCGCCACCGTGGTCGCTACTGCCGAACACGCAGGCGAGGTCTGGGCCTTTCCCGACCTGGTGATCGGCGGTGACTCGCACACCCCCATGGTCAATGGTCTGGGTGTTTTGGGCTGGGGTGTAGGCGGCATCGACGCAGAGGCCGCGCTCTTGGGCCACGCCTACACCTTCCCCCTGCCCGAAGTGGTCGGCGTACGTCTGGTCGGCCAGGTGCAGCCCCTGGTCTGGACCACCGACATCGCGCTCATGGTCACCCAGCGCCTGCGCCGTGAGCAGGTGGCCAGTTGCGCGGTGGAATTCTTCGGGCCCGCCGCCGCCGCGATGCCTGTTCCCGAGCGGGCCACGCTGGCCAATATGGCGCCCGAGTACGGTGCCACCTGCGGATTTTTTGCGGTGGATGACCACACCCTGGACTACCTGCGCCAAACAGGTCGGACTGACGCTCAGGTGGCCCTGGTCGAGGCGTACTGCAAGCGGGCAGGGTTTTGGCGCGATGCGTCGGTGCCAGAACCGGCCTACGCCCGCGTGATCGAGATCGACATCAGCCACGCGGTTCCCAGCCTGGCCGGCCCCGCGCGGCCTCAGGATCGGCTCGCCTTGCCGGAGGTGGCGCCGGATTTCCGGCGCCGGCAGGGCCTGCCCCTGGCCGAGGGCGGCTTCGGCCCCAGCCGCGCCGGCGAGGAGACGGGCGCCATGCCTGAAGGGGCCGTGGCCATTGCGGCCATTACCTCCTGCACCAACACCTCCAACCCGCAGGTCATGTTGGCCGCCGGTCTGGTGGCGCGCAATGCGGTGGCGCGCGGCCTGGCCGTCCCGGCCTGGGTCAAGACCTCACTGGCGCCCGGATCGCCTTCTGTCATGCGCTACCTCGAGGCGCTGGGCCTGGCCCAGCCCCTGGCCGACCTGGGCTTTCACCTGATCGGGTTCGGCTGCACCACCTGTGGCGGCAAGTCCGGCCCCTTGTCGCCCGAGGTGGCGCAGGAGATCGAGCGGCGGCAACTGGTGACTGCGGCGGTGGTGTCGAGCAATCGCAACTTTCCTGGCCGCATCCACAAGCTGGTGCGGGCCAACTACATCGGCGCCCCGCCACTGGTCGTGGCGTATGCGCTGGCCGGCCGCATCGACGTTGACTTGGATCAGGACCCGGTTGGCCAAGACCCACAAGGCCGCCCGGTTTACTGGCGCGACATCGTTCCCTCTCAGGAAGACGTGAAGGCGATGATGGCGCTGATGACCCATTTGCCGGGTGTGAACGACGCCACCGCGCCGGGTGCGATCGAGTCCGCCCCGATGGGCAGCGGTGATTCAGCGAGCGCGCCGGCACCCGACTGGGCCCCGAGCGCCGCGACCGGTCTGCTCTATCCCTGGGATCCGGCGTCGCTTTATCTGCGCGAGCCGCCCTTCTTTGCGGGTGACGAGGCACCGGGCGGCGACGGCATTGCTAGCCTGGCGCATGCCCTGAAGGGAACGCGCGTGCTGGCGGCCTTTGGCGACTCGCTCACCACCGACCACATTTCCCCGAGCAGCGAAATTCCGGCGGACACGCCGGCCGGGCAGTATTTGCTCGCAGCCGGCATTGCGCCCAAGGACTTCAACACCTTCGTTGGCCGACGCGGCAACTTCGAGGTGATGGTGCGTGGCACCTTTGCCAATGTGCGTCTGCGCAACGCCCTCACGCCTGACCGCGAAGGCGGCTGGACGCGGCACTTCCCGGGCGGCGAGGTGACCACGATTCATGAGGCCGCCCAGTCCTACATCGCCCAGGGGCGCGCGGCCATCATCCTTGGCGGCAAGGAGTACGGCACCGGCAGCAGCCGAGACTGGGCGGCCAAGGGCTCGGCCCTTCTGGGCATCAAGGCGGTCATCGCCGAGTCGTATGAGCGGATTCACCGCGCCAATTTGATTGGCATGGGCGTGCTGCCCCTGCGCTTTGAGGCGGGCCAAGGTTGGCAGCAACTCGGCCTCGACGGCTCGGAGGTCTTCGACTTTGAGGGCGTGGCCGATGGCGTGTTGCACGGCCACCTGATTCGCGTCCAGGCCCGTCGCCTCGATGGCACGGCCATCACCTTTGAGGTGATGGCCGAAACCCGCACCGCAGCCGAGCGACACCTGATGGCGGCAGGCGGGCTGCCCCGCAGTGTGCTGGGCGATCTACTGAAACGGAGCCCCGCATGCGCATAGCCATCCTCGACGATTACCAAAACCTGGCCCTGCGCCTGGCGGACTGGTCCGCCCTCGAAGCCCGTGGCGCCCAGATCACCGTGTTCGACCGCCACCTCGATGAGGCCGAGGCCGCCGAGGCGCTCGCTCCGTTCGACGCCGTCTGCCATTTGCGCGAGCGCATGGCGATGCCGGGCACCTTGATCGATCAACTGCCGCGCCTGCGCTGCATCGCGATCACCGGCTCTGAGCATCGAACCCTGGACCTGGAGGCTGCACGCCGCCGCGGCATCGTGGTCACCTCGGCGGGCAATGGGGGCCTGGGCCGGTGGGCCACGCCCGAACTGGCCTGGGGCCTGA
Source organism: Ramlibacter sp. (assembly GCF_029866045.1). GTDB lineage: Bacteria > Pseudomonadota > Gammaproteobacteria > Burkholderiales > Burkholderiaceae_C > Ramlibacter. Next base: position 593 of record NZ_JARXAB010000156.1, on the reverse strand, counting down.
TCATCGCCCTGGCGCGGCAACTGCCTCAGGCAGCGGCGGCCATGAAGCAGGGCGGCTGGCAGCGCCATTGCGGCCAGACCCTGGAGGGCAAGACGCTGGGCCTTGTGGGCCTGGGCCGGATCGGTCGCCAAATGGCGCGGGTGGGCCTGGCTTTTGGCATGGAGGTGCTGGCCTGGAGCAACAACTTGCAACCTGCGCAGGCCGAGGCGGTGGGTGCGCAGTGGTGCGCAAAGGACGAACTTCTTGCCCGCAGCGATTTCATCAGCCTGCACCTGGTGCTGGGCGAACGAAGCCGCCACACGCTGGGCGCGCGGGAGTTTGCGCTGATGAAGCCCACAGCCTGCCTGGTCAATACCGCCAGGGCAGGCCTGGTGGAGTCCGAGGCTCTTCTCGACGCCCTGCGCAGCGGCCGCATCGCCGGCGCGGGGCTCGACGTGTTTGACCAAGAGCCCCTGCCCGACCAGCACCCGCTGCGCTGCCTGGACAACGCCATCCTCACCCCCCACCTGGGCTACACAGTGGAGGAGACCTTGCGCATTTTCTATGCTGGCACGGTGGACAACCTGCTGGCCTTCATGGACGGCCAACCCAAG
>NZ_JARXAB010000075.1 GCF_029866045.1 Ramlibacter sp. | reverse complement strand
ACCGTCTCGACGATGACCGTCTTGCAGCCGGCGGCGGCAGTCACGCGCACCAGGTCGGCCACGCAGGTGGCCAGACCCCCTTGGCCGCCCCGTGTGGCCACGCTTCGAAAGAAGACATTCGGGTCTTGCTGGCCGCTGCTGTCACGGAGGCGGTCACCCAGCAGGGCGCCGCCGGTGATGGGGCTGGTCGGATCCACGGCCAGGACAGCCACCGCGTCCCCGCCGGCGGCCAGGCGTCTTGCCAGGTGCGGGACCAGTGAACTCTTTCCCGCGCCACCGACCCCCGTAATGCCGATCACCCAGGGCTGCGGCGCCTGTGCGTAGACCTCTTCCAGCAGCGCGCTGGCTTGCGGCGCATTGCTCTCGACCCAGGAGATCGCCCGCGACAGCGCACGCCGGCGGCCTGCCCGGAGATCCTCGAAGAGCGTGGTGCTGAGGGTGTTCACCAGGCGGACTCCAGCAAATCCAGCACCTCGGCTTCGCTTGCCCGCCGAGGATTGAAATAGAGTCCCCGGTCCGACATGGCGTGCCGTGCCAGGCGCGGCAGCAGGCCGCGGTCCAGACCTGAATCACGCAGCCGGGATGGCAAGCCCAAGCGTTGCTGCAAGCGCGACACGGATTCAACCGCAGCGATCGCCGCCTCTGCGGCCGGCAGGGCATGTGCTGCCGTGTCAAACGCGGTGGCTGCCATCGCCAGTTGATCTTGTGCCGCCTCCAGGTTGAACCGCATCGCGTGAGGCAAGAAGATGGCATTGGCCATGCCGTGTGACAAGCCGCCCATGGAGCCCAGGCCGTGGCAGAGGCCGTGATGGATGCCCACCCGCGCATTGCTGATCACGAGGCCGCTCAAATAGGCGCCGATCAGGGCCTGCTCCCGAGCAACAACGTCTGCCGGGTCATCCACAACCCGGGGCAAGGCCTTGCTCAAATAGCGGATCGACTGCAAGGCCAATCCCTCTGAGGCCGGGTTGCGAACGCGGGAGTACATGCCCTCAATGGAATGCGCCAGGGCATTCATGCCGGTGGTGGCAAATACGTCCGCAGGCACATCCGTGCACACAGCAGCATCGAGCACGATCAATCGCGGCACAACACCCGGATCCCAGAACACGAGCTTGTGTCCGTCGTTATTGCGAATGCCAAGGCCCGGGGTGACCTCGGCTGCCGACAAGGTGGTTGGAATAGCCACGATGGGCAATTTGGGCTTGGTCAGCACTTGCTGGACGTAGCGATCCGGCGGGTAAAAAACGTTGGCGTGATCCGCCAAACTGCCACCTTCTGCCAGCAAGATGGCTGCTGCTTTGGCGCTGTCGGAGGCGCTCCCGCCGCCCACAGCTAAGAAGCCATCGACTTCATTGGTCCGCGCGTGCTGGGCCATGGCGCTGATCACGTCAACGCCAGAGTGCTGTGGGATGCCCGTCCAATGGGCGACCACCGAAGAGCCCATGACCTGGCGAACTGCCTTTGCAGCGTCGCCATTGGCCGAGCGGGTGCCACTCACCAGCATCCAGCGCTTGCTGCCGATCTGTTGCAATTCCTCGGGCAAGCTGGAGACCCCTCCTGGCCGACAGATCAGGCGTGTACGGCTAAATTGGAGTTGAAATCCGGGCGGAATGTTCATGGCGCTTTGTCCGTTTGATTCAGTCCACGGTGCGCAGGGATTTCAGGTGGCGGGTCACTGCGCCGCGCAGCAGGTTGACATATTCCACCTGCCGCTGGCGCATCTCGCGTGCCCAGCCCCCGATGCCCACGGCTAGCGGCAAGCCGGCCAATTGAATCGGCAACAGCATGCCCACCAGTCCGGCCCCGGGTGTGACACCGCGCAGGACAACCGCATGACCCTTGGCTCGAATACCTGATATTTCGCGCCGCAAGGCGGCCAGGCTGATGCGGCCCTCTTCGTCGATCCTTGGGCCGTCGTTGTGCCGCATGACCAGTTGGCGTACACGCTCGTCCGGCATCGCCGAGAGCAGGATGCGACCCAGCCCGGAGGCAACCAGAGGCCGTGTCGTACCCGGGCCAACGTGCATGCGCATCGTCGTGGTTGCGGGCACCACATGGAGGTACTGCGCCTGGTCACGCGCTGGGGCTGCCAAGATGATGGTCTCGCCGGTAGCCTCTCCCAGTTCGGCCATCATCCGCATGACTTCGGTGTGGGGCTTCAGCAGGGGCTCCACCCAGGCGCCCAGCAGGGTGACGCGCGGCGTCGGGAAGTAGGAACGCTGGTCCGCGCCATGGCGCAGGTAGCCGCGCTCGAAGAGGTTGGCCAGCAAGATGGAGGTACTCGAGACGGGGTAGGACAGTTCGCGCGCCACCTCGCCGACCGTGGCTTCGCGCTGGATGCGGTCGAAATACTCGAACACCTCCAGAACACGGACGGCTGACTTCACGGTACGCGGCATCCTGCCTCCTTCCGCAAAAAATACGATCACTCCTTGGGGTCAGAGGATCGGTGACTTGATCCGATCAATGTATTCACACCGCCGGCCAGGCTCCACACTTGTGTAATGTTTATTTGCATATGTGATGAGATTCAAGGACTTCAGGGGTTTACCCGGATCGAATCCCCGGGGTGATCGCGCGCAGCATGTGCCATCCCCCATGCGTGCAGACCAGGAGAACCCATGAATTCACCATTGAAAGACCGCGTCCGATCGGGCGAACTGATGTTGGGTTCATTTGCCTTTCTGCCTAGCCCGGGCATGGTTGAAGTCTTGGGCCGTTCCGGGCTGGACTTCATCATCATCGACCAGGAACACAGCCGCAAAAGCTGGGAGCTCGTCGAAGACATGGTGCGCGCAGCGCAGTTGGCAGGCATTGCCCCCCTGATTCGAGTGGCTTGGAACGAAGAGAAAGAGATCTCGCACGCCCTTGAAACCGGTGCTGCCGGCATCGTGCTGCCCTTTGTGGAAACCGCCGACGATGTGCGCCGGGCCGCTGCCGCCGTGCGCTATGCCCCGGAGGGGACCCGGGGCACCTGCACACAGACCCGCGCTGCAGGCTACGGCTCCAGGCGCCGTGGCTTTATTGAGTTTGCGGGGCAATCCAACCGCGACGTCTTGCTGATCGGACAGATAGAGAGCCTGGCAGGGCTTGAACAGATCGACCAGATTGTTGGCGTCGAGCCAGGGCTGGACGTGGTGTTTCTGGGGCGCTCCGATCTTGCATCCGAACTGGGCAAGCCCGGCCAAACGGACGACCCGGTGGTGGAGGCAGCAAGCCAGCGCATCATCGACTCGGCGCGCCGAGCAGGGCGGGTCTGCGGCTTGGCGCATTACGACGCATCAGAGTGCCGGGCTTGGGCGCAGCGTGGCTGCAGTTTCTTTGCGCTGGCCAGTGAGGTTGGCTTTTTGTATGCCAAGCTGAACGACTTCCAGCGAGGGGTTCGAGCGGAGCTGGGGTCCTCATGAGAACCACCCGTCACTTTTGGGCGTTTGGCGCAGCGATTTGGCGTCCTTGGCTGGTTGCCTTGATCGGCGCAGCCGCACCTGCACTGGCTTGCGCCCAAGCCGCGGTGAGCTGTTTGCCGCAGGAGCGCGGCGCGTTGGAACTGGTGGCCCTGCGCCCCAGCTTTTTCACAGTGGCTGGCAAAGTGGGGGGCTTTGACCCCTGCGAGGCCAGCGTCAAGTTCAGGGTTCCCCCGGGTCCTGCCAAGCCCCCGCTCATGATCAGCGTGCACGGGGGCGGCGGGATCCGCGACGTTCTGAAGTCAGACGAGGCATTCCATCAACACGGCATGGCCACCCTCGTCTTTGACGCCTATGCCATGCAGGGTCTGACCGGGCGAACCTCGCTGTTCTGGGCGCGCTCGGTGACCAATGAGGCGCGCCAGCGCATGATCTACAGCACCGCGCTGGCGGCCTACCGGTGGGCCCTGACGCGTACCGACATCGACACCAGCCGCATCTATTTGTTTGGCATCTCCAATGGCGCAGCCGTCGTGGCCAATTTGGCAGGGCTGGTCGATCCGGCCCATGTCAAAGGGGTGATTTCGGAAGGTGTGACACCGATCGGTCTGGGCCTGCCCGATGAAATCCGCGTGCCAGTCCTGCTGGCTTTCGGCAAGCTCGACGACTTCGGCAACTCAGACCCGCAGGGCAATCGCTGGACCTTGAGTGACGACTGCCGAATCAACATCCAGTTCCCGGGCGTGCCCCCGGGGTCGGCGCGATACTGCAACCAGAGTACGCCTGGAAGGCGGATTCCCCATGCACTGGACTGGGCCGAGTCAGTGCAAAAGCGCGGTGGGCGGATCGAGATCCGCTATTTCGACGACATGGCCCACAGCGCGTTCTTCGGTCCGCTGGTTCGCACCCGTGCCACTTGGGGCAACGGTCAGACGCTGGGCGCCTCTTTAGGTGCGACCGACGCGGCCCGAGCAGCGTTTTGGGACTCGATGCTCGATTTCATCGCCCGCCACCCTTGACCGGTCCCGCTGAAGGGGCGGCCCGTGGTGCGCTCTTTCAGAATCTGTAGGCCAATCCGAGCGTGCCTGAGGTGCTGGCCTTTTGCCGCACGATCGGGCTCACGCGGGCGCTCCCCAGCAGCTCTGTGTAGCTCACAGACCCCAGGACGCTCCACTCTTGGGTCAGCAGGTAAACGAGCGATGCGCCGACCCGGACGTCCTTGGCCCCTGCGCCTGGCGTGTAGCTTGCCAAAGCGCTGCGGCTGGCTTGGGCGGCGTCGACACCAAAATACGTTTGCTGGTGAGCCGCATTGGCCCACGAGGTGCTGATGCTGGTTCCCAGCAGGAGCTGCGGGCTCAGCGGAATGCCCCAACCTGCACCGACATCGACCACCAGCCCTTGGCGATCGTTGCCGCTGCCGTAGCGGAAAGAAGAATTGAGCCTCACCCCGCGCCCTGGGCTGACATTGAGGAAAGCGCCCACCGTCGGCCGGGGTTCGATATCGCCCAGCCCTTGCAGGGCCGGGCTACGGTTTTCGCTGCGGCCGAAGTCCGCCGTGAGGCGCAGGCCGTAGGCCATGTCGCGCCGGGTGGACGCGTTGTAGCCCAGGCCGTTCATGGCGCCTGCAAAGAAGCCGTTGCTCCATTGGTACTCGATGCCGGGCAGCAGGCGGGTGCGCGATTCATCCGACCCCGCGTACTCGCGGCCGGACACCAGGGCAATGGCGACCGTGCCACCCTGTGCCACGTTCGGTGGAAGCACACGACGGTAAAAGTCCGATTGCGCGTGCGCGAGGCCGGCCCCCGTGAGAGCGGAGGCGAAGGTGATCGTGGCGATGACTTTTTGCATGGCGGCTATTTTGAAGGCGATGGACTTGCGCAGGCAAATACCCTTCCATTGTGGGCGGTCCCTTACCCCTGTCTTGCCAAGGGGTAAGGGGTAAGAGACCGCCAGAGATTGCGGGGCAGCACGGACCCGGTGATATAACCGGGCAAGGTGTTCAGTGGTCATTTTCAGAACCATTGCGCTGCCGGATGACCGAGGGGCTCGCCGCCTCTGCAGGGCCCTCCGGCTCAACGACTTTTCGGGTTTGTTTTGACTCAAGTGGCTGTTCTTATCTGTGGTGCCGGCCCCGTCGGGCTGGTGGCGGGGCTGCGTTTGGCGCGTGCGGGTATCGAGACCCTGGTGATTGACAAGGCTCCCCATGTCAACGATGACTTTCGGGCCTCCACCTTTCATCCGCCCACGCTCGAGATGCTCGACGAGTTCGGCATCACGCAAGACCTGATCGCCCATGGCCTGGTGTCCCCCACCTGGCAGATCCGCCGCCACGAATCCCACGACAAGGCGATGTTTGACCTCTCGGTGCTCGAGGGCGACACCCGCTACCCCTATCGTCTGCAATGTGAACAGCGGGTGCTGACCCGGCTGGCCGATGCCAAGGCCCAGGCCCAGGCCAACCTGCAAGTGCGTTACGGCGCCGAGCTCACCGGCCTGACCCAGGACAGCAGCGGGGTGACGGTCACCGTGCAAACCGCTGCCGGGGTGGAGACGATCCACGCCCGTTACCTGATTGCGGCCGATGGTGCGCGCTCGCCTTGCCGCAAGCTCACCGGCATGACGTTCACCGGGGAGACCTACCCCGAGACCACCATCCTGGCCACCACCGCCTTTCGCTTTGAGGACCACCTGCCCGGTCTTTCCAACGTCAACTACATCTGGTGCGAGCAGGGCACCTTCTCGCTGCTTCGGCTGCCGGAGCTCTGGCGCTGCTCGCTGTACTCCGACCCGGACGAATCGATCGAGCAGGCGCTCGAACCCCAGGCCGTGGAGCGCAAGCTGCAGCGCATCGTGCGGCGCGACGTGCCCTATGAGGTGCTTGAAATCCGCCCTTACCGGATTCACCGCCGCCTGATCGACGACTACCGTGTGGGTCGGGTGCTGTTCGCCGGTGACGCCGCCCACCTGACCAGCCCCTCGGGCGGCATGGGCATGAATGGCGGCATTCATGATGCGGTCAATTTGAGCGACAAGTTGATTGCCGTCGTCAAGCAGGGCGCCTCGGACGATCTGTTCGACCTCTACACGCGTCAGCGCCGCCCGGTAGCCGAGGAGGAAATTCTGGCTCAGTCCCACGCCAACCGCACCCGCATGCAAAAGCGCGACCCGGTGTGGCGCGATGCCGAGATGCTGCGCTTGCAGGCCCTCATCGCCGATCCGGTCAGCCACCGCGAGCACCTGCTCAAAAGCTCGATGATTTCCGGGCTGGCGCGGGCTGCTGCCGTCACCTGAGACCGCGCCATGAACACGCCCGCCAGCCACGCATCCCCTGCATCCAACCCGCAGGCCTCTGCGCGTGACTACGCCCGCAGCGGCCGGCTCGGCGTGGGCACGCCCCAGGCCAATCCGACGGTGGAGGCCGAGTTGCGCCGGCTCCTGCCGCTGGAGGTGGACTACGTCACCCTGCGCCTGACCTCGCCCAGCCCTGATCCGCTGACGCGTCTCAAGTCCTACCTCACCGAACTGCCGCAGCACGCCAAGCAGTTTGCCGGCATGCGCATCGACGCCTTTCTGTTTGCCTGTACTGCCACCAGCTACCTGCTGGATGAGGCCGACCAGGCCCGCGCGATTGCCGAGGCCGAGTCCGTGCTGGGCGCACCGGTCATCACTGCGCCAGCGGCGCTGACCGCCCAATTGCGCGCTGCGGGAGCCCAGCGCATTGCCCTGGTGTCACCGTACCCCGCGCCCATCATGAATGCGGCGGTGCGTTTTTGGGGGGCGCAGGGGTTTGAGGTGGTGCGCCAAGGCGGTGTCGACATTCACTCAGACGACACGGTGCAGATCTACGGCCTGCAATCGGCCGACGCCTGGGCCGCGCTACAGCAGATGGATATTGGCCGGGCCGATGCGGTGGTGCTCTCCGGCACTGGCATGCCCAGCCTTCCCCTGATCGATCGGGCCAGCGCCCATTTCGGTGTGCCCGTCATTTCTTCCAACCTCGCCCTGGCCCGGGAGGGCCTGCGGCGATTCGGCCTCCGCGAGGCCTCCCAACCCAAGGAGCAGACCCCATGACCCATCCCGTGAGCCGTCGGCGCATTGCCCAAGGCCTCTTTTCAGTTGCACTGGCGGGCGCCATGCCCGGCGCCTTGACCTCCGCGCTGGCCCAGGCCTTCCCCGCGCGCCCCCTCAAGCTGGTCGTGCCCTTTCCTCCGGGGGGCTCCACCGACGTGATCGCCCGCATGGTCGCCCAGCGCCTGGGCGATGCACTCAAGACCACCGTGGTTGTGGAAAACCGCCCGGGCGTCGGTTCCTTGCTCGGCACGGACGCGGCAGCCAAGGCGCCCGCCGACGGCTACACCCTGGTGGTCTCCTCCAACCCCGCGATCGCGCCCGGGCCGCTGATGCGAAGCAGCATGCCCTACGACCCGATCCGTGACTTCACCCATCTTTCGTTGCTCGGCACCTTCCCCAACGGCTTTGTGGTGCGCACCGACCATCCCGCCAAAACGATGGCCGAGTTTGTGGCCATGGCGCGGGCCCGACCTGGCCGCATGAACTATTCGTCGGCCGGGCTGGGCAGCGCGGGCTATCTGACCGGCGAATTGCTCAAGCAAGCGGCAGGCATCGATATGGTCCACGTCCCCTACAAGGGTTCTGCACCCGCGATCAACGACCTCCTGGGTGGGCAGCTCGACGGCATGTTCGAGAGCCTGGTGACCGCAACAGGCCATGTGAGGAATGGAAAGATGCGGCTCTTGTCGGTGAGCGGCGAGTCGCGGATGAAAAACTTCCCGGATGTGCCTGCCCTGCCCGAGGTGGTGCCCGGCGTGATCGGCGGTGCCTGGTTCGGTATTTCCGGGCCGGCACGCATGCCCGCTGATATCGCCCAGCGTCTGCAGACGGAAGTTCAGGCCATCGTGAGCGCGCCTGACATGCAAACCCGCCTGAGCGAACTCGGCATGACCCCGTCTCCGCTCGGGGGTGCCGATTTTGTCAACTTCATCCAGGGCGAAAACCGCCGTTGGGGGCCGGTGATTCGGGCCGGCAAGATCACGGTCGAATAAGGCGGCCTGGGAGTACCCTGGTCAACGCCGGGCGCTGACCAGGGTATTGGGCTGCCTTACTGCAGTTGAATGTCGTGGGTCCGAATGAGGTTGCCGAATCGCTGCACCTCAGACCGGATGAACTGCCCGAACTGGGCTGCGTTCAGGCCTTGCGGGTCACCTGCCAGGGCCAAAAGCTTCTCGCGAAACTCCGGGTTGGCAACCGCTGCGGTGAGGGTGTTGCTCAGTTTCTGGACGATGTCGTCCGGCGTTCCAGCCGGCGCAAGAACGCCGTACCAGCCCGCGGACTCGGCGTTCACTCCCTGCTCA
>NZ_JARXAB010000050.1 GCF_029866045.1 Ramlibacter sp. | reverse complement strand
AACCGAGCCTGCGATACCAACAGGGCAGCGGTGGAGCGGTGGAGCGGGGCAGTGGGGCCCAGGTCCGCGGAGTCACCAGGACGGTGGCCCTGAAGTCCTCCGCCTGAGGTGAGCGGCGGGTGTGCGGCGGGGGTTCGGCGGCGCCTATGCGGGGCTGAGGAGCGCAGGGCGCTGGGGGCCGAAGAGCGAGGCATGTTTGAGCTGCCGCAGGCGGCGAGTTTGCCTCGCGTGCCCCTGGCGGCCGAGCACCGCAAGGAAGCCCGAAGGGCCCCTGCATCGAAGCCGCCGGGCCCCTGCCGCACACACGGCGCGTGCTACGCCAACGCCAACACCTCGCGTTCCACTTCAACCCCAACTCAAGGTACCCAAAGAGGCCAAACGAAAAGGGCCCACGAGGGGCCCTTGGTTCCCGCCGGGTGGCACTTACTTCTTCGCGTAGTCGTAAAAGCCGCGCCCGGTCTTGCGGCCCAGACGGCCTGCGTCAACCATTTCCTTGAGCAGCGGCGCCGGACGGTACTTGGGGTCGCCAAAACCTTCGTGGAACACCTGCATCACCGCCAGCAGCGTGTCCAGGCCGATCATGTCGCACAGCGCCAGCGGGCCGATCGGGTGGTTGCAGCCCAGGCGCATGCCAGCGTCGATTTCTTCGGGGGAGGCCAGGCCCTCCTGCAGCACGAAGATGGCCTCGTTCAGCATGGGGCAAAGGATGCGGTTGACCACAAAGCCCGGCGCGTTCTTCACTGTGATCGGGGTCTTGCCCACTGCCTGCGCAAATTCCACTGCCACCTGGTGGGTGGTGTCGGAGGTTTGCAGACCGCGGATCACTTCCATCAGCGCCATCATCGGCACCGGATTGAAAAAGTGCATGCCCACGCAGCGCTCAGGGCGCTGCAGCACCGCGGCCATTTGCGTGATGGAAATGGAGGACGTGTTGCTGGCAATCACCGTGTCTGGGCCGACCACCTTCTCCAAGTCGCGCAGGATGCGCAGCTTGAGGTCCAGGTTCTCGGTGGCCGCCTCGATCACCAAGCCGCAGTTGCCCAGATCCGTGGTCTGGGTAGAGGTCTTGATTCGGGCCAAGGCCTGGGCCTTGGCATCGGGCGTGAGTTTCTCCTTTTGCACCAGACGGTCCAGGCTGGCGCTGATGGTGGCCAGGCCTTTTTGCAGGGCTGCGTCTGAGATGTCGGTCATGGTGACATCGAGGCCGGCGACGGCGCAGACCTGCGCGATGCCATTGCCCATGGTGCCGGCGCCGATAACGCCAATGTGACGAGTGCTCATGGTCAAAAAATTCGTGGAGGAAGAAAGAAGAAGTTGAGGCGGCAGGTGCAGCGCTCACGCGCCGCCGCACCCGAAAGCAAGGGAGCATTCTAGGGCGCGTGATGCCGTGTGTTTGCAATGCCAGCTGCAGTCACCCTGAGTGGAATGCCGGTCTGGAGCACGCGCTGCACCGGGCTCTCTATCGCGTGAGGACGACCGAAGCGCCATTCGCTCCCAGCCCCAAGACCGCGCTCAGACCGACGCGCGCGCCTTCGACCTGCCGGCCCGCGGCCTCGCCACGCAGCTGCCAGGCCAGCTCGCAGACTTGGAGCACCCCCTGTGCGGTAGTGGCCTCGCCGAAGGAAAGGAAGCCGCCGCTCGGGTTGATCGGCAGCCGGCCGGCCAGACCGTAGCCGCCGTTGGCGAGCAGACGATCCGACTCGCCAGGTTCAGCGAATCCGAACAGTTCAGGCCAGGCGAGCACATGCCAGGCGGTGTTGTCGGCCATCTCGATCAGGTCCACGTCGGCATGCGAGACGCCCGCCTGCGCCATGGCGCGATGCACCGCGCCCACCACTTCACTGGTGTGCGAGACGCCGGGAAGGAGCGTTTGCGACACAGTAGGAATGCGCGCCGCCGGGTCACCGAACTGGCCGGTGGCAGCGGCGCAGCCGGCCACCCGCACTATTGGGCCACCGCGTTGGCGGGCTTGTGCTTCGGTGCCCAGCACCAGTGCGGCGGCGCCGTCGCTCACCGCGCAGATCTCCAGCAGATGCAGCGGGTCGCTCACCATCGGTGAGGCCAGCACTTCCTCGACCGAGCAGGCCTTGCGGTAGCGGGCTCGGGGGTTACCCAGCGCGTGCTGGTGCATCAGCGACGAGGCGGCGGCGAAGGTCTCTGCCCGGGTGCCGAAGTCGTGCATGCGCCGGCGCGCCTCCAGTGCCCAGTAGGCCGGATTGGTGGCGCCCATCGCCACCCATCGCAGGAAGTCCGGGTCGCTGATGTCGTCGGCCAGCCCCGGTGGGCGGGGAATGAAGCCTTTGGGCATGCGCTCGGCGCCCACTGCCGCAGCGACATCGCACTGGCCGCTGGCGACCAACGCATAGGCCTCGTGGATGGCAATCGCCCCGGCGGCGCAGCCGCCACCCACGTTGATCGCGGGGATACCGCTCTCGCCGCCGGCTTGCAGGATCTCGTTGGCGTGCAGGCCCCATCCCATGCCGCCCTCGAAGCGGGAGCTGGCGGCCACCAGGCCTTGCAGGTCAGCCCAGGCCAGGCCGGCGTCCTTGAGCGCTTCTGCCAGCGCGTCGAGCGCCAACTGCAGCTGGGGCTTGTTCGGGAACTTGCCCCAGGCGTGGGCGCCTGCGCCCAGAACGTACACCGGCCTCATTCGCTTGCCCCTTCAGCGGAAATGGCCGCTGCGACTGGCCTGAATTGGTAGGTGAGCACGTCACGACCCTCGCTATCCCGGTGCAAAACGCCAGTGGTCAACGCCACCGGCTCGCCGATGCGCCAGTCCTGCGGCGCGCGGCCGGTGAGCATGGCCATGACCCGCAGGCCCTCGGGCAGCTCGACGAGGCCCAGGGCGTAGGGCGCCCAGTCGTCCAGGACGAAGAGTGCCGGCGGACGGTAGGCCTGCACGGTGAAGCTGTAAAGGGTGCCCTGTGGCCCGAGGAGGATGTCCTGCGGCGCTTTGTCGGTGCAACGCGGGTGACGGCAGCTCAGGCTGCGCGGAAAGTAGACCGAGCCGCAGCCGCGGCAGCGGGACGCGAGCAGGCGGGTGCTGTCGCCCTGGCCTTCAAACAGGCCCGGCACGACCGGCGCGGAATGAATGGCGCTGTTCACAGCGAAAGGATGTCGCGCACTTCGCGAAAGTACAGCGTGCCGCTGGCGACATCGGTCACATGCACCTCGTGGCGCACGTAGCGGCGCTCGCGCTTGATGAACTTGTCGATCGCCCGGGTGGTGATCCGCACGGTGGCGCCCACTGGAATTGGCTCGAGGATCTCTGAGTCGTGGAAGGTGTGAATGGAGCCTACCGCGAAGGGCTTGGTGTGGTCGAACTGCACCGACAGCACGAAATGTGAAACCAGCAGCGGCGGCACCACCGCCGGGCCGAAGGGCGATTCGCCTGGGATTTTCCAGGTGTTCATCTTCCAGCCCTCGTACCAGGGGTTGTAATCCTCCACCGCGTCTGCGTAGAGGATCACAAGCTCCGGGGTGATATGTAACTCTCGCGAGAGCTCGTCGCCAATGGCGACCATGTCCCAGTAGGTCTGGGATTCCTCGGCCAGGCTGTCGACAAAGTCGCGCACCTGGCGAACCTGAATCTCGGTCATCGGCATCAGGGCGTCGGTAGCGGGGAGGGTTTTGTGCTCAGTCATTCGATTGCTCTCCTCAGACGCCAACGTCCACTTCGACCCAGCCTACGGTTTTCTTGTCGCCGGCCTCGTTCTCGGCCCAGACATCGACGGTGAATCGATAGCCATTGCCCTTGGGCGTTTTCTCGCGTACCACGCCATGGGTGGTGATCACCTCATTGGCCAGGGTCGACCCCACGTATTTGCACACCACGCGGGCGCCGCGCAGGAAGTTGGCGCCGAAGTGGTTCACGCACATCTCGGCGATGTAGGCCGAGGACATTTCGCCGGTCTGTATGGGGGCAGCGAGGCCTGTTTGCGCGGCGTACACCGGGTCCCAGTGGTTGGGGTTGAAGCGGCCCCACAAGCGCGAGCCCATGAGCTGGATGGCGGCCTTCTTCTTCACGCCCACCAATGTGTGGCCGACCGGGGTGTCGCGTGTGACCAGGCCCTGAACGGGGCGGCCGAGAAGTGTGTCTGTCATGGAGTCCCTTTCTTTGCTTCTTATCGGATTCCGGCGTCGTCTGTTCTGGTGCGGCACGCGCGTCAGCGCCGGTTGGAAGGAGGGTTCATTGCCTCAGGCGGTCAGCCCCAGGCGTTCGAGCGCAATTTGCGTGAGCAAGAATTTGCGGGCTCGGCCTGATGGCGTAGCCGGAATGTCCTCGGCGCGGATCCGCAGCACATGGCGCGGCACCTTGAAGCGAGCCACCCGCTCGCGGCACAGGGCCAGAAGTTCCTCGTCTGTCACTTGGGGTGAGTCGCGTAGCACCACGAAGACCACGCCCACCTCGCCCATTCGCTCGTCGGGGACAGGCACCACATGGGCCTGAAGCACGGCCGGGTGGGTGACTAGCAGGTCTTCCACCTCAGTGGGCATGACCAACTCGCCGCCGCAGCGGTAAGACTCCTTGCGGCGCCCCACCAGGGTGAGGTAGTCGTCCGCGTCGATACGCCCCAGGTCTCCGGTGCGCAGCCAGCCGTCGGCCGTGAAGGCCTCCGCGGTTGCCTCGGGCTTGTTGTAGTAGCCAGCGGTCACGCCCAGCCCCTTGGCCTGCAGTTCTCCCACCTCGCCAGGTGCGACGAGGCGACCGGTTTCGGGGTCGACCACGCGGTAGGCCACCAAGCGCCCACCCAAGACCGGGTCACCCGCGGGGCCCACATCGCGCAAGCGGCCGTTGGTGTTGAGGCGCCGCTCGGCCGGATCATCCGGGCGTGTGACGGTGCTGGAGGCGGTGACCTCGGTCATGCCGTAGCCCGTGGTCAGTTCCACGGGGCCCAGCCACTCGTCGATCTGCGCCCAGAGCGTGGCGGGCGAGCGGCCCCCCGAGGAAATCATGGAAAGCAAAGAGGGCAGGGCGCGGCGGCGCCGGCGCTGCTCGTCGACCAGCGCCAGGGTCATGGTGGGAATCAGCAGCACATCGCTGGCCTCATGCCGCTCGATGCCGTCCAGCGTCTCGGCCGCATCGAATCGCAGCTGCGGCACGATGGAGCCTCCTACGAACAGCGCCGCCAGCATGCCCTCTACATAGCCGTACACGTGGTACATCGGCAAGGAAAACAGGATGCGGCGGCCGTCCTCGAAGGCACGGCCCCAGGCGCTGCCGAAGGCCGTGCGCAGCATCATGTCGTGGGTGATCATCACGCCCTTGGGCGCACCAGTGGTGCCGGAGGTGTAGATGATGTCGCAGTTGCCATGGGGGTTCCGCTGCGCGATCGGCTGCCAGGTGAGGCCCGCGCCGAAGTCCTGTAACTGCGCTGCGCTCTCGTGGGGGCCTGGACCCTCTCCCGTGGGAAACATCACCACCTGTCGCAGCTTTGGGAAGGCCTCACCGCCGCCTTGTTGCGCCCAGCCTGGGGCGAGTTCGTCGAGGAACTGTTGGTAGTTCAGGCCTCGGAACTGGTCCATCGTGATCAGCAGCACTGCGTCCGACTGGCGCAGCACATAGCCCAACTCGTCTCGCCGGTTCAGGAAGTTGATCGGCACGCACACCGCGCCGGCCCGCGCAATCGCGAGCTTGGTGGCCACGAAGGCAGGGTAGTTGGCCATGAGCAGGCCCACGTGGTCGCCGGGGCGAACACCCGCCGAAGCCAGGCCTGCGGCCAGCTGCTCTGACCATGCCTTGACCTGTGCGTAGCTCCAGCGGCCCTCATCGGTCACGACGCAGGGCCGCTGCGGGAACTCCGCCGCAATGACGTCAAACAGCTGGTCGAGTGTGCGTGACTGCCAGGACGGAAAGCGCAGGCGCAAGGCCTCCTGACGCTGTGTCACAGGGGCTGTGGCGACTTGAGTGGCAACTTGAGCGGCGGTGGCTTGGGGTGGGTGCATGGCAACTTGGCGACTGACGAGAAGAGCTCAGAAATTGACTCGGAACCGAGTGTTCGAACGCCTGCGAAGCGACGAGGCCTAGGTGCACTTGCAGCCCGGAACCGGGCAACAGCCGCAACAATAATACTCGACGGTAGCCTTGTCGACTGGTTGGTATTGGGGTATTTGCTGATGAGTTTTTTCCCCAGGGTCGGATTTTCATACCTAAAATATCCAAAGAATACTCACCGGTAGCTCGATCTACCACCGGGAAATTTGCTGCACTGGCTGGGCGCGCGTTCTGCCGGGCGGCGACCCAAGGGATAAAGAATGCAAGAAGTGGATGCGATCGTGATTGGCGCCGGCTTTGCCGGATTGCGGGCCCTACACACGCTGCGGGGTCAGGGCAAAAAGGTGCTGGTTCTTGAGGCCAGCGACGGCCTGGGCGGCGTGTGGTACCACAACCAGTACCCCGGCGCCCGCTGCGACGTGGAAAGCTACGACTACTCCTACAGCTTCTCCCCGGAGCTCGAGCAGGAGTGGCGCTGGAGCGAGCGCTACGCCACCCAGCCCGAAATCCTGCGCTACATCAACCACGTGGCCGACCGCTTCGACCTGCGCAAGGACATCTTGCTCAATGCCCGCATGACCGAGGCGCGCTACGACGAGCAAGCCGCCCGCTGGATGATCACTGCCGCGGACGGCCGCCAATGGAGTGCGCGCTATTTCGTGATGTGCGTCGGCCAGCTCTCCACGACGAAAGCGCCTGATTACCCCGGGCAGTCCAGCTTCAAGGGGCGCGTCATTCATAGCGCAGTGTGGCCCCGCAAAGAAACAATCGACTTCAATGGCAAACGCGTGGCCATCATCGGCACGGGCTCCTCGGGCATGCAGATGACGCCGGTGATCGCCCGCCTGGCCGCTCACCTCACCGTTTTCCAGCGCACGCCCAACTTCAGCGTGCCGGCGTCCAACGCCCCGGTGTCCGACGAGGAAGACCGCCAGGTCAAGGCCCACTACCGCGAGCGCCGCGAGCGGGCCTGGAACTCGCCCACTGGCCTGGGCTTTGCCGTCAACCGGCAGTCGGCTCTCGAGGTCAGCCCCGAGGAGCGCGAGAAGGTGTATGAGGCCGCCTGGCACCGCCTGGGCTTCGGCTTCGCGTTGGCCTACCACGACATCCTGCTCAACGCCGAGGCCAACGAAACAGCGGCCGAGTTCATCCGCCGCAAGATCGCCTCGGTGATCGACAGGCCCGAGCTGCGTCAAAAGTTGGTGCCTCGCGGCCACCACTTCGCCGCCCGCCGCCCCTCGGTGGACAGCGGCTACTTTCAGGCTTTCAACCGCGACAA
Organism: Ramlibacter sp.; assembly: GCF_029866045.1. Taxonomy (GTDB): domain Bacteria; phylum Pseudomonadota; class Gammaproteobacteria; order Burkholderiales; family Burkholderiaceae_C; genus Ramlibacter. Next base: position 11,758 of record NZ_JARXAB010000050.1, on the reverse strand, counting down.
CGTCGAACTGGCCGACATCAAGGAGTCGCCAATCGTCGAGTTCACGCCCGAAGGCATCCGCACCACGGCCAAACATCACGCATTCGACATCGTCATCTTCGCCACCGGCTTCGACGCCTTCACCGGTTCGCTGTTCAAGCCAGCCATCGTCGGCCGCGGCGGCATTTCCTTGCGCGAGAAGTGGGCCGACGGCCCGGTCACCCAGCTGGGCGTGTCGGTCTCCGATTTCCCCAACATGCTGATCGTGGTCGGCCCGGGGAGCCCGTCTCTCCTGAGCAACGTGATGGTGTCGATCGAGGAGCAGATCGACTGGCTGGCCGCCCTGATCAAGAAAATGGACGAGCAAGGCGTCGTCGAGTTCGAAGCCGAGCCCGAGGCCGAACGGGCCTGGGTGGCACATGTGAACGAGCGCGCCCGCCAGACGCTCTACCTCACCACGGACTCTTACTACAACGGTGCCGAAGTCAAGGGCAAGCCGCGGGTCTTCATGCCTTACACCGGCGGCGTTCGTGGCTACCGACGCCACCTGAGCGAGTGCGCTGAGCAAGGCTATTCCGGCTTTGCCCTTCGCAAGACCCCGGCGGCCCGTGCCGCTCAATCGGAGGCGCCGCAGGCGGCCTGAGCGATGAAGTTTGATTTCGAAGGTCAGGTGGCGGTGGTGACAGGCGGCGGTGGCGGCATTGGCCGCGCCGTTTGCTTGGCCCTGGCACGCGCGGGCGCCCAGGTGCTGGTGGTCGACCTGGACCGCGCCGCTGCCGAAGCGACGGTGGCCGAGGTGGCGGCGGCGGGTGGCCAGGCCCAAATGGCTGTGGCCGACGTGAGCCGTAGCCAGGACGTTGCCGCCTATGTGGCGCAGGCACTGCAGGCCTGGGGGCGCATCGATATTTTCATGAACAACGCTGGCTGGCAGGGTCCGATTCATGATCTAGTGGACTACCCCGAGGACCTGTTCGACCGTGTCATGGCCATCAATGTGCGTGGCGTCTTCCTGGGCCTGCAGCATGTGCTGCCGGTGATGATCGCTCAGGGCCGTGGCGCGGTGGTCAACACCGGCTCGCTGGGCTCCTACATCGGCACCCGCATGCTGGGCCCCTACACCGCCAGCAAGCATGCGGTGCTTGGGCTGACCAAGACCGCAGCCCTGGAGGTGGCGCGCAAGGGCGTGCGTGTGAACGCGGTCTGCCCCGGTCCGGTGGACACGCCCATGCTCCAGGCCATTGAAGCCGGGCAGGCTCGGGACGGTGACGCCGATCGCCTGCGCCAGCAGCGTGCCGCCTCCATTCCCGACGGACGCTACGCGCTGCCCGAGGAGGTTGCCAACCTCATGGTCTACCTGGCGTCGGATCTGGCCAGTCACATCACCGGCCAGGGCATCCAGATCAACGGAGGCAGCCATGCGTGAGCATCTCCTTCGCCGGGGCGGCGTAGCCACCCTGTATCTCACTCCCGGTCCTCAGGCCGGAAGCCGAACCACCCTGCGCTATCCTTCCCACCATGACCAAGACGGCAGGCAAGTTGACGGGCCCCGCGAGCCGCAAGAAGGCTGGCACCAAGCCCACTGTGAAATCACCGCCGACCCGTGTGCCCCGGCGCAGCCCCGCTGCCGCGGACGCGCCGGAGGATATTCGGGACGCGGTCTCCCGCCTCAAGCGCGAGCGAATTCTGTCGGCCGCGGTCGACCTGTTCTATCACCAGGGCTATGGGCGCACGACACTGGAGCAGGTGGCCGATTCGCTGCATGTCACGAAGCCCTTTATCTACACGCACTTTGCGTCGAAGAACGAACTCCTCGCCGAAATCTGCTCGCGGGCCATCATGCTGGCGCACGAGTCGCTGAACCGGGCGCTCACGCAGCAGGGTTCGGCCAGCGAACGGCTCAAGGTGGTGACGCGCGACTTCATGGCGGCGGTGCTGAGTCACCAGGCGCATGCAGTGATTTACAGCCGCGAGGAGAAGGAACTGGCGCAGGCGGATCGGGACACGATCAACACCCTGCGGCGCGAGTTCGACCGCAAGCTGGTGGGGCTGATCGAGGACGGTGTGGCCAGCGGCGAGTTCGATGTGGCCGACATTCGGCTGGCGGCGCTGTCCATCGGCGGGATCATCGGCTGGTCGCAGGTCTGGTTCCGTCCCAAGGGGCGTCTGACGATTGCCGAGGCCTCAGAGGGCGCGGCCGACCTGGTGCTGGCCATGGTGCGCGCCAAGACCCCCCCCGCGCGTCGCAAGACCGCGGCTTAGGTCACGCGACGCGAGACCGCGGCCTAAATCACGCGACGCAAGATCGCGGCCTAAGTCATGCGTCGCAAGAGTGCCGCATGAGTTTGTCCGCCGTATGCGCGGCCCCCATCTCTTTCAGAAGGGTCGCCGCATGAGCGCCAGCCCCAAGCAATCCCTGCGCATGGCCGTCGTCGGCGGCGGCACCATGGGCGTGGGCATTGCCTATGTCTTTGCGGTCGCTGGCTGGGAGGTCTTCGTGGTCGAGCCCGATGCGGGCCGCGCCGATTCCCTGCGCCGCACCTTGGCCTCGGCCGCCGCTGCCGGCGTGCAACGCGGCAAGCTGAACGCTGAGCAGGCCCAGCACGCCGCTGGCGTTCCGCGTCTGGGCGCAGTGGCCGACCTGCCCCTGGGTCTGGACCTGGTGGTCGAGACCGTGCCCGAGCGCCTCGCACTCAAGTGCGAGGTCCTCGCCGGCATCGCTGCCCGCCAGCCGCGGGTGATTGGCACCAACACCAGCGCACTGTCCATCGACGAGCTGGCGCAGTCGGTCCCCGACGCGGGCGCCTTTTTGGGCATGCACTTCTTCAACCCAGTCTGGTCCCTGGCCCTGGTCGAATTGATTCATGGCGCGAAGACTAGGCCCGAGGTGCTCGATCTGGCTCGCCAGTGGGTGGGCTCGATCGGAAAGACGCCGATCACTGTGCGCAACGTGCCGGGTTTTGCCACCAGCCGCCTCGACCTGATCGCCTCGCTGGAGGCGATGCGCATGTTGCAAGACGGCGTGGCCAGCGCCGATGACATCGACCGCGCCGCGGTGCTGGCCTACCGGCACCCGGTCGGCCCGCTGCGCCTGTCGGACATCGTCGGTCTCGATGTGCGTCTGGATATCGCCCGCGCCCTCAGCCAGTCTCTGGGCGAGCGCTACGCGCCGCCGCGCATCCTGGAAGAACTGGTGGCCCAGGGCCATCTGGGCCAAAAGAGCGGCCGAGGCTTTTTTGACTGGATAGCCAAGGCCTGAGCCCTGCGCCCACACATCTCACCGTCACCCATGTCCACCATCTTTTCCTCCACCCTCGTCGACACCGCCGACCACCACCCGATGCTGCGCGAGAGCGTGGGTAAGCTGGTGGGCAGCTTTGGTCGTAAGTACTTCCAGGACGTTTACAAGCGCAAGGCCAAGCCCGAGGCGCTTTGGCGTGCCATGGGCGACGCCGGCTTTCTGGGCGTGCATATCTCCGAGCAGTACGGGGGCGGTGGCAGCGGCCTGGCCGACTACAACCTCATCGTCGAGGAGGCGGCGGCTCAGGGCTGCCCCATGCTCTCGCTGGTGATCGGCTCGATCTGCGCGCCCATCATCGAGCAGCATGGCAGCCAGGCGATGAAGGACGAGTGGCTGCCCGGCCTGGCCACGGGCAAGAAGCGCCTGTCCTTTGCCATCACCGAACCCAACGCAGGCACCAACACCCACAAGGTCACCACCACCGCCCGCCGTGAGGGCAATGACTGGGTGATCAACGGCAACAAATACTGGACGTCAGGTCTGGACGAGGCCGACTCGGTGATGGTGGTCTGCCGCGGCGACAAGGCCGACGATAAGGGCCGCCATCCGCTGTCTCTGTTCATCGTGCCGGCTAACCACCCCGGCATCAGCAAGACCCCGATCGAGACGGCGCTGCATGTGCCCGAGACCTCCTTCACCGTTTTCTTCGATGAGGTGCGGGTCGGCGCCGAAGCCCTGGTGGGCCAGGAAGGCCAGGGCCTCAAACAGCTGTTTGCCGGGCTGAACCCCGAGCGTGTCTGCGCTGCGGCCATCAACAACGGCATTGCCCGCTACGCCATCGAGCGGGGCAGCCGCCAGGCCCAGGACCGTTCGGTCTGGGGCGTCCCGATCGGCACCCACCAGGGTCTGTCCCACCCTCTGGCCAAGTCCTACATCGCGGTGCAGCAGGCCCGCCTGATGGCGGCCCGCGCTGCGTTTCTTTTTGACGTCGGCTCGCCCGATGCAGGCGAGGCCGCCAACATGGCCAAGTTCGCTGCTGCCGATGCCTCTCTGGAGGCGCTGGACCAGGCGATGCAAATTCACGGCGGCAACGGCTTGGCCATCGAATACGGCCTGGCCGACCTGTGGTTCATCGCCCGTCTGCACAAGACGGCGCCGGTGAGCCGCGAGATGATCCTCAACTTCATTTCCCAGCACAGCCTGGGGCTTCCCAAGAGCTACTGATTCCCCGCAGGAGCTACACCATGTCCACGCCCACCTACGCCCAGATCCTGCGCCGTCATGCCAGCCAGCGGCCGGATGCGCCTGCGCTGACATTTGGCGAGCAGACTTGGAGCTTTGCCCAGTTGCAAGCGGGCAGCGCCCGCGTCGGGCAGGCCTTGCGTGCTGAGGGTGTGCAGCCGGGGGACCGGGTGGCCATGCTGGCCAAGAACTGCGCCGAGTCGTTTGAGCTCCTGTTTGCCTGCAACATGGTCGGTGCGGTGCTCGCAGGCCTCAACTGGCGGCTGTCGGCCCGTGAGATCGCGGCCATCGTGACCGATGCCGCGCCCAAGGTGCTGGTGGTGGCACCCGACGAGGAGCCCTTGCTGGCCGAGGTGCCCACGGAGGTGGCAGCAGGCATGCGCATTGTTCGTCTGGGGGCCTATTACGAACTCTGGCGCCAAGCTGCTAAGGCGGAGGATCCTGGCCACGAAGGTGCGCCGGACGAGGTGGCGCTGCTTCTGTATACCTCGGGTACCACCGGCCTTCCCAAGGGGGTGATGATCACCAACGAGGCCATGTCCTATACCGAGCGCTTGGGCGAGGCTTGGGGCATGGGCAACGAAAGCGTCAATTTGGTTGCGATGCCGATGTTCCACATCGGTGGCTGCGGCTACGGCTCGAGCACCATGGTCCGTGGCGGGCACACTGTCTTGCTGCGCGAGGTGAACCCGGCGCTGATCGTCGACAAGATCGCCCGCCACCGCGTCACGCACACCTTCCTCGTGCCTACCGTCATCCAGGCGCTGCTGATGGTCCCCGGCGTGGCGCAGGCCAAGCTCTCGAGCCTGCAACTCCTGATGTATGGCGCCGCGCCCATGGGCGACGTGCTGCTGCGCCGGGCGATGGACATGTTGCACTGCCGCTTCATTCAGGCCTACGGCATGACCGAGACCGCGGGCACCGTGGCCGTACTGCCCCCCGAGGACCATGCGCCCGAAGGCCCCAAGGCCCGCCTTCTGAGCTCGGTGGGCCGCGCCTACCCCTGGGTCGACCTGCGGGTGGTCGACCCGAGCACCTTGGCCGATGCACCCGCGGGCCAGGTGGGCGAACTCTGGATCCGCTCGCGCATGGTGATGAAGGGCTACTTCCGGCAGCCTGATGAAACCGCCACAGCCCTCGTTGAGGGTGAAGGCGGTGCCTGGCTGCGCACCGGAGACGCCGCCTTCCTGGACGAAGAGGGCTACATCTTCCTCTTCGACCGCTTCAAGGACATGATCATCTCGGGCGGCGAGAACATCTACCCCGCCGAGATCGAGAACGTACTCAATGGCCACCCGGCGGTGCGCGAGGTGGCGGTGATTGGCGTGCCACACGAGAAATGGGGCGAGACCCCGCGCGCGGTGGTGGTGTGCAAGGAGGGGCAGTCGGCCACGCCGGAAGAACTCATCGCCTTCACCCGCAAGCGCCTGGCGCACTACAAGTGCCCGACCTCGGTGGTGTTTGCCGATGTTTTGCCGCGCAATGCCTCGGGCAAGCTGCTCAAACGCGAACTGCGGCGCGTGCAACCCGAACTTCGCCAAGGGGCGGTGCAATGAGCCCGGTCGCTCTGGCCCGCCGCTGGGTGGTGGACTATTTCAACGGCCAAAGTGACGAGGCCGCGCGCGAGTTCATCTGTCCCGAGTACGCGCTGGAGATCGGCGACTACCTGTTCGACGGCCGCGACACCCAGTGGCTCCCCGCGGTGCGCCAGCAGTTCGAACAGTTCCCCGGCATGGGCATGACGGTGCATCAGGTGCTGCCTGGCAGCGGTGACAAGGCCGACCGGGTAGCGGTCTGGTTCAGCGAGCATGGCGCCGCAGGTGGGCCCGGCGGCAAGGCAGCGGCCTGGTCCGGCGTGGCGATTTACCGCGCCCGTGGTGAGCGCTTGGTGGGTTGCTGCGCGCAGGAGGATTACTTCACGCGGAGCCGCCAGTTGCGGGCGGGCTGCACCGACGCGATCGACCCGCCGGCTGCCGCGCCCTGGGACACGTTGCCGCAAGGCGCCAACCCCGCCGCCGAATCGGTCGTGCGCCAGTGGCTCACCTGCGCCTGGCCTGCGGCCGTGGCCGAGGTGCGTGTGGACGATGACCACCTGACCGGCCTGCCGCTCCAGTTTGCAGTGGACTCGGTGGAGGTGGCGGACATCTTCTCCTCCGGCGACGACGTGGCCTTTCACGCGCGCCAGCGGGGTCGTTATCTTGGCGGCCTGCCAGGTGTGCCGGCGCGTGACCGGCAAGAGCTTCTCAATTGCAACGGCATGGTCCGGGTGCGTGAGGGCGCTGTGCGCGCCGGCCGCGTGATCCGTGACCGTGGTGGCCTCAAGGCCCGCCTGCAAAAGGACTGATGCCCATGGCTGCTTCCCACGACCTGAACACCGTACCGGCTCAAGCTGCCACCAGGGAAACGGTGCGCGTGGCGCGCCATGGCGCGGTGTGGGTTGTCACCATCGAGCGGCCCGCGGTGCGCAACGCGATCGACCGCGCCACCTCCGAGGCCCTGGCCGCAGCGATGGATCAGCTTGATGCCGACCCGACCCTGTCGGTGGGCATCCTCACCGGCGCCGGCGGAAACTTCTGCACCGGCATGGACCTCAAAGCCTTTTTGCGCGGCGAGCGGGTGGAGCTGCCTGGCCGGGGCCTGGCCGGCATCGTGCAGACCCCGCCGGTCAAGCCGTTGATTGCCGCGGTAGAGGGCTATGCCCTGGCCGGCGGTTGCGAAATTGCTCTCGCCTGCGACCTGATCGTCGCCTCCGAGGCGGCGCAGTTCGGTATTCCCGAGGTCAAGCGCGGGTTGATTGCTGGCTCTGGTGGCCTGCTGCGCCTGCCGCGCCGCATCCCGCCGCAAATCGCGATGGAGCTCGCCCTCACCGGCGACCTGCTGCCTGCCACCGAGGCGCGCCAGTGGGGCCTGGTCAATCGTCTGGTTCCGGCTGGCCAGGCCCTCGAGGCGGCGCTGGCCCTGGCAGAGCGCATTGCCGCCAACAGTCCGATGGCGGTGCGGGTGGCCAAGCAGGTGGTGAGCGAATCCCCCAGCTGGCCTGCGCAGGAAACCTGGGCCCGGCAGAACGCGCTCTTGGAAACGGTGATCAATTCAGAGGACGCCAAAGAGGGCGCCCGCGCCTTCGCCGAAAAGCGTGCCCCGGTGTGGAGCGGTCGATGAACGCCTGGTCCTCCATCCACCCGCTCGACCCGGACGCCGCGCGCCTGCTGCAAGCAGCCGCCGAGGCCGGCTACCCGCCCTTCGAGGCCCTCACGCCGGCCCAGGCGCGTAAGGCCTACGCCGCCAGTTGGAGCGCCATGCAAACGCCTGGCGGTGAGGTGGCCTCGGTGGTCGACACCGAGATTGCCGGCCCGGGGGGCCCGTTATCGGTGCGTGTCTATCGCGGCCAAGGCACCGACCCGCAGGCTGCGCTGCCCTGCTTGCTGTTCTTGCATGGTGGCGGCTGGGTGATTGGCAATCTGGACAGCCACGACCGCCTGTGCCGGCGCATTGCCAACCGAGCTGGCCTGTGTGTCGTTGCGGTGGACTACCGCCTCGCGCCCGAACACCCCTTCCCGGCGGCTTTGGACGACGCCGCTGCCACGCTGCGCTGGCTGGCGTCGCAGGCCCAGGCGCTGAACATCGACCCCACGCGCCTGGCCGTCGGCGGCGACAGTGCTGGTGGCAACCTGGCTGCGGCCCTGGCCCTCATGGCCCGCGATGGCGCGCTGCCTCCGGTGGTCTTTCAGGCCCTGTTCTACCCGGTGCTCGACTTGACCGCGAGCAGCGACGCCTACCGCCGCATCACCCAGGGCGTGCCGCTCACCGCAGCCACGATGCATTGGTTTATCGGCCACTACACCCCGCAAGCGCAAGACCGGCTCGACTGGCGCGCCTCTCCCCTGCGCGCGCCCGTGCTGGCCGGGCTGGCGCCAGCGCTGGTGCTCACCGTGGCCCACGACCCGCTGTGTGACGAGGGCCGCGCCTACGCGAAGCGCCTGGAGGCGGAGGGCGTACGGGTCACCGCGGTCCACTGCAATGACCAGATGCATGGGGTCCTCACACAAGGCCGGCAGATCCCAGCCGGCGATGTGATCGCCGACAGCCTGTGCCTCACGATTTCGCACGCGCTCCACCGAGCCGTGCCTACCGATTTTTCAACCCCTACTGCCGGGACGGCAGGACAACCCAAGGAGACAACGTGAAACTGCAACTCAAGACCAAGCTCACCCTCGCGGTGGCTACCGGGCTGCTGGCGCTGGGCGCCATCGCCCAGGAAACGCCGGCCGACGGCGTCTACAGGGACCGCATCGACTGGGGCCTGCTCATGGACATGAGCGGCCCAACCTCTGCCTCACAGGCCATCTGGGTCAACGGCTTCCAGGACTACATGCGCAGGGTCAACGAAGGCGGTGGCATCAACGGCCGCAAGATCAACGTGCTGGCCGAAGACAACCGCTTTAACGCGGCCACCGACAAGATTGCCTATGAGAAGCTGGTCGGCCAGACCCCGGTGATTGCCATCTCTGGCATGGGCACCTCGGCCTCGCAGGTTGCCCTGGCGCCCACCATCAAGGCGGGCAAGGTGCCGATCGTTGGCACCTACACCGCCACCAAGGCGCTCTCCGAGCCCGTCTCCCCCATGGTCTACAACGGTTTCTGCGGCTACAAGCAGATGGCCCAGGCTGGCGTGGGCTACTACGCTGACGCCCTCAAGCTCAGGGCCCCTAAGGTGGTGACCGTGGCCATCGAGAGCGCGGGCGGCAAGGAGTACCACGACTACATCGCCGAGGCGGTGGGCAAGCTCGGCGGCACCGCCCACCACGTGACCATGAAGGTCACCGCGGTGGACGTCACGCCCCAGGTGCTGGAGATCATGAACCTCAAGCCCGACTTCATCACCATCTATGGCGTGTCTAACACCGCCATCCTCACGATGAAGGCCCTGGCCCAGTACGGCATGAAGACGCCGGCTTTCGGCATCACCTACCTGGGCGCTCCGGCCATCTTCCAGGCCATGGGGCCGCAGGCGGGTGCCAACTACAACTTCATCAGCTGCTTCACCCCGGGCGGCGCCGACCAGTCCGCTGGTAACCGTGACATGTCCGCCTATGCCGACCGTATCGGCCGCAACGGCATGCAGGCCGACATCAACTACGTGTCTGGCTGGATCACGGGCCAGATGGCTGCTGAGGCGATTGCTCGTCTGGGCGCCAACCCCACCCGTGCCCGCCTGGCCGATTCGCTGTCCAAGGGTTTTACCGTGGACAGCAAGGGCCTCGCGGCACCTATCGTCTACACCCCGACCAATACCACCGGACCGGTGGTGTTCAAGCTGTTTGGCTATGACTATGGCACCAACAAGTTCAAGGCCTTCGGCGACTACGCCGACTACGCCAAGTACACCCGCTGATCCAAGCTTGAACTGAAAGACGAGGACCCACCATGTTCGGACAAGTACTTTTCAGCGGCCTGGCCCTAGGCAGCATCTACGGGCTGGTGGCCCTCGGCTTTACCGTCATCTTCAAGGCCACGGACGTCTTCAACTTCGCCCAGGGCATGTTTGTGGTGCTCGGCGCTTACCTCGCCGTCACCGCAATCTCGCTGCTGGGGTTGCCCTTTCCGTTGGCCATCCTTTTCCTTGTCATCGCCTCAGCACTGGTTGGCGCGGTGATTCATATCCTGTTGATCCAGCCGTTGTCGGGCCGCCCGATGCTCTCGGTCATCATGCTGACCATCGCCCTGTCCATCGTGCTGCGCTCGGTGATCGAACTGACCTACGGCCCGCAGGGTCGGACCCTGAGCACGCCGCTTCCGATGGGTGTCCTGGTGGTCGGTGATGTGCGCATGTCCTACCTGCACCTTTGGGCCGCTCTCGTGAGCTGGCTCTGTATGGCCATCTTTGGCGCCTTTTTCCGCTTCACCTCTGTAGGCCTCTTAATGCGCGCCACCGCCGACGGCCACGAGGCGGCCGTGGTCTCTGGCGTCAACGTCAACGCAATGAACCGCGTCGCCTGGGGCATTGGCACCACGCTGGCGGCTATTGGCGGCTTGTTCCTGGGCCAGTTGCAGATTGCCTCGCCCGAACTGGAAACCATCGGCCTGCTGGCCCTGCCGGCGGTGGTGATCGGCGGCATGCAAAGCATTCCCGGCGCGATCATTGGTGGCCTGCTGGTCGGCGTGATCGAGCAGATGGCCTCAGCCTACATCTCGCCCAAGTCGAGCGACATCGTTATTTACCTGCTTTTGCTCGTGATCCTGATGGTCAGGCCCTGGGGCCTTTTCGGCCAGCGCGAGCTGGGCCGGGTCTGAGGCAGCGGAGGCGCACACCATGAACACCAATACCTCCCTGTCTCGCGGGCAAGCGTGGCAAAAATGGCTGTGGCGCCTGTTGGCCGTTGCAGTCCTGGCCTATCTGCCAGTGGTTCTGACCGACCGCGCTGCCTTTGGCATTGCCCTTTCGAATATGCAGCTCCTCAATCTCGGGCTGACTCAGGTCAACCTGATGTTGATCGCTATGTTGGGCGCTCTCTCCCTCAATTACCTGACCGGATCCGCGGGCCTCATTTCCATTGGGCACGCCGCGTTCTACGCAACAGGTGCGATGACCGCCGCGATCACCGGCAGTCAACTGGGCTGGCCCTTTCCCCTGGTGTTGCTTTCTGCTGCGGTCTCCGGTGCCCTGGTGGGCGTTTTGGCGGGCCTGCCCTCTTTGCGGGTGCGGGGCCTGTACTTCGTGTTGTCGACGCTGGCAGTGCACCATGTGATCGTCTATGTCTTTCTGGAGTACCAATTCAAGTTCTTCGACGTGGTGGGTATTCCTTATGCTGGCGCCAAGCTGGGCAGCTGGGAGCTCAACACCCCCATCCGCTGGTACTTCTTCCTGCTAGCGCTGGTGGTACTGGTCTACGCCGGTTTTGCTGCGAGCTTGCGTACCCGAGAAGGCCGCGCCATGCAGGCCATGCGGGACCATGAACTGGCTGCTACCTCAATGGGGGTGGACGTTCGCATCCTGCGGCTTAAGGCCTTCGGTCTGAGTTCGGCGGTCGCTTCGGTCGCCGGCGCTCTCTTTGCCTACCTGCTCACCAACGTCACCTCTGAAGCCTTCGGCATCACCTTCGCTATTCAATTCATCGCGATGATCATCATCGGCGGCATGGGCTCGCTGCCCGGAGCGCTGGTGGGAGCGGCCATCTGGCTGCTGCTGCCCTCGATCATTGGTGGCCTGGCTCCGCGCTCGTCGGAGGCGGTGGGACTGACCCGGCTGTTTCTGGTCGAGGGGCGTGCCCAGTTCGTACAACTGATTTTTGGCATGCTGGT
>NZ_JARXAB010000048.1 GCF_029866045.1 Ramlibacter sp. | reverse complement strand
CGCCTGCCGCGCGGCCTCCGCTGCTTCCACAGCCCGTCCTGCCGGCGTACCGGCCTGTTTTTGCCTCCGCCGCGGGGGCGGCGCTGCGCAGCGCCGCGCCACCACCCGCGCGCGGGCCTCCTTCTCGATCTCGCTTGGTCTGAAGCGGTCGCGGCGTTTAGGCGTCACCGGCCGTCCCGTCTTTGTCCTTGAACCGGTGGTCGCCGGCTGCGTGAGAAGTTGCTGCGTATGCGCGGTGACATGGCCCGCAGGGCGCCGCCTCCGAGAGAAAAAACCTATGTTGAATGTTTCCTTGGCCGCGCGCCTGCGCAAGCCTTTTTTGTCCCTGTCCCTGTTGACCGCCTTCGCCGCGCCCGTCTGGGCCCATGTGTCTCTGGAGTGGCCCGCCGCCTTTGCCGGGAGTGGCTACAAGGCGAGCTTCCAGATCGGCCACGGCTGCGACGGATCGCCCACCCGTGAGGTGAGTGTCGAGATCCCGGCCGGCGTGCGTGGTGTCAAGCCAATGCCGCGGCCCGGCTGGAGCCTGTCCATCGAGCGGGCGCCATTGCCCCAGCCCGAGACCTCCCACGGCCGCACCGTGACCGACGAGGTCAGCCGCGTGACCTGGACCGCCAGCACGCCCCAGGACATGCTGCTCGACGCGCATTACGGCGAGTTTGTCTTGCGTGCCACGCTGCCCAAGCGAGAAGGCGTCCTTTATTGGCCAGTGCGCCAGGCCTGCGCGCAGGGTCGCCATGACTGGGTTCAGCGCCCCGGCGCCGGTGGCGATGCCCGTGGCCTGACCTCGCCCGCCCCTCGCCTTGACCTGATGCCAGCCGCCGGCGGGGCACATGCCCATTGATTGGCAGCCTCGTCCGTTCGGACGTGTATCCGGCCTGAATCGGCCCGCCACTGGCGTCCTGCCGGGTCGATGCCCTCCCCACTTTGAAATGGAACACCCAACCATGACCGATTGCAAGAACCTCCCTGCCGCCGTTGCCCGACTGCGGCGCCTTTTCCTCTGTGTTGCTCTGGTGCTTCCACTGGCGCCGGGGGCTTCCGCCCTGGCCCAGGGCACTGCGCTCAAGATCGAGGGCGCCTGGGTCCGCGCGAGCGTGCCAGGCCAAAGCGGCACCGGCGGCTTCATGCGCCTGACCGCGTCTGAGCCCCTGACCTTGGTGGGCCTGCAAACGCCAGCCGCCGGCGTCGCCGAACTGCATGAGATGAAGATGGACGGCGACGTGATGCGCATGCGCGCGGTCAGTGAGATCGTGCTGGTGCCGGGCAAGCCTTTTGATCTCCGCCCTGGCGGCCATCACCTGATGCTGATGGGCCTCAAGGCCCCTCTCAAGGAGGGCTCGACGGTCCCCGTCACCCTGGTGCTGCGTGATGCCCGTGGCGCCGAGCGGCGTTTGCCAGTCCAGATGCCGGTAGCCCTGCGCGCGCCGGGTGCAGCAGCGTCCTCCTCCGGGTCGAGCCCTGCGGGTGCGCACCAACACGGGCACAAGCACTGAGCGAGCCGACCACCCAGGTCTTGCGCCGGCTGCTGGCGATCGACGCTGGGCATCGCGCCTGATAAGCTGGCGCTGCACTTTTTGAGAGGGCGCCCATGAGCGATTCACAGACCTTTGGCTTCGCCAAACTCGTTCCCGGCTTTGATTTCCTTCAGAACCTGGCCAAGGGGGCGGGCGGCGGCCTGCCGCAGATGACGCAGTTGTCCAGCTGGATCGCGCCCACACTCAATGTCGAGGAACTCGACAAGCGTATTCAGGAGCTGCGCGCCGTCCACTTCTGGCTGGAGCAAAACGGCAAGGCGCTGTCGGCGACCATCCAGGCATTGGAAGTGCAGAAGATGACGCTGTCCACCTTGCAGGGCATGAACCTCAGCATGAACGAGTTGGCCGAGTCGCTCCAGGTCAAGCCCGGCGCGATGGCGTCGGCCTTTGCCCCGCCTGCATCCGCTTTCTCCCCTGGCACCTCCTCTGGCACCTCTTCTGGCTCCCCGTCCGCCGCCGATTCGCCTTCCGCCGCCAGCCGACCGCGCAAGGCGGCCAAGCCCTCCGGATCGACCAAGGCGGCGGGCAAGTCCAACCAGGCGGCGCAGGGACCAGCCGGCGCCGGCGCGGCGGCCGTCGACCCGCTGCAGTGGTGGGGCGCGCTCTCCAACCAGTTCCAACAGATCGCCGCCGCGACGCTGAAGGATGTGGCCCAAGCCGGTGCCCCGGCGGCATCCGCTCCAGCCGCAGCGTCAGGCGCCGCGGGCACCCCGGGCCGTCGCCCGGCTCCGGCGGCCAAGTCCAAGGCCGCCACGGCCTCCAAGCCCACCAAGGACACGCGCGCGGCACGCAGTCCTGCCAAGCCCCGCTCGCGCGCAGCGCCGCCAACCTGAGCTGCGCTTGCGCGGACCGCCTCCCATGAAGCTGTTCCCCTTTGGCCACGCCACCCATCCCCAGTGGGAGATGGCCGCAGGCTTGGCGCTTGCCCAGTTGCGCGCCCAGATGGCGCTGCCCGACTACGCCAGCACCCCTTCGCTGGGGCTTCTCTACATCACCGACCATTACGCGGCCCAGGCCCAGGACATCCTCGACCACCTGATGGCCGAACTGCCCGGTGTCGCCGACTGGTCGGGCACCGTGGGCGTGGGCATCTGCGCCAATAACGCCGAGTACATCGACGAGCCGGCGCTCGCGGTCATGCTTTGCGACTTGCCGTCGGACCAGTACCGTGTCTTCTCGGGCGTGGCCCCGCTGGGCATCGGTTTTGATGCGAACACTGCCCTGGTTCATGCCGATTCGGGCACGCCAGACCTGGGCGAACTGATTGCCGAAATGGCCGCCCGCACCGGCAGTGGCCGGGTCTTTGGCGGCCTGGCCTCCAGCCGCGGTGACGTGCTGCAATTCGCTGTGGCGGGCAACGGCACGCTGCCTGGCCATGGCCGGGCCGGCGGTGTTTTCCAGGGCGGCTTGTCCGGCGTTGCCTTCAGCGAGGAGGTGAGCCTGGTGTCCCGGGTCACCCAAGGCTGCCAGCCGATCACCCGGCAGATGCAGGTGACCGCCGCTGAGGGCAACGTCATCCTGGGCCTCGACCAAGAGCCGGCCTTGGACCGCCTCCTGAAAGACCTCTCCATCTCTCTCGAGCGGCCGCAGGAGGCCATGGCCACCCTGCGCTCGACCCTCGTGGGTTTGAGCCTGCCCGGAGGCGCGGCAGTGGGCCGCACCGGCAGCTTCGGCGACGAGGTGCGTGTACGGCACATCATCGGCCTCGATCCCGGGCGCCGCGGCGTCGCCGTGGCCGAGCAGGTCGAAGCCGGCATGCCGATGGCCTTTTGCCAACGCAACGGGCGCGCGGCCCGCGCGGATCTGGTGCGCATCTGCGCTGAGATCCGCGAGGCGCTCGAGCCCGAGGAAATGAGTGCCCCGCTGGCGGCATCGCTGGCCTTGCCCGAGGCACTGTCCGCGCCCCACCCACAGCGGCGAATTGCGGGCGCGGTCTATGTGAGCTGCACCGGTCGCGGCGGGCCGCATTTCGGCGGGCCCAACGCTGAGTTACAGGTGATCCGCCATGCCCTGGGCGAGGTGCCTCTGGTGGGCTTTTTCGCCGCTGGCGAGATTGCCGGGCAGCAGCTCTATGGCTATACCGGCGTGCTGACCGTCTTCACCACTCCCGCCCACGGCGGCTGAGTTCACGCACGCGCGTCGGTGCGAGCCGACGCGGCGGCAAGTCCGGCATGGCCTCGGGCGCGAAGCGATCCCTGCCTGCCGGATCCGCATCGACCAGAATCTTTCCTCAGAAATAAATCTGGTCTATTATTTCAGCGGAAAGAATTCATTTCATGATCGCCCGGGCCCACTCCCCCTCTGCCAAGCCGGACCCCGCCGCGGTGCTGACCAAGGCCGTGGCGCGTGCCGCCGAGCGGCTGAATCTCTCCCGCGCCCTGCTCGCCAAGGTGCTCGGCGTGAGCGCCGCGACCGTCACCCGGCTCTACAGCGGCGACTACCGATTGGACGAGCGACGCAAGGAGTGGGAACTGGCGCTGTTGTTCGTGCGTGTCTTCCGCTCGCTGGACTCCATCGTGGGTGACGAGGAGACCGCCCGCCAGTGGCTGCAAAGCGAAAACCGGGGCCTGCGGGGTCGCCCGATCGATCTGATTGCCCAAACGGAAGGATTGGTCCGTGTCGTCCACTATCTGGACGCCTCCCGCGCTCAAATCTGAGGCCTTTGCCTGGCGTGGTCAGGCTTGGCGCATGGTGGAGTCGCAGCATATTGCGGGCACCATGAAGCTGGTTGACAGCCTCGTCGAGCAGGACCTGCTCGAGTCCCTGCTCGAGGCGAGCAAGCCGCGCCGCTCCGCAGACGTTGCCGGCCTCGACTACCTTCTGGCCACGCCTTTCCGTTATGACCCGCGGCGCGGTGGCTCCCGCTTTCGGGGCGATACCGACCCGGGTGTCTTCTATGGCGCCGAGTCCGTCCGGACGGCGGGCGCCGAACTGGGCTATTGGCGCTGGCGGTTCTTGCGCGACGCGGTGGATTTGGTGCGCATTGAGCCGGTGGCACACACCGCGTTTCGGGTCTCGGTCGCTGCGTCGGTCGTCGACCTCCAGCGCCCGCCCTGGGCGGCCGAAGGAGCGGCCTGGCAACACCCTCGTGACTACGGACCCACGCAGCGTCTGGCGCGTGTGGCCCGTGACGCGGATTTGGGCGGCATCCTCTACCGGTCTGTGCGCGACCCGCAGCCCGCGTGGTGCCTGGCCTTGTTGACCCCGGCCGGCTTTGCCAAGCCCAGGCCCGAGGTCGAACGCCAGACCTGGTTCTTGGCGGTATCGCGCAAGGAGGTGACGCTCCGGCGCGATACCGAATCGATGCAGTTCTCAGTGGCGCGGTGGTAGCGCGCGGCTCACACCCCGCGGGCGCGGTCTTGTCGGAACTGGGCGGTGAATGCGGCAAAGCGACCCACCTCCAACGACTGCCTCACTTCACTCATGAGGTTCAGGTAGTAGTGCAGGTTGTGGATGCTCGCCAGCATGGGCGCGAGCATCTCGCCGCAGCGCTCGAGGTGGTGCAGGTAGGCGCGCGAGAAGCCGCCCGAGACGGAGCCGTCCGGGCTCGTCACGCCCCTGCAGGCGTAGCAGCTGCAGGTCTCGTCCAGGGGACGCTCGTCGCTGCGGTGGCGGGCGTTGCGTATCTTGAGGTCGCCAAATCGGGTGAACAGGTGGCCATTGCGCGCGTTGCGGGTGGGCATGACGCAGTCGAACATGTCTACGCCCTGGGCCACGCCCTCGACCAGGTCTTCTGGCGTGCCCACGCCCATGAGGTAGCGGGGCTTGTTCGCCGGCAGCCGGTGCGGGGTGTGCGCCATGATGCGCAGCATGTCCTCTTTGGGCTCGCCCACGCTCACCCCGCCCACCGCGTAGCCGGGGAAGTCCATCGCCACCAGCGCCTCCAGTGATTCCTGGCGCAGGTGCTCGAACATGCCACCCTGCACGATGCCGAACAGGGCGTTGGGGTTTTCCAGCCGCGCAAACTCGGCGCGGCAGCGGTCCGCCCAGCGCAGGCTCAGTGCCATCGAGTGGCGCGCCTCGGCCTCGGTGGTCAGGTGCCCCTTGGTCTCATAGGGGGTGCACTCGTCGAACTGCATCACGATGTCCGAATTGAGCACCGTCTGGATCTGCATCGAAATCTCGGGCGTGAGAAAAAGCTTGTCTCCGTTGACCGGCGAGGCGAACTTCACGCCTTCCTCGCTGATCTTGCGCATTTCGCCCAGGCTCCAGACCTGAAACCCGCCCGAGTCGGTGAGGATGGGCTTTTGCCACTGCTCAAAGCGGTGCAGGCCGCCGAACTGCTTCATCACGTCCAGGCCGGGTCGCATCCACAGGTGGAAGGTGTTGCCGAGGATGATCTGTGCGCCCATTTCCTCGAGCGAGCGGGGCATGACGCCCTTGACCGTGCCGTAGGTGCCCACCGGCATGAAGATGGGCGTCTGCACCACGCCATGGTTGAGCGTGAGCGTGCCGCGGCGGGCATGACCTTCGGTCTTTTGGATGTCAAATTGCAGCATGTCGTAGAGGAGTGAGCGGTGAGATGTGAGGGGCTGGGTCAAGGTCACCGCAGAGCCGGCTCTGCCGAGTTGCGCGTGAGGCCCTCTGGAGGGAGGCGACCGCAGTTCGCTTCGTGTGAAACCTTTTTTTCGAGCAGCATCGCATCGCCGTAGGAGAAGAAGCGATAGCGCGCGGCGATCGCGTGCTGGTAGAGGCCCATCACCCGCTCATAGCCTGCGAAGGCGCTGATCATCATCATCAGCGTAGAACGGGGCAGGTGGAAGTTGGTGACCATTCGGTCTACCACCTGGAACTCGAAGCCGGGCGTGATGAAGATGTCGGTGTCCCCCACGGCTTGGCCGGTCTTGGCCCACGACTCGAGGGTGCGCACCGTGGTCGTGCCAACTGCCACCACCTTCCCGCCGCGGGCCCGGCACGCGTCAATGGCTGCCTGCGTGGTCTCCGGCACCCGGTAGCGCTCGCTGTGCATGTGGTGTTCGGCAATGTTCTCCGACTTAACTGGCTGAAAGGTCCCAGCGCCCACATGCAGGGTCACCGCGGCACGTTCGATGCCCCGGGCCTCCAGCGCTGCGAGCACGGGCTCGTCGAAATGCAGCGAGGCGGTCGGCGCGGCAACGGCACCCGGATGGCGGGCGAACACCGTTTGGTAGCGGCGTTCGTCCTCGGCCTCGTCGGCATGGGTGATGTAGGGTGGTAGCGGCACATGGCCGTGGCGGGCCATCACCTCGTAAGGGTCCTGCGAAAAGCGCAGGTGAAACAGCGGCCCGTCCGGCAACGGCCAGCGCCCCAACAAGGTGGCCTCCCAGCCGCCCGCCATGCGCATCACGGTGCCCACCGGCGGCTTTTTGCTCACTTTCATGTGGGCCACCACCTCGCCGCCCTCCAGGACCCGCTCGACCAGCAACTCCAGCTTGCCGCCTGTGGGCTTCTCGCCGAAGAGGCGGGCTTTGACCACCTGGGTGTCGTTGAACACCAGCAGATCGCCCGGCTGCAGCAGCGCCGGAAGATCGCGAAAGACGCGGTCTATGGGGGAGGTGTGGGTGCCATCGAGCAGACGCGAGGCGCTGCGCTCGGGGGCCGGGTGCTGGGCGATCAGCTCGGGGGGAAGGGCGAAGTCAAAGTCGCCAGTGGTAAAGGTGCGCATGTCCTGAGGGCCGGACGGGCCCGTGCCAAGCAATTGGGTCGGGCAGAATTGTCCCATGCCCGATGGCAAGCCCCTGTCCGCCCCCCAGAAGGCCCTGATCAAATTGGGTCTGGCGCGCGACATCGACCTGGCGCTTCACCTTCCCCTGCGCTACGAGGACGAAACCCGTATCACCCCGCTCGGGGCGGCTCGTGAGGGCGAGGCGGCGCAGGTCGAGGGCACCATCACCGCGTGCGAGATTGCCTATCGCCCCCGGCGCCAGCTGGTGGCCACGCTGGATGACGGCACAGACACCTGCCAGCTGCGCTTTTTCAGCTTCTACCCCGCGCAGCAGAAGGCGCTGGCCCCTGGCACCCGCATCCGCGCGCGCGGCGAGCTGCGTGGGGGCTTCTTCGGTTGGCAAATGGTGCACCCGGTGTGCAAGCCGGCCGACGCGCCGCTGCCGCAGGCGCTCACCCCGGTCTACCCCACGGTGGCCACCTTGCCCCAGGCCTACCTGCGCAAGGTGGTGGACTCCGGCTTGGCGCGTGCCGACTTGTCCGACACCTTGCCGCAGACCTTGGCGCGCCGCTTTGGCCTGAACCCGCGTTGGGGGCTGCGCGAGGCCCTGGAATTTCTCCATCACCCCGGCCCCGAAACCTCGTTGGCCGCCCTGGAAGACCGCAGTCATCCGGCCTGGCAGCGGCTCAAGGCCGAGGAATTGCTGGCGCAGCAACTCTCGCAGCTGCAAAGCAAGCGCGAGCGGGACGCCTTGCGCGCGCCGGCCCTGCGCGCTGCGCCTGGCGGACTGCCCGAGCACCTTCTGGCGGCCTTGCCCTTTGAGCTCACCGGTGCCCAGCGCCGGGTGGTCGAAGAGATCGGTGCGGACATTGCCCGCGAAGCACCGATGCACCGGCTGCTGCAGGGGGACGTGGGCTCGGGCAAGACCGTGGTCGCGGCCCTGGCCGCGGCGGTGGCCATCGAGGCGGGCTGGCAGTGCGCGCTGATGGCGCCCACCGAAATCCTCGCCGAGCAGCATTTCCGAAAGCTAATTGGCTGGCTCGAGCCTCTGCTCACGCCGCGCGGCTTGCGGGTCGCCTGGCTCACCGGCAGCCAGAAGAAGAAGGAAAGAGGCCCCATGCTCGAGGCCGTCGCCAGTGGCCAGGCGGCTTTGGTGGTGGGCACCCATGCGGTGATCCAGGAGCAGGTGCAGTTCAAGCAGCTGGGGCTGGCGGTGATCGACGAGCAGCACCGTTTCGGCGTGGCCCAGCGCCTGGCACTGCGCGGCAAGCTGCAAACGCAGGACGCATCCGCGCCACTGGAGCCCCACTTGCTGATGATGTCGGCCACGCCGATCCCGCGTACCTTGGCCATGAGCTACTACGCCGATCTGGACGTCAGCACCAT
Organism: Ramlibacter sp.; assembly: GCF_029866045.1. Taxonomy (GTDB): domain Bacteria; phylum Pseudomonadota; class Gammaproteobacteria; order Burkholderiales; family Burkholderiaceae_C; genus Ramlibacter. Next base: position 48,781 of record NZ_JARXAB010000048.1, on the reverse strand, counting down.
CGACGAGCTACCTCCAGGCCGCACCCCCATCGTCACCAAGGTGGTTGCCGACAGCCGGCGCGCGCAGGTGGTGGACCGCATCCGCGCGCAGCTGGCCCAGGGCCGCCAGGTCTATTGGGTGTGCCCGCTCATCGAGGAGAGTGAGGCGCTGGACCTGTCCAATGCCACCGCCACGCACGCGGACCTGGCCGAGGCCCTGCCCGGCGTGATGGTGGGGCTGCTGCATTCGCGCATGCCGGCGGCGGATAAGAAGGCGGTGATGGCCCTCTTCGAGGACGGGCAGATGGGGGTGCTGGTCTCCACCACCGTGATCGAGGTCGGTGTGGATGTGCCCAACGCCTCCCTGATGGTGATCGAACATGCCGAACGCTTTGGCCTGTCGCAGCTGCACCAGCTGCGCGGTCGCGTGGGCCGCGGCGCGGCGGCCTCGGCCTGCGTGCTGATGTTTTCTCCCGGCGAGAACGGCCGCCTGGGCGATACCGCCAAAGCCCGGCTCAAGGCCATGGCGCAAACCAATGACGGCTTCGAGATCGCCCGGCGTGACCTGGAAATTCGCGGCCCTGGCGAGTTTCTTGGGGCCCGGCAATCAGGCGCCCCCCTGCTGCGTTTTGCCGACCTGGAGGCTGATCGCGGCCTGCTAGAGCTGGCGCGCGAGGCCGCGCCGCCGATGCAGGATCGCTATCCCGCCCTCGCCGACCGGCATGTGGCCCGCTGGCTGGGTGGAAAATCGCAGTACCTCAAGGCCTGATCGGTTCCCACCCCCATGACGCTCACCGAACTCAAGTACATCGTCGCGGTCGCCCGCGAGAAGCATTTCGGCCGTGCGGCCGAGGCCTGCTTTGTCTCCCAGCCCACCTTGTCGCTGGCAATCAAGAAGCTGGAGGAGGAACTCGAGGTCAAGCTGTTTGAGCGCAGCGCCAACGAGGTGTCTGTGACCCCCTTGGGCGAGGAGATCGTGCGCCAGGCCCAGAGCGTGCTGGAGCAGGCGGCGGCCATCAAGGAAATCGCCAAGCGGGGCAAGGACCCACTGTCTGGCCCGCTGCGCTTGGGTGTGATCTACACCATCGGCCCCTACCTGCTGCCCAGTCTGGTACGCCAGGCGATCGACCGCACGCCGCAAATGCCGCTGATGCTGCAGGAAAACTTCACCGTTCGCCTCCTGGAGATGCTGCGCACCGGCGAGATCGACTGCGCGATCATGGCCGAGCCCTTCCCCGACACCGGCCTGGCCCAGGCGGCCCTCTATGACGAGCCCTTCATGGTGGCCGTGCCGAGCCGCCACCCGCTGGCCGAACGCAAGTTCATCACCGCCCAGGAGCTCAAGGCCGAGACCATGCTGCTTCTGGGCAATGGGCACTGCTTTCGTGACCATGTGCTGGAGGTCTGTCCCGAGTTCGCTCGCTTCTCGGCCGACGCGGAGGGCATCCGCAAGAGCTTCGAAGGCTCTTCGCTCGAAACCATCAAGCACATGGTCGCCGCGGGCATGGGCATCACCCTGGTACCGCAGCTGTCCGTGCCGGCCGAAACGTCGGCAGCCCGGAGCCGCCGACGCAAGGACGATGCGGAATACGTGAAGTACATCCCTTTCAGCGAAGGCGATGTGCCCTCACGCCGCGTGGTGCTGGCTTGGCGGCGCAGCTTCACGCGTTACGAGGCGATCGCCGCGCTGCGCAACGCGGTCTATGCCTGCGAGCTACCAGGCGTCCTTCGCCTGTCCTGATCATCGGCGTGGGCCCGCTCGGGTCGCCGTTTGGCCCGCCACACGAATTACAAACGCGGCCCAGGTCGGCTGGTCGGTGACGCTCCCCGCGGCCTTACGATCACGCCATGAGTGAAATCGGCTTGTCCCCCGAAGTTCCAGCGTCGCGTCTGCGCCTTTATCTCGACCTGATTCGTTGGGACCGTCCTGCGGGGTGGTTGTTGTTGCTCTGGCCCTCCCTGGCCGGGCTGTGGGTGGCTGCGGGTGGTTTTCCCGGCTGGCACCTGGTGGCGGTCTTCACCTGCGGCACCCTCCTCATGCGCAGCGCCGGCTGCTGCATCAACGATGTGGCCGACCGTGACTTTGACCGCCATGTCAAACGCACCGCGCATCGGCCCGTCACCAGCGGCCTGCTGGGTGCGCGCGAAGCCCTGGCGGTCGGTGCCGTTCTGGCCCTGGCGGCCTTTGGCCTGGTCCTCACCACCAACGCCGCCACCATCGCCTGGTCCTTCGCCGCGCTTGCGATCGCCGTCGCCTACCCTTTCGCCAAGCGGCACCTTTCCATGCCGCAGGCGGTGCTTGGCGTAGCCTTTAGCTTCGGCATTCCCATGGCCTTCGCCGCGGTGCAGGGCCGGGTGCCAGGCGAAGCCTGGGCGCTGCTCGCGGGCAACCTGTTCTGGGTTCTGGCCTACGACACGGAATACGCCATGGTGGACCGCGACGACGACCTGCGTATTGGCATGAAGACCTCGGCCATCACGCTGGGCCAGGCGGATGTGCCTGTGGTGATGGCCTGCTACGGGCTGTTTCTGGGCATTTGGTTTGGGCTCCTGTGGGGCCGTGTCGCCCTTGCGCCGCTTGCCCTGGCCCTGGTGATCGCCTCAGCCCAAGTGCTGTGGCACTTCACGATGATCCGCAGCCGCTCCCGGGAAGGCTGCTTTCGCGCCTTCCGCTTGAACCACTGGCTGGGGCTCACCGTCTTTGCCGGCGTCGTAGCTGGCTACGCGCTGCGCTGATTCAAGTCCTGTCAAGCCCGGCCGAATTCGTCGCCAAGCTCGGTTGCTCGCTGGCAGGCTGCGTGCATCGCGGCGATGAAGGCTTGCGGCACCTGGGCCTGCTCCAGGGAGGTGAGCGCCGCATAGGTGGTGCCACCTTTGGAGGTGACCCGCTCGCGCAGCACCGACGGCGGCTCGCTGGAGTCCCGCGCCAGCGCTGCGGCGCCGGAGAAAGTGGCGATCGCCAGACGCTTGGCCTGGTCGGCGGGCAGGCCCATCTGGGTGCCGGCCTCGATCATGGCCTCTAGGAACAGGAACACATACGCCGGGCCCGAACCCGAAAGTGCGGTCACCGCGTCGAGCTGGGTCTCTGCACCGACCCAAAGGTAGTCGCCGGTTGGAGCGATCACCGTCTCGACCAACGCACGGTCCGCCTCTGTCACCGAATCTCGGGCGAACAAAGCGGTCATCCCCTGGCCGATCAGCGCGGGCGTGTTGGGCATGGACCGCACCACCCGCTGGCTCCCCAGCCAGGCAGCGATGCTGTCCGAGCGGATGCCTGCAGCAACGCTCAGGTGGAGGGCGGGACCCGGTCTCCCGAGGTAGGGCGCGGCCTGGGCTGCGGCGTCCTGAAAAGTCTGCGGCTTGACCGCCCAGACCACCAAAGTCGAGCCCGCAAAGCCTGCGTCGGGAGCTGACTGCGCGTCTACGCCATAGGCTTGCTTGAGCCGGCTGCGCGCCGCCTCGAAGGGCTCGATCACCCGGACGGCCGCCTGGGAAAGACCCCGCTGGATCAGGCCACCGAGGATGGCGCTTGCCATGTTGCCGCCGCCAATGAACGCCAGCGGACGGTCAGGAGAGAAGCTTTGAAAGAGGGCAGGGCTTGTCATCCGGCAAGTCTATCCCGGCGTGAACACCCTCCTTCCATCGCTGTGTTACTGGCCGTCGGACCCCAACCCCTTGTTTTATCTAGGTATTTCTATAAGTGTGCGCATGCAAACATCAAGGTGTCGCGTCGCCGCCTCGTCTTGCAGACCTCAGCTGCTTGACAGATCAATTCAATGGGTCATAATCGCGGGCTCGCCTTTTCGAGGCGGGTATATCTGCCTATGCGGATCCGAGGCCAAATTCCTGGAGTTGTCCAGGGCGAGGTTTCGGTGACGACAGGCCCAAGACTGATCTGCAGGGGTCCTTCCAGAAGTCATCGGCTTCGGGTTCCGCAGGTACAAGTTGGGAACTAATTGAAATGATCCAGACTGAATCTCGGCTTGAAGTTGCCGACAACACGGGCGCGAAATCCGTCCTGTGTATCAAGGTGCTCGGCGGCTCCAAGCGTCGTTACGCCAGCGTGGGCGACATCATCAAAGTGACCATCAAGGAAGCTGCTCCGCGCGGTCGCGTCAAAAAAGGCGAGATCTACAGCGCCGTCGTCGTCCGCACCGCCAAGGGCATCCGCCGTGGCGACGGTTCTCTCGTCAAGTTCGACGGCAATGCCGCCGTGCTGCTCAATAACAAGCTGGAGCCCATTGGCACCCGCATCTTCGGCCCGGTCACGCGTGAACTGCGTAACGAGAAGTTCATGAAGATCGTGTCGCTGGCCCCTGAAGTCCTGTAAGAGGAATCCATGAACAAGATTCGCAAAGGCGACGAGGTCATCGTCCTCGCAGGCCGTGACAAGGGCAAGCGCGGCAAGGTCGTGCTCCGTTCCAACGAGACCCATGTGGTCGTCGAGGGCATCAACCTCGTCAAAAAGCACACCAAGCCCAACCCGATGAAGGGTACGACCGGCGGCATCGTGGAGAAATCCATGCCGATCCACCAGTCCAATGTGGCCATCTTCAACCCCGCCAGCGGCAAGGCCGACCGCGTGGGCATCAAGTCCGAGGGCGACAAGCGCGTGCGCGTGTTCAAGTCCTCCGGCGAAGAAATCAAGGCAGCATGACCATGGCACGTCTGAAGCAACACTATCTCGACAAGGTGGTCCCTGAGCTCACCTCCAAGTTCGGCTACAAGTCGCCCATGGAGGTGCCGCGCATCACCAAGATCACCCTCAACATGGGTGTGTCCGAGGCCGTGGCCGACAAGAAGGTCATGGATCACGCGGTGAGTGACCTCACCAAGATCTCCGGCCAAAAGCCGGTGGTCACCAAGGCCAAGAAGGCCATCGCCGGTTTCAAGATCCGCGAGCAGCAGCCCATTGGCACCATGGTCACCCTGCGCGGAAACCGCATGTACGAGTTCCTGGACCGTTTCGTCACCGTGGCCCTGCCCCGCGTGCGTGACTTCCGCGGCATCTCCGGCCGCTCCTTTGACGGCCGTGGCAACTACAACATCGGCGTGAAAGAGCAGATCATCTTCCCCGAGATCGAGTACGACAAGGTGGATGCCCTGCGCGGTCTGAACATCAGCATCACCACCACGGCCAAGAACGACGATGAGTGCAAGGCGCTCCTCGCCGGCTTCCGTTTCCCGTTCAAGAATTGAAGGTGCACCATGGCTAAAACAGCTCTGATCGAACGCGAACTCAAGCGCGCGAAACTGGTCGCCAAGTACGCGAAAAAGCACGCGGAATTCAAGGCCATCTCTACCGATGCCAAGAAGAGCGAGGAAGAGCGCGCTGCCGCCCGCCTCGCCCTGCAAAAACTGCCGCGCAACGCCAACCCGACTCGTCAGCGCAACCGCTGCGAGATCACGGGTCGTCCGCGTGGCACCTTCCGCCAGTTCGGTCTGGCCCGCAACAAGATCCGCGAGATGGCCTTCAGTGGCGACATTCCCGGCGTGATCAAGGCCAGCTGGTAAGCAGGAGTTACAAACATGAGCATGAGTGATCCCATTGCTGACCTGCTGACCCGCATCCGCAACGCGCAGATGGTGGCGAAGTCCACGGTGAGCGTGCCCTCTTCCAAGGTGAAGGTGGCCATTGCCCAAGTGCTGAAGGACGAGGGCTACATCGACAGCTTCCAGGTGAAGACCGAGGGTGGCAAGAGCGAGCTCCAAATCGCCCTCAAGTACTACGCTGGCCGTCCGGTCATCGAGCGCATCGAGCGCGTGAGCCGCCCCGGCCTGCGCGTCTACAAGGGCCGTGACGCGATTCCCCAGGTCATGAACGGTCTGGGCGTGGCCATCGTCACCACCCCCCAGGGCGTGATGACCGACCGCAAGGCGCGCGCCACGGGCGTGGGCGGCGAAGTCCTGTGCTACGTCGCCTAAAGGGAAGGAATTAGCTATGTCCCGAGTCGGAAAAATGCCGGTCGCCGTTCCTGATGGCGTCACCGTTGAAGTCAAGCAGGACCAGATTAACGTCAAGGGCAAGGGCGGTGCTCTGTCCCTGGCCCTGAGCACCCTGGTCAAGGTCGAGAACAAGGACGGCAAGCTGTCCTTCACCCCGATCGATGAGTCGCGCGAGGCCAATGCCATGAGTGGCACCTTCCGCCAGTTGGTCAACAACATGGTGGTGGGTGTGACCCGCGGCTTCGAGAAGAAGCTGAGCCTGGTCGGCGTGGGCTACAAGGCCGCCGCGCAGGGCGCCAAGCTGAACCTGCAGGTGGGTTACTCGCACCCGGTGAACCTCGATGTTCCCAAGGGTCTGGAAGTCAAGACCCCCACCCCGACTGAAATCGTGGTGACGGGCTTCGATAAGCAGGTGCTGGGTCAGTTCGCTGCCGAGATCCGTGCGATTCGTCCGCCCGAGCCCTACAAGGGCAAGGGGATCCGCTACGCGGACGAGAAGATCACGATCAAAGAGACCAAGAAGAAATAAGGGGCCGCACGATGTTGACCAAGAAAGAGCAGCGCCTGCGCCGCGCCCGTCAGACCCGCTTCCGCATTGCCCAGCAAGGTGTGGCCCGTCTGACCGTCAATCGCACCAACCTCCACATCTACGCCGCCGTCATCTCCGAAGACGGCAGCAAGGTGCTGGCAGCCGCCTCCACCGCCCAGGCCGATGTGCGCAAGTCGCTCGGTGGCTCGGGCAAGGGTGGTAACGCCGCCGCCGCCGCCGCCATCGGCAAGCTGATCGCCGAGAAGGCCAAGGCCGCCGGCGTCGAGAAGGTGGCCTTCGACCGCTCCGGCTTTGCCTATCACGGCCGCGTCAAGGCCCTGGCAGAAGCCGCCCGCGAAGCCGGCCTGCAGTTCTAACGGACACGGATACACAAATGGCAAAAATTATTGCGAAGACCCAGGGTGACGGTCCGGAAGACGGCCTGCGGGAGAAGATGATTGCGGTCAACCGCGTCACCAAAGTCGTCAAGGGCGGCCGAATTCTCGGTTTCGCTGCGCTGACTGTGGTAGGTGACGGTGACGGCCGCGTCGGCATGGGCAAGGGCAAGTCCAAGGAAGTGCCCGTCGCCGTGCAAAAGGCCATGGAAGAGGCCCGTCGCAACATGACCAAGGTGTCCCTCAAGCACGGCACCATCCACCACGCGGTGGAAGGCCAGCACGGCGCAGCCCGCATCATGATGATGCCCGCCCCCAAGGGTACCGGCATCATCGCCGGCGGCCCGATGCGCGCAGTGTTCGAGGTCATGGGTATTACCGACATCGTGGCCAAGAGCCATGGTTCGACCAATCCCTACAACATGGTCCGCGCCACCTTTGATGCGCTGAAGAACTCCACTACCCCCTCGGAAGTGGCGGCCAAGCGCGGCAAGTCGGTCGAAGACATTTTCACCGCCTGATCGGAGCACTCACATGACCAAGCAACCAACCGTCAAAGTGAAGCTCGTTCGCAGCCCCATCAGCACCAAGGCTGATCACCGCGCCACTGTGCGTGGCCTGGGCCTGCGCAAGCTCAATAGCGTCAGCGAGCTGGAGGACACTCCTTCGGTGCGCGGCATGATCAACAAGATCAGCTACCTGGTCCAGGTTCTCTGAACCGGTAGTCGAGAGGCACACGATGCAACTGAATGACATCAAGCCCGCAGCGGGCGCCAAGCATGCCAAGCGCCGCGTCGGTCGCGGCATTGGCTCCGGCCTGGGCAAGACCGCCGGCCGCGGTCACAAGGGCCAAAAGTCCCGTGCAGGCGGCTACCACAAGGTGGGCTTCGAAGGCGGCCAGATGCCGCTGCAGCGGCGCTTGCCCAAGCGCGGCTTCAAGTCCCAATCGCTCAAGTACAACGCAGAAGTCACCCTGACCGCCCTCGAAAAGCTGGGCGCCGCAGAAGTTGACCTGCTGGCCCTCAAGGCGGCCGATCTGGTGCCTGCGATGACCAAGGTCGTCAAGGTGATCAAGTCGGGCGAAATCACGCGTGCGGTCAAGCTGACCGGCGTCGGCGCTACCGCCGGTGCCAAGGCAGCCATCGAGGCCGCTGGCGGCTCGTTGGCCTGAGCACTCAGCTGACCCGAAGCAACTTGAACCGAGCCAAGGAAACCACGCGTGGCCACTAACGCTGCACAACTCGCGAAGACCGGCAAGTTCGGCGACCTGCGTCGCCGGCTGGTCTTCCTGTTGCTCGCGCTGCTGGTCTACCGGGTGGGCGCGCACATTCCTGTGCCCGGCATCGATCCGACCCAGTTGCAGGCTCTCTTCAAGACGCAAGAGGGCGGCATCCTGAGCCTGTTCAACATGTTCTCGGGCGGTGCCCTTTCTCGCTTTGCGGTGTTTGCCCTGGGCATCATGCCCTACATCTCAGCCTCCATCGTGATGCAACTGCTCACCTACGTCGTGCCGACGTTTGAGCAGTTGAAGAAAGAGGGCGAGGCCGGTCGCCGCAAGATCACCCAGTACACCCGCTATGGCACTCTGGGCCTGGCCCTGTTCCAGTCCTTGTCCATCGCGGTCGCGCTGGAAGGCTCGGCGGGTCTGGTGATCAGTCCCGGCCTGAGCTTCCGCCTGACCACAGTGGTCACCCTGACTGCAGGCACCATGTTCCTGATGTGGCTGGGCGAGCAGATCACCGAGCGCGGCCTGGGCAACGGTATCTCCATCCTGATTTTCGCCAGCATCGCCGCGGGTTTGCCCAGCGCGATCGGTGGCTTGCTCGAGCTGGTTCGCACCGGTGCGATGAGCATCATCGCTGCGTTGCTCATCGTTGCCATCGTGGTGGTGGTGACCTGGTTCGTCGTCTTCATCGAGCGCGGCCAGCGGAAAATTCTTGTGAATTACGCACGCCGGCAGGTCGGGAACAAGGTCTACGGCGGCCAGTCGTCCCACCTGCCGCTCAAGCTGAACATGGCCGGCGTGATTCCACCGATATTTGCCTCGTCCATCATCTTGCTGCCAGCGACCGTGGTGGGCTGGTTCTCCACCGGTGACTCCATGACTTGGTTGCGTGACGTGGCCGGCACCCTGGCGCCTGGGCAGCCTGTGTATGTGATGCTGTACGCAGCGGCGATCATTTTCTTCTGCTTCTTCTACACGGCCCTCGTCTTCAACAGCCGCGAGACCGCCGACAACTTGAAGAAGAGCGGCGCCTTCATTCCTGGCATCCGGCCTGGCGACCAGACCGCGCGCTTCATCGACAAGATTCTGGTGCGGTTGACCCTGGCCGGTGCGATCTACATCACCGTGGTCTGCCTGCTGCCCGAGTTCTTGATCCTGCGCTACAACGTGCCTTTCTACTTCGGTGGCACCTCGCTTCTGATCATTGTGGTTGTGACCATGGATTTCATGGCCCAGGTACAGAACTACCTGATGTCCCAGCAGTACGAATCGCTGCTGAAAAAGGCTAACTTCAAGACCACTGGGGCTGCCTGATGGCCTGCTCCCGTCCCGCAACCCACACGAATTTCGCGCTTCAATTGGCGCCAAGGTATTTAGGAGAAAAGCAATGAAAGTTTCGGCTTCCGTCAAGAAGATCTGCCGCAACTGCAAGATCATCCGGCGCAAGGGCGTCGTTCGCGTGATCTGCACCGACCCGCGTCACAAGCAGCGCCAAGGCTGATTTACAGGTTTCAGGAAAGACCAACATGGCACGTATCGCTGGCATCAACATCCCGCCGCATAAGCACACCGAGATTGGCCTCACCGCCATTTTTGGTATTGGACGTACCCGCGCCCGCAAGATTTGCGAAGCGACTGGCATCCCCTATTCGAAGAAGGTGAAAGACCTGACCGACGCTGATCTGGAAAAGATCCGCGACCAGATCGGTCTGATCACCATCGAGGGTGACCTGCGCCGCGAGACGACCATGAACATCAAGCGCCTGATGGACATCGGTTGCTACCGTGGTTTCCGTCATCGCCGTGGCCTGCCGATGCGCGGCCAGCGCACCCGCACCAATGCCCGTACCCGCAAGGGGCCGCGCAAGGCTGCTCAGGCTCTGAAGAAATAATCGGGAAAGAGATAAGACATGGCCAAGGCTCCCGCCAACAACGCCGCGCAGCGAGTGCGCAAGAAGGTTCGCAAGAACGTGTCCGATGGCATCTGCCACGTGCACGCCTCCTTCAACAACACCATCATCACGATCACCGATCGCCAGGGCAACGCCCTGTCCTGGGCCTCTTCCGGCGGCCAGGGCTTCAAGGGCTCGCGCAAGTCCACCCCCTTCGCCGCCCAGGTGGCGTCCGAGGTGGCTGGCCGGGCTGCGATCGAGCAGGGCATCAAGAACCTGGACGTCGAGATCAAGGGCCCCGGCCCGGGTCGCGAGTCTTCCGTGCGCGCCCTGGGCGCCTTGGGCATCCGTATCACCTCCATCTCGGACGTGACCCCGGTGCCGCACAACGGTTGCCGTCCCCAGAAGCGCCGCCGCATCTGAGGCAGGCGCTTTGAACAAGGGGTCGCTTGCGGCGGAGTTCGTTCTCCCCCGGCGATCCTGAAGTTTTTCAACCCAAGCCCACCGCCAGCACTCATTCGTGCCTGGCTCCCGCGGTAAATGGCCGCGGCAGTGACATAGAAGGAAAGCAAAGTGGCACGTTACCTCGGCCCCAAGGCCAAACTCTCCCGGCGCGAAGGCACCGACCTATTCCTCAAGAGCGCACGCCGCTCGATTGCGGACAAGGCCAAATTTGACTCCAAGCCCGGCCAGCATGGCCGCACCTCTGGCCAGCGCACCTCGGACTTCGGCCTGCAGCTGCGCGAGAAGCAGAAGGTCAAGCGCATGTACGGCGTGCTCGAGAAGCAGTTCCGCCGCTACTTCGCTGAAGCTTCCCGCCGCAAGGGCAACTCTGGCGCTAACCTGTTGTCGCTGCTGGAATCCCGTCTGGACAACGTCGTGTACCGCATGGGCTTTGGCTCCACCCGCGCCGAAGCGCGCCAGCTGGTGTCCCACAAGGCCATCACGGTCAACGGCCAGGCGGTCAACATCCCGTCGTACTTGGTCAAGGCCGGTGATGTCATCGCCGTGCGCGAGAAATCCAAGAAGCAAAACCGCGTGGTCGAGGCCCTGCAATTGGCTCACCAGGTTGGCATCCCCGCCTGGGTCGAAGTTAACGCCGACAAAGCCGAAGGCGTGTTCAAGAAGGCCCCGGACCGCGATGAGTTCGGCGCTGACATCAACGAGTCGCTCATCGTCGAGTTGTACTCGCGCTGATCGACTTGCCGCAGTCGCAGGAGTTCCCTGCGACTGTTTCCGTTTTTCGTCCCATGCCGCGGGGCACTGCGCCCAGGTGCTTCACCAGCCTTACCGGTGTAACGAGCCGGGGGTATTGAGAGGAAGTCTGAATGCAAACCAATCTGCTGAAACCCAAGTCCATCAACGTGGAGCAGCTTGGCGCCAATCGCGCCAAGGTGACGCTCGAGCCCTTCGAGCGTGGCTACGGCCATACCCTGGGCAACGCTTTGCGTCGCGTGCTGCTGTCCTCGATGGTCGGGTACGCAGCCACGGAGGTCACCATCGCTGGCGTCCTCCACGAGTACTCCTCCATTGACGGTGTCCAGGAAGATGTTGTTTCCATCCTGCTAAACCTCAAGGGCGTGGTGTTCAAGCTCCACAACCGTGACGAGGTCACCCTGTCGCTGCGCAAAGAGGGCGAGGGCCCGGTCACTGCGGCCGACATCCAGACCCCGCACGACGTAGAGATCATCAACCCGGATCACGTCATTGCCCACCTGTCGCAAGGTGGGAAGCTCGACATGCAGATCAAGGTTGAAAAGGGCCGCGGCTATGTGCCCGGTACGCTGCGCCGCTTTGCCGACGAGCCCACCAAGTCCATTGGCCGCATCGTGCTCGATGCCTCCTTCTCGCCTGTGAAGCGCGTGAGCTATACCGTCGAGAGCGCCCGCGTCGAGCAGCGTACCGACCTGGACAAGCTCGTCGTCGAGATCGAGACAAACGGTGCCATCACCGCTGAAGACGCAGTGCGCGCCTCGGCCAAGATCTTGGTTGAGCAGCTTGCTGTCTTCGCCCAGCTCGAGGGCAGCGAACTCGCCGCCTTCGACCAGCCGGTGCAGCGCAGCTCACAGCAGTTCGATCCGATCCTGTTGCGTCCGGTCGACGAGCTTGAGCTCACCGTGCGCTCGGCCAACTGCCTCAAGGCCGAGAACATCTACTACATCGGTGACCTGATCCAGCGCACCGAAAACGAGCTGCTCAAGACGCCTAATCTGGGCCGCAAGTCGCTCAACGAAATCAAGGAAGTTCTCGCCTCCCGTGGCCTGACCCTGGGCATGAAGCTGGAAAGCTGGCCGCCCGCAGGCTTGGACAAGCGCTGATTTTCAATTTGCACATTGGTGAACTGGCAGTACCTGATCCGGCTGCCTTTTAGATAAAGAAAGGAACACACCATGCGTCACGGCCACGGCCTTCGTAAACTCAATCGCACCAGCGAGCACCGCCAGGCGATGCTTCGCAACATGATGATTTCGCTGCTCACGCACGAAGCCATCAAAACCACCGTCCCCAAGGCCAAGGAACTGCGCCGCGTGGTCGAGCCCATGATCACTCTGGCCAAGGAAGACTCGGTGGCCAATCGCCGCCTGGCCTTCAACCGCCTGCGTGACCGTGACATCGTCACCAAGCTGTTCAATGATCTCGGCCCGCGCTTCAAGGTGCGCCCGGGCGGTTACACCCGCATTTTGAAGATGGGCTTCCGCGTGGGCGACAACGCGCCGATGGCGCTTGTTGAGCTCGTCGACCGCCCTGAAATTTCTGCCGATCAAGCCGCTGCGAGCGAGTGATCGAGGGGTTTCCCCGCTATACTTATCGGTTCTGACGCGCGGTGGAGCAGCCTGGTAGCTCGTTGGGCTCATAACCCAAAGGTCGCAAGTTCAAATCTTGCCCGCGCAACCAAACCCAAGCCGAGGACCACAAAGTCCGACGCCATGAAAACGCCCACATATGTGGGCGTTTTCATTGGTGCGTTGAACGGCGCATTCAGTGCCGCTTTTGTCGGCTCTCATGCCGACATCACGCCGGTATCAAGCCGGCATGATGTAGCGTCTTGCGCCGGCGTTCTTCTCCGCGATCTTCCCCGGCCCAGGCCAAGAAAGATGCGTGCGCTCAATGGCGGCTGGAGCCCCCTTTTTTCCCGCCCTCCGCTGCATGGCCTTCTGCCGATGCATGCCCACCTGCTTTCTCGCCCATCTGCGTGCCGATTTGCCTGCCTGCTGACCCACCGCCCTGGCTCACCGCCGCACTCTGCGAGGGCAATTCATGGCTGTGCACAGCAATCCGGTGGCTGCGCTCTTGCAGCGCGTGCTTGGGTATCCGAATGGTCAGCACCCCATGCGCGAAGTCCGCGTTGATCTCCTGTGATTCGGGCGCGAAGGGCAATTGGAGCGAGCGCTGAAACCGGCCCCAGCTGCGCTCCATCAGGTGATAGTCCTGGGGTTGCTGGGTCTCGTGCTCCTGGCGCTTCTCGCCCCGCAGCGTGAGCATGTTGCCGTCGAGCCGCACCTCGACATCAGCCGGGTTGACGCCTGGCAGGTCGGTGCTGATGCAGATCTCCTGCGAGCTCTCACGCACATCCATTCGCGGCAAGGCCATGGCGGATGGAAGCGACGGCAAGGCGTTGCTGCCCATGAAGTCGTCGAACAGGTGGTTCATCTGCTGGTGCAGTGCGGCGAAAGGGTCGGCTGAGCTGCGCGTGGGGGTGAGGAATCCGGGCTGGCGAGTCATGGTCATCTCCAAGAAGAAGGTCAGAGCGAGGAAGGGGAAAGGGGCAATTTGCGCCAGGCCCTGAGGGCGGTCCTGTGGGGGCGGGTGCCATGCTGGTGTAGGAGTGGTCTGCGGGGCAATTGTTGTCGGTGCAAACGGCGGTCCTCAAGGCACGGCCCAGCGCCCCGTCGCAGGGCCTCGTGCGACCTCGTGCGGCTTGGTGCGGCCATGTGCGGTTGCGCAAGGGACGCTGGCGTGCAACTGGCGATGTGCGCAGCCAGAGAGAACCCGCTGAGCCCCGGCGGTGACAGACCGCGTGCCTCCGTATCCATCGGTCTATCTGTCCGTCTGTCCACGGTCCCCTAGGCATCTCCGGCCGCATGGCGGCCACCCCACTCCCTCCTCACAGCCGATCGTTACCGCCCATGCTCTCGTCAATGTTCCGCTCACTGTCCCCGCGCTCACCTTCACGCGGGGCGGCATCGCCCCCCCAGACCGCCGCCGCCGATTCAAAAAGTTTCATCGAATTGGGCGCGGCGGTGCAGTGCTCGGATGCAAACAATCTGGTGCTGTTCGATGGCACGGGCGTGAGTGCCGCCGGCACCCCCCCCCGCTCTCCCCTATCGCCGGCCTTCTTGCGAAACAAGCAAGCCTCCGCTGCGAGGACCCGCATCGCCGATCGTTTCGCAAGGGCGTTGCCCCCCGGGGTAATCCGGGATCAGGCCGCCGTCCCGTTCAACAACCTCACCGATGCGGGCGCGGTTCGAGTGCATCAATTGCGGCTGCTCGCGGCATTTGTGAAGTTCCAGCAAGACCTGATCACGGGCGGCATGGATGCTCCCCAGGCGGCTGGGTTGTCGACGCTCGCGTTCACCCCCGCAACATGGAATTGCAGCGGCACCCAGACGCTCTACAACCGGATCAACACCTGCCTGATCAGCTCAAACCAGAGGATCGTCAAGGCCTGCCTGGATGCCTCCTGGCGGGATGATCCGCCCAAGGACGAGGCCGCGTGGCGCCTCGAGCTGGAGACTGCGAGCGGCGCGATCACCCAACGCCGGCGCTCGCTGGCTCCGCTACCAGACGCGGCCGCTGCGGCGTCTTCAGAGGCATCGCCGCCGCCCCGCGTTGACCGTAAAGCCGATCCGGCTCCCGATGCTGTGGGATCGCGCAGGGGCTCCGGTGATGGCCACAAAGCGAGTCGACCCCCGTCGGACTCTGGTCGGGTGCCTACATCCGAGCCGCGCTCGGCCGCTGGTGAGCCAGACCCTCCTAGCAGTGTCAACAGAAGCCTGGCCCCCGAATTCTCTGGCGCCGGGACTGGCGCTGCGGCACCGCCCACTGCGGAGATTCATCCGCCGCTCGTCGCGTCGGCCCTTGCGACCCGTGGAGCACCCCTGCCTCTGGCCTCCACAGAGGCACCCTCGTTGGCAGATCAGCTCAGTTCGATCCCCATGTATGGCTCCCTGGGTGCAGCGCCGTCGGCGGGCGATCGACCTGCGCACCAGCGGGGCAGTGAATGGAACGAAACCGAACGCGCCCGACTCGCCGATACGAAGGGGCGCCTGCTTGGCCTCTCCTCGCCCGAGCGGCCCACACAGCTCACGGGCATGTGTGATTGGGGAAGACGCCTCGCTGACGAAGCCCTCTACAGGGGCGTGCCCGACGCGTCGGGTCGGCAAGCGTCGGCGCAAGCGAACACACAAGCGAGAGAACAAGCGGCAATTCGGGCTCGCTGGCACCGCGATTTGCTTCCCGCACTCCAGGGACTGCACGAGCGCGTCACCCGTGCCTCGGGACAACCTCTGTCCAACCGATTCCGGAACGAACTTCTGCGTTGGCCCCTGTCGGTGCGGGCCTCACTGCTCCGATGTTCGGCGGATAGTTTGCAGAGCATGGATCCGCGCGGTGCTGGCTGGGCGCCCCGTTACCGGTTTCATGCGGAGCTGGCGCGAGCCCTGGCAGCTGGTGAGTGCTACACGGCCCAGGAGCAGGAACTGCAGGCGCGGGTACTTGCTGCTGTGAAGGTGCAGGCGCAGGCCCGAAAGCAGGTCGTCCCGAATTTCCAGAGCGTTGTTGCGGCCGTCCGCGCCATCTTCAGCCAGGCCTCGCAGGGCCGCGCAAGTGCGTACCAGGGTCTCCCGTCCTTTGAGCTTCGCATGGACAGCCTGAATCGCCAGCAAGCCAGCTACAACCCGTTCACCCGCACTGTCCTCATCAGCCCCCGTGCCCTGCACGAGCAGAGCCCCATGCCCTATGTCCTGCGGCATGTCGCAGCAGCGTCTATGCATTTCTACAACCATCGCTTGATCGACGCACTGGCGCTTAACGAGCCACACGCGGAAAACTCGGACCGGCAGATCGGGTCCATGCTGCACGCTCTGGAGCAGGTGCCGATCACCGCTCCGGCCTTGAAGAATGCGGGCCTGCAGCCCGAACAGGCGAACCTTCTGGTGCTTCACACCCTTCCCAAACAACGTGAGTTGTCATTCGCCCGCGCGGTCTCTGATGCCTGGGAGTCCGCCAAGCGAGACACGCTGTCACGCTCGCTGGCCCAAGGTGGCGGGCGCCAGGGAGTGGGGACGATTGCACAGGGGCCGGCCAGCGTGATCCCGGCAAGCGTGATGGCCGCAAGCGTGAGCCCGGCCAGAGCTTTGGCCACGGAGTCCCAGGCCCTTGCTCCCAATGCCCCTACTGCCCTCGCCTCCGCCGCATCGACCGCCGCGCGCGTGGTGCCGGAAGACACCGGCAAGGGCATCGGCAATTGATTCGGCCTCGCCGGAGGCCGGCCAGGGGCCTGAGCCATCGCCGACGGCGATGTGGCCTTCTGTCCTAGGGGATTTCTCCACCCCCCGTTTGCTTGCTTGGTGCCGATGAGTCGGCCTATGATGCCTCTATGAGGGACGATCGTTCCACTTTACGGCACAAAGCCGGCTGGATCTAGGCATGTCGACACTGAAAAACTCAGTGCATGTGCTTCGTTGCTTCACGCCGAGCCGGCCTGAGCTCACGGTGACCGAGGTCGCCACCTGGTTGGGTCTGCCCAAGAGCAACGTATCCCGCTTGCTGCGGGCCATGCATGAGGCCGGCATGCTCGACGCCGCCGGGCGTGGCCGCGGCTACCGCCTGGGGGAATGGTTGCAAGACCTCGGGCAGATGGCCACGCAGACCCAGACCTTCCAAGCACGCGCCAGCGCTGCGGCGCGCCGGGTCAGTGACCAAATGGGGTACTCCGGCTATGTCTCGGTGCTGGTAGGTACGCATATGGTTGGCTTGGCTCACCATGTGGGTGGCAACACCCAGCAGGTGGGCGTGCCGCTCGGCGGGCGCTTGCCGGTCGACGCTTGCGCCACCGGACGGGCCCTGCTGGCCACCATGGGCGATGGCGAGGTGCGCCAACTGCTGGGTGGGCGCGTCTCTCTCGCGGCCCCGCAGTCGCCACGTGACTTTGACGAGCTGCTCGCGCGGCTGAGGCAGATCCGCGAGCAAGGGTTTGCCGAGTCTCAGCATGAGGCCCTCCCAGGCGCCGGTGCCGTTGCCGTGGCGGTGGCCGACCCGCAAACCGGTGAGCGCCTGTGCCTGTGCCTCACCTACCCGCTGCTGGCCCTCGGTCCGGCCGATCGCAAGCGGGCCATCGAATTGCTCCTGCAGGAGCGCAGAAATCTCATCAGGAGTCATCCATGAATCGCAGCCCCGTGCTCAACTCACGCTGGCGCATTGGCTTTGACATTGGCGGCACGTTCACTGATTTCATCCTCTACGACAACGAAGAAGGCCGTGTCACGCTGCACAAGCGCTTGACCACACCCAAAGATCCGTCAGAGGCGGCGCTGCAGGGCCTGCAGGAGCTGGTGGCGATGCGAGGCATCACCCTGGCCGAGGTGCACGAGATCATCCACGGCACCACGCTGGTGACCAACGCGGTGATCGAGCGCAAGGGCGCGCCGCTGGGTTTGCTGACCACGCGGGGCTTTCGCGACATCCTCGAGATGGGCGCTGAGCAGCGTTACGACATCTACGACCTCTTCGTGCGCTTTCCGGCGCCGATGGTCGAGCGCGATCTCCGCCGTGAGGTGGGCGAGCGCATCGACGCCTTGGGCCGTGTCGTCGCGCCGCTGGACCTGGTCAGCGTGCGCGAAGCGGTCGATGCCCTGGTGGCCGCGGGCTGCCGCGCGATTGCGGTGTCCCTGCTTCACAGCTATGCCAATCCGGCACACGAGCAGGCCGTGGGTAACTGGATCCGCGCGCACCATCCCGGCGTGTCGGTATCGCTGTCCTCGGACGTGGTGGCGGAGATGGGTGAGTACGCCCGCACCGTGACCACCTGCGCCAATGCCTATGTGCAGCCGCTGATGGCTGGTTACCTGGGTCGCTTGCAGCAGTCTCTTTCGGAGCTGGGCTTCGCCGGCGACCTGCGCATGATGCATTCGGCCGGTGGCCTGGTGTCGGTCGAGACCGCCAGCCTCTTCCCCATCCGCCTGCTCGAGAGCGGCCCGGCCGGCGGCGGTCTGGCCACTGCGCTCTTTGGCTCTCTGGCGGGCAAGCAGGACGTGATCTCTTTCGACATGGGCGGCACGACCGCCAAGGCCTGCCTCATTGAAGACGGCCGCGCGGAGATCGCGCCGATGATGGAGGCGGCCCGCGTGAGCCGCTTTACCCGCGGCTCGGGCCTGCCGATCAAGTCGGCGGTGATCGAAATGATCGAGATCGGCGCCGGTGGCGGCTCCATCGCCGCCATCGACGAGGTCGGTCTGCTCAAGGTGGGGCCGCATTCGGCCAGCTCCGACCCTGGCCCGGCCTGTTATGGCCTGGGCGGCACCGAACCCACCGTGACGGACGCCAACCTGGTGCTCGGTTACTACGACCCCGGCTTCTTCCTTGGCGGCCGCATGAAGCTCGACCTGGCCGCCGCCGAGCGCGCGGTCGAGCGCGTCGCCAAGCCGCTGGGCTTGACCGTGCCGCAGGCGGCGCTGGGCATCCATAAGGTGGTGGTCGAGAGCATGGCCGCTGCCGCACGGGTGCACCTGATCGAAAAGGGCAAGGACCCGCGGGCCTATGCCATGGTCGGCTTCGGTGGCGCCGGACCCGCCCATGCGGTCGATGTGGCGCGCGCCATGGGCGTGCGTGAGGTCATCATTCCTCCAGCGTCCGGCGCCGCCTCGGCACTGGGATTCCTGGCTGCGCCCCTGTCCTTCGACGGGGTGCGTTCGCTGCGCGTGGCGTTTGAACCCGGATTCGATGCCGAAGCGGTCAATCAGGTGCTCACGGCCTTGGAGACCCAGGGCCGTGAGCGATTGCAGGCGGCGGGCGTTGATCCGTCTGCCATAGAGGTCGAACGACACGCTGACATGCGCCTGGTAGGGCAGATGCACGACATCGCGGTCACACTGCCTGATGGCCTGATCGGTACCCAGAGCCTGGCGGGGATCCGCCAGGCCTTCGAGGCTGCCTATGCCACCCGCTACACCTCGGTACTCGAGGACGCGCGCATCGAGGCGGTGAATTTTCGCGTGCGATGCGCCGGCCCCACGCCCCGCCTGAGCCTGCAAGGCGCCGCGGGTGGCGCGGACGATTCGCCACGGGTCAAGGGCCAGCGCATGGCGGTGTTTGAGCAAGGCGCGATGCTCACCCAGGTGGTGGACCGCTACGCACTGCGGCCGGGCGATCGGATCGACGGCCCGGCCATCATCGAGGAGCGCGAATCGACCACCGTGGTCGCACCGGACGACCTCGTCGAGGTGGACGACAACCTCAATCTGCGTATCACGGTCGCTGCCACGCGTGCGATGGAGGCGGTGGTGCGCGAGGGCATGTCGCGTGCCGAGGCGGTGGCACGCATCCAGGCGGACCCGATTGGCCTGGAGATCATGTGGAGCCGTCTGGTCAATGTGGTTGACGAGATGTGGCTCACCGTCTGCCGGACCGCCTTCTCATTGGTGATCTCAGAGGCGCAGGATTTCGCCTGCGAATTGCTCGATCGCGACGGCGAGACGCTGGCCCATTCGCCGCGTGCGATGCCGGTTTTCAATCTGACCCTGCCGCGTGCAGTCAAGGCCCTGCTGGCCGCCTACCCGGCCGACACGCTCCAGCCAGGCGATGTGCTGATTACCAACGACCCTTGGCTGTGCGCGGGGCATCTGTTCGATATCGCGGTCGTGACCCCTGTATTCCGCGAGGGCCGGCTGGTCGGTCTCGTTGGCACGGTGGGTCATGTTTCTGACATCGGCGGTACCAAGGACTCGCTCAAAGCCCGAGAGATTTACGAGGAGGGCCTGCAGATCCCGCCAATGAAGCTGTACGAGGCGGGTCGGCCCAACGAGACCCTTCACCGGCTGATTCACCTGAACGTGCGCAATGGCGACCAGGTGTTGGGCGATTTGCAGTCTTTCGTGACCGCCAACGCCATGGGGGCCGAGCGTGTGCTCTCCTTCATGGACGATTACGGCATGCGCGACCTGGGCGCGCTCGCCGAAGTGGTGCAGGGCCTGTCCGAAAAGGCTATGCGTGACGCCATCCGCGCCCTGCCCGATGGCGAGTACCGCAGCGTCATCACCAACAACCCGCTCGGGGAGGTGCTGGCCTATCCGGTCAAGTTGACCATCGCTGGCGATTCGATCGATGTGGACTTTGCCGGCGCGCCTGCGCAACTGGCGCAAGGGGGGCTGAACTGCACCCTGAACTACACGGCGGCGCACGCAACTTACCCGCTCAAGTGCATGCTCACCCCTTCGGTGCGTGGCAACGCGGGCTGCTACCGGCCCTTCACGGTGAGCGCGCCTGAAGGTTCCGTGCTCAATTGCAGCTACCCAGCCTCCGTCAACCTGCGCACCCGTACCGGCTGGTACCTGGCGCCCAACATTTTCCGGGCGCTGTCCCAGGCTGCACCGCAGCAGGTGCAATCCTTCACCGGGCTCGCAGTAGCGGCCAACATCTATGGCCAGGACGAGCACGGCCGGTTCTATTCGGACATGCTGTTCTGCGGTGGTGGTCAAGGCGGCTCCGCGCGTGGCGACGGCCACTCCACACTGCTGTGGCCCACCTCCGCCGCCAACACCTCGATCGAACTGATCGAGAGTCGTGCCCCGGTGGTCGTGCTCGAAAAGACCTATGTCACCGACTCCGGTGGTGCGGGCCGGCATCGCGGCGGCCTCGGCCAGCGCGTACGTTTGCGCAAGCGCGAGGACGACGGACTCCCCACCTTGATCTCGGTCTATCCCGAGGGCGTCAACAACCCGGTCGATGGCCTGTACGGTGGCCAACCTGGTGGCGAGGCCCTGGGCCGCCTCATCGACCCCCAGGGTAACGAACTCCTCAATGTCGGCAGCGGTCAGTTGGTCGAGCTTCGCCGCGCCGATCAATGGGTCGAACTGGTGCTCGCCGGTGGCTCTGGCTATGGGTCGCCGCGTGAACGTTCGCCCGATGCCCTGGCCCGCGACCTGCGACTGGGCCTCATCTCGCCGGATGCCACAGGCCACGACTATGGCCAGTCGGCGCCCACGGCAGGTGCCGGGCGCGCCGCCGATCCCAGCCTCGCCACGACCTGAAGATGAATTGTTTCCCTCCCCGCGCTTTCTGACCGTTCCAACCCCTGCTAACAAGGAGATCACCGTGCATCACTCCGACAATCCCCAAGTCAACCGCCGTCAGTGGCTAGGTGCCTCTGGCGCCGGCCTGGCCAGCTTGGTCCTGCCCCTGGACGCGTTCGCCCAGCAGGGCGGACGCCGTGTGCTGGTGATCGCCGCCACGCAAGACATTCCCAACTTTGACCCGCATATCGCCACCGGCTATTCGGCCAGCTTCCTGCTGCGCAACGTCTACGATGCCCTGGTGCGGGTGGAGGGCAGCCCGCCCAAGCCGGTGCCTGAATTGGCCCAGTCCTGGACCGTCTCCGGCGACGGCAAGACCTACACCTTCAAGCTGAACCCGGCGGCCCGCTTCCACAACGGCAAGCCGCTGACCGCCGACGACGTGGTCTATTCGTTCAAGCGGGCGCTGCGTCTGAACAAGGGCAACGCCTGGATGATCCAGGGCGTGGTCGGCCAGGACAGCGTGACCGCCGTCGATGCGGGCACGGTGCGCTTCAACCTGCTCAAGCCGTTTGCCGCCTTCATGCACGTGCTGCCATGGATCTGGGTCGTGTCCAAGGCGGATGTCGAGGCCAACCTGGGCAGCGACGATGGCCAGACCTATCTGCGTACCCAGACCGCTGCCTCGGGTGGCTTCAAGGTGCGCCGCGCAGAGGCCGGTAATCTGTACGAACTCGATCGTGTAGACGGTTGGCAAAAAGGCGGCGGCAACCTCACAGGCGTGATCTGGCGCATCGTGCGCGAGACCGCCTCGCAGCGCCTCTTGATCCAACGCGGCGAAGTCCATATCGCGGTCGATCTGACCAGCGAGGACATGGACGCTCTCAAGGACAAGCCAGGGGTGGTGCGCATCATCGAGCCGGAGTACCGCACCTTCTCGATCAAGATGAACACCCGCCACGGCCCCATGGCCGACCTCGACCTGCGCAAGGCGGTGTCGTATGCCGTCAACTACAAGGGCATCCTGGACGCCGCTGGCTACGCCGACTTGATGGTGGGCCCGCTTCCCAACGGCATCCTGGGTCACAACCCGCAACTGGCCGTCTACCGCACTGACATGGCCAAGGCCAAGGAGCACCTGGCCAAGTCCAAGTCGCCCAATGGCGGCATCAAGCTGACCATGGCCTATGTCTCTGGCCTCGAGCAGCAGCGTCGCTTTGGGCTGGTGCTGCTCGACAGCCTCAAGCAGCTGAATATCCAACTGGACATCAAGCCCATGCTCTGGCCCGACATGGTCGCCGCCTGCGCCAAGCCCGAGACCTTCCCGGACTTCTTCCCGGTCTACCAGACCGCCAACTATGGCGACCCAGACAACGTGGCCTTTGCCGCGTACCACTCGTCCCGCAATGGCAACTGGCAAAACGCGGTGTATGCCAACCCCGAGGTCGACGTGCTCATCGAGCGTGGACGTGCCGAGTCCGATAGCGCCAAACGGGTGGCGATCTATCGTGACATGCAGCAGAAGGTCGTCGCCGATGCGCCCGACATCTTCGGTGTGCTGGAAAAGCGCAAGCTGGCGCTGCGTGACAATGTGAAGGGCTTCCAGTTCGCGCCGGTCGCCTCCAACGCCATCGAGTGCTTCGGCCTCTCGCTGACCTGAGTCGGGCCCTGACCGACTGACTCGCGCCGGCTGGCCCTGAGGGCTGCCGGCGCGCCTTGAGTACATCGCCCATGTGGTCCTATCTCGTCCGACGCCTGCTGCTGCTGGTCCCAGTGCTCCTGGGCCTGACGGTTCTGGTGTTCGCTATCGCCCGGCTGCTGCCCGGCGATCCGGTCGCCCTGGCCGCGGGCCCCAATGCATCCCCCGCGGAGATCGCCGCCTATGGACGCGAATTCGGCCTGGATCGCCCGCTTTGGGAGCAATATGGCCGCTACCTGTGGGGCCTGCTGCAGGGAGACTTCGGTGTCTCCATCTACACCCGCCGTCCGGTGATCGAGGACCTGCGTGCCTACCTGCCAGCGACCCTGGAACTGGTGCTGGCAGCCATGACGCTGGCGGTGCTGGTCGGTGTGCCCATGGGTCTCTGGGCCGCGGTGCAGCGTGACCGCTGGCCCGACTACCTCTCGCGAGTGCTCGCACTGGGCGCCATCTCGATGCCGCGCTTTTTCCTGGGCCTGCTGCTGCAACTGGGCCTGGCCATGGCCCTGGGCTGGTTGCCCCTGGGCGGGCGCTTTCCGATCACCGAGGAGTTGCCGCTGCGCATCACCGGCCTCCTCACCGTGGACGCCCTGCTTGCGGGCAACCTCAACGCCTTCTGGGTGGCCTGCCAGCATCTGTTGATGCCGGCCCTGGCCATGTCGCTTTCGCCCCTTGCCACCATCATGCGCATGATGCGCGGGTCCACGCTGGAGGTGCTTCAGCAGGACTATGTGCTCACCGAGCGCGCCTTGGGTCTGCCGCAGCGCCTGATCATTACCAAGTACGTGGCCCGTAATGCCTTCTCGGCCACGCTCACCGTCATTGGCCTGTACTTCGGTTGGCTCCTGGGCGGCACGGTGCTGGTCGAGACGGTGTTCGACTGGCCAGGCCTGGGCCTGTACGCCACCAAGGCGGTGGTGACGCAGGACTTCATGCCCATCATCGGCGTCACCTTGGTGATCGGTACCTTGTTCGTTCTGGTCAACCTGCTGGTGGACCTGCTGTATGGCCTTCTCAATCCGAAGGTGCGTCCAGCATGAGCGCCGAGATGTCTACTCCCTCCGCCCGGCGGCCTCGTAGCGCGGGTCGTGAGGCTTGGCGGCGCGGTCTGTACCGCTTCGCCCAAAGCCGCCTGTCGGTGCTGGGTCTGGCGATCGTGTCCCTGCTGATGCTGATGGCGCTGGTCGGGCCCTGGCTGGCGCCCTATCCCGAGCATCTGGAGGGCGCGGTGAGCACCGCGGCCCGATTCCAGCCGCCCTCGGCGCAGCACTGGTTTGGCACCAACGAGATGGGCCAGGACGTTTTCTCCTTGGTGATGGGCGGCGCACGGGTGTCGGTACTGGCTGGCCTGGCGGTGGTCTTGCTAGGCGCCCTGGCCGGCACTCTGGTGGGCGGCGTCGCTGGCTTTGCGGGGGGCTGGACCGACGACCTGCTGATGCGCCTGTCGGACCTCAAGCTCACCATCCCTGGCCTGGTGCTGGCGATGGCGGTCGCCGCGGCCCTGGGCCCAGGCATCTTCAACATGGTGGTGGCCATCTCCCTGTCCTGGTGGCCGGGCTATGCCCGTCTGGTTCGCGGCGAGGTCCTCGCGCGCAAGGAGGACTTGTATGTCACTGCTGCGCGCGCGATCGGTGCCCGGCCCGCGCGGCTGCTGCTGGTGCACATCTTGCCCAATGTGATGACGCCAGTCATCGTGAAGATGTCGCTGGACATGGGGTTTGCCATCCTCACCGTGGCCTCGCTGGGATTCATTGGTATCGGTGTCAAGCCACCCACGCCGGAGTGGGGCTCGCTGCTGTCTGTGGCGCGCAGCTACATGCCCGACTTCTGGTGGACGGCCATCTTTCCCGGCCTAGCCATCTTCCTGGCCGTGTTCGGCTTCAACCTGCTGGGTGACGGTCTGCGTGACGTCTTCGACCCGCGCTCACGTCGCTGAGGCCTCATGAGCGCTCCCCTTCTCGAGATCCGTGACCTGCATCTGTGGATGCGAAGCTTCGAGGGCGAGGCCCATGTGCTCCAGGGCGTTGACCTCCAGGTGGGCCATGGCGAGGTCTGGGGGGTGGTGGGCGAGACCGGCTGTGGCAAGTCCCTCACCGGCCTGTCGGTCTCGCGCCTCGTGCCCTCGCCACCGGCTCGCTATGGGCGGGGGCAGATCTTGTTCAATGGTCAGGACCTGCTCCAGATGTCCGAGGCCCAGATGCGACCGCTGCGCGGCGGTCGCATCGGCATGATTTTCCAGGACCCGACGACCAACCTCAACCCGTTATTTCGCATCAGCGAGCAGCTCGTCGATGTGGCCCTGGCCGCTGCCGCCTGGCGGCTTGAGCTTTTGGGCGTGCCGGCTGGCGCCAGTGCGCGCGAGAAGCGCCGGGCTGCCCGTGCCCTGTCGCTCGAGATGCTCGAGCGGGTGCGCATTCCCGATGCCGCCCAGCGCCTTGACGATTTCCCGCACCAGTTTTCCGGCGGCATGCGCCAGCGGGTGCTGATCGCCATGGCGCTGATCGGCCGGCCACAGTTGCTGATCGCCGACGAGCCCACCACCGCGCTGGACGTGTCGGTGCAGGCGCAAGTCCTCGCGCTGCTGCGGGACATGGTGCGCGACTTCCGCATGACCGTGCTGCTGATCACCCACAACCTTGGTGTCGTCGCCCAGGCCTGTTCGCATGTGGCGGTGATGTATGCCGGCAGCATCGTCGAGCGCGGCCCGGTTCAGGAGGTGATGAGGCGGCCCACGCATCCCTACACCCGTGCCCTGCTCGCAGCCATTCCCCGGCGCGAGATGGCGCGCGGTGCGCTCGAGGGCATCCCGGGGACGGTTCCGGACCTGATTCACCCCCCACCGGGTTGCCGCTTCGCGCCGCGTTGCGCGCGCGCGCAGGAAGGCTGCCGCGCGCAGGTGCCGGCGCTTGAGCCTGTTCCGTCCGCGCTGGCGGCCGGTGCCGGCCACGAGGTGGCTTGCTTCCACGCTCACCCTGTGGAGGCCGCATGCTGACGATCGAAGGTGTGCACAAGACCTACCCGGGCCAGCGCCGGGGCTGGCGCCGCGGCGCGCCCGTTCAGGCCCTGCAGGACGTGAGTTTGGAAATTACCCGCGGCGAGAGCTTCGGCCTGGTGGGCGAGTCGGGGTCCGGCAAAAGCACGCTGGCACGCTGCATCTTGCAGCTCGAGCCGGTGAGTGCGGGTCGCATCGTCTTCGAGGGCGAGGACCTGGCGCGCCTGTCGCCTGCCTCGATGCGCCATGCGCGCGCCCGCATCCAGATGGTCTTCCAGGATCCGCAGGCCAGCCTCAACCCCCGCATGTCGGTCCACGACATCGTGACCGAGCCTCTGGTCATCCACCGAGAGGTCATGGGCTTGGACGCACGCCAGCGTACCGAGCGTGCACTCGAGTTGCTGCAGCTGGTGGGCCTGGGCGAGCAGCACCTGTTTCGTAAGCCGCACGAATTTTCCGGTGGACAGCGCCAGCGCATCGGCATCGCCCGTGCCCTGGCGACCTCGCCCACGATGTTGCTGCTGGACGAGCCGACTTCAGCCCTCGACGTGTCGGTGCAAGCCCAAGTCTTGAATCTTCTGCACGAGCTGCAGCAGCGGCTCTCCCTGACCTATCTGTTCATCAGCCATGACCTGGCCGTCATCCGCTACATGTGCGACCGGGTCGCCCTGATCCACCACGGTCAGATCGTCGAGCAGGGCGACTGCCAGCAGGTGTTCGATGCGCCGCAAAGCGACTACGCGCGCCAGTTGTTGGCGGCGGTTCCCTCACTGGAGGGCATCGGCGCTGCAGGCTCGGACGGGCAACGGACCCCTACATGACGCGTATTGCCATCGGTGGCATGCGTCACGAGACCAACACCTTCGCGCCCACGCCTGCCGACTACGACGCTTTCTCGGTGCTCTCGGCCGAGCCCAGCCCGCTCGAGGGCGAAGCCCTGCTCACACGCCTGCGGGGCGCCAACATCCCGGTGCAGGGCGCACTGGACCGCCTGCAGGCCCTGGGTCACGCGTGTGTGCCCTTGGTCTGGGCCGCTGCGTCCCCCTCTGCCCATGTCACCGAAGACGCATTCGAGCGAATCATCGGCCGGCTGGTGCAACGCCTGCGCGAGGCGGGGCCCGTGGACGGGGTGCTGCTGGACTTGCACGGCGCCATGGTCTGCACCCACCTCGAGGATGGCGAGGGCGAGATCTTGCGTCGTGTCCGCGCGGTGGTGGGTCCTCAGGTGCCAATTGCGGTCAGCCTGGACCTGCATGCCAACGTGACGCGGCAGATGTTCGAGCTGGCCGACGCGATCACCGTCTTTCGCACCTATCCGCATGTGGACTCAGCGCAGACCGGCCAGCGCGCCGCCGACTTGCTGCACGCCATGCTGGATAGTGGCCAGCGGCCGCACAAGGCCTTCGTCGCCTTTGACTACCTCACCTCGCTGCCTTCGCAGTGCACGACGGTGGCGCCAGCGCGTGACCTGTATCAACGGCTCGAAGCGCTTCAGGCGCGTAGCGGCGTCTCGCTGGATTTCGCCATGGGCTTTGCCATGGCCGACATCGCCGAGTGCGGCATGGCCTTGGTGGCCTACGGCCCTGATGCCAGTCAAACCCAGGCGGCCTTGGCCGACATGGCCGGCGCGATTCGCGCCGCCGAGCCGGACTTCGTGACCGAGGCGCTGGCGCCTGAAGAGGCGGTCCGGCGCGCGATGGCGCGTGGCCGCCCGGGCGCGCCGGTGGTTCTGGCCGACACCCAGGACAACCCCGGTGCCGGCGGTGACGGCAACACAACGGGCTTGCTCCGAGCGCTGGTCGAGGCGGCTGCGACGGATGCGGTGCTGGCGCTCCTGATCGACGCCAATGCCGCCGACCAGGCGCATGCGCTCGGTGAAGGTGGACGCGGGCAATTTCGACTTGGCGCATCGGCCGATCGCATCGGCGGTGGCCCGGTGGCGGGCGAGTTCGAGGTCGAGCGTCTGGGCGACGGTGATATTCACTGTACCGGCCCGATGTTCGCAGGCTGGCACCTGCAACTCGGGCGGATGGCCTGCTTGCGTCACGTGACCAGCGGCGTGCGTGTGGTGCTGGCCAGTCGCAAGTTTCAGGCGGCCGATCAGGCGCTCTTGCGGCATGTGGGTGTGGAGCCTGCGCGCCAGGCCCTGCTGGCACTCAAAAGCTCGGTCCATTTCCGCAACGATTTTGAGGCGCTCGCCGCTGAGGTCATGATCGTCAAGAGTCCCGGGCCCTGCACGCTCGACCCGGCAGACCTCGACTGGCGCCGGCTTCGCCCCGGCGTGCGTCTGGGACCTTTGGGGCCAGTGCACCACCCGGATTGAGCACCCTCCATCAGCCCAGGTCGAGCAGTCCCTTGAGCGCTGGATTTTTGCGGTGTGCGAGGACCTGCTCGTTGATCAGCGCCGGCGGCAGCCCGAACACCCTTTCCACCACCCGTGCGTACACCGCCGCCACATCGGTGGTTGCGGGCAGGTCGCGGCCCTCGAACAGTTGCGGCTTGCGCAGGCCTTGCCACTGCGCGTAGACCCGCGACTCATGCACCAGCCCACCGGCAAGCAGGCAGCAGCTGCCGACGCCATGGTCGGTGCCAGTGGTGCCGTTTTCTGCCGCTGTTCTGCCGAACTCGGTCACGGTGACCACGAGTGACTTGGCCCACATCGGGCCCATGTGGGTCTTGAAGGCCGCCACCACCCGGTCGAGCGTTGCGAGTAGATCGGCATGGCTGCCGGTGTCGCCGCCTTGGCTGGCGTGGGTGTCGAAGCCATGGGTGAAGTCGATCAGCCCCAGCCGCGGGCCCTGGGGCGCGCGCATCTCCTCGGCCGCCAGCCGGCCAAGCTCTGGCAGCGAGCGCGCCGTCGCGAAATCGGGACGCACGTTCTGTGTCTGGCGCAGGCGCAGGCTCTCTGTCTGAATCACCGGGGCCAAGGGTGCGAGCAGCGGGTCGCTGGCCCAGACTTGCGTCAAGGCCTGGGCCACTGGCTCGCTGGGGATGGGCATCCAGTTGGGGAACTGGGTGGACGCCTGGTGGTTGCCACGAAGAATTAGGGGCATCGGAATCGAGATCGCAACACCACCACCAGCCTGAGCCGCCTGCATGGCCCGACCCAGCCAGCCCGAGGACGAGGTGTAGGGCTTGGCCATCCCCGATTGCATGATGTCCTGGCCCTCGAAATGAGAGCGCCCGGTGTAGGCGAAGCCGGTGGCGTGCACGATGGCCAGCTGCCCATCGTTCCAGATCTGGTGCAGCTGCTTCATGGCCGGGTGCAAGGCGAAGGAGCCGTCCAGTCGTAAGCCGCCGCGGATGCCGATGGTGGGCCGAATGGCTTCGTAGTCCGCGTCTCCCACTGGCGGCACAGCGGTCAGGCCGTCCATGCCGCCGCGCAGCATCACGACCAGCAATCGCGGCGCGTCCGCGTCGGCGCTGGCCCAGGCCGAGGGCACCGCCGCGAAATTGAGCGCGGCCAGGCCGCTGGCGCTGCGAAGGAAGTGTCGACGGTCCATCTTCATCAGGCCCACATCAGGCCCACAAAAGGGAGGGGCTCACATGGAGCAAGGTGTTGGCGCTGCGCAGGTCACGGCGCGCCAGCGCGCTGCGCACCAGCGCCTGCTCGGCGCTGCCCTCGGCGAGGTGCCGCTCGGACTGCACTTCGAGCATGCGCACCATTGCTGCGGGCTGGCGCCCCAGGTCGTTGGACAGCAGCCCGGCGTAGCGCACCCGGCGGTCCATCAACTCTTTGGAAATCCAGTCCACCGAACGAATCGGCCAGCCATTGGGCTGGGGGCAGCGGGGAATCGGCTGGCCCAAATCCCCGAGCAAATAGTGCGTCTTGATGCCGCCGCGATCGTCCACCGGGATCGCTCGGGGCAGATCGAGTCCGGTCAGGGTGAGGCACTGCAGCAGCCAGGCTTCGGGCGAGGCGAGCTTGCGGGTACTCGCGATATGCGCCCAGCACATTTCGATGACCGCACGGTGCACCGCCGGCAGGTCGCCGCGGCTTTGCCTGAATACTTGCTCCACATGCGCCACCGCCTGTGGCGGAGGCTCGTCGTCGATGAAATACACGCACAGCTTGCGCGCCAGGTGCCGGGCGGTTGCGGGGTGCTGGGCCAGGTCGGTTACCAGGTCTGCAAGCTTGCTGTCTTGGCGAACGAAGGCGGTGTAGGTTTTACCCATGACCGTTTGCGCACCCGGCTCGTGGTGGTTGAAGTCAAAGTAGGTGCCCAGGGGTACACCGGGTTTGTGGTGACGGTCAGGCTTCATGTCACGCCAGCCGGTGAGCAGCAGCGTGGTGGCCTCAACATCCTGCTGGGTATAGCCGCCCTCCGGGCTCAGAGAAAAAAGCTCGAGCAGCTCCCGGCCCAGATTCTCATTGACGCTTCGACGGGTCCAGCCCTCGCGCACGGCGCGCGAGCGCGGGCCGGTGTTCTCGTTGTTGTCCAAATAGACCAGCATTGCCGGGTGGACTGTCGCGTGCCATAGCAGGTCGCGAAAATTCCCAAGCATCTTCGGGCGCAGCGACCGCTGGAAGGGCCCGACCAGGGTGTCGTTGTTCTGATTGCCCGGCGCCACCATGAAGTGGTTGGCCCAAAAATGCCAGAAGCGCTCGAATACCGGCGCGGCCCCATGCAAGGCGGTGCTGGCGCGGGCCTGCGCCTCCTTCCAGTGCTCGAGGCGGTGGTAGGGAATCTCGATCTCGCGCTTGCGCTCTTCTGCGTATTGCTCGCGTGGCAGGCTGCGGCCCTTGGCAAAGGAGGCCCGCTCCGCCTCCTGGTGCCGGTGGAAGGCGGTCATCACCTCGTCCATCTCCCACAGCAGGCGCATGCCCTCGGGCAGGTCGGCGCGGCGAGTGCCGTCGCGCTCAAGGATGTCGATGGGGGGTACTTGGGCGACTTGCGCCTGCGCCCAGTTCAGCGGGTCGGCTGGCAGCTGCGCGTCGGCCCGCAGGCCGAAGGCGACCCGGCGGGTGAATCGGTGAACCAGCGGCGTCGCCTGTGGGGGCATGGACAGCGTAGGAGTGTTTGGCGCGGCTGGCGGGGATCGAACCCACGACCCTTGGCTTCGGAGGCCAATACTCTATCCACTGAGCTACAGCCGCGCGTGAGCGTCGATTGTACCGGGGCACAGTCCGATGGTGCGCGGGGCAATGTGGTCCGTCGGGATCTGTCCGGGGTGCCCCTCTATAATCGTTGGTTGTTTCGAATCCGTCCGACAACTCTCCCCGCATTTCCCCCCAGAGGACGCCATGAGCGATAACCACCAGGAAGAAGCCCACACCGGCCCGATCAAGACCCCGAAGCAGCTCATGTGGGCGTCGCTCGCCGCATTCGTCATTCCGGTTTTCATCATCATCGGCCTGGTGGCCTATGTCACCTCCGAGAGCAAGCCCGCAGGTAGCGGTCAGCCCGAGCGCTACGCACTCGGTGGCCTGAGCACCAAGGACCAGGAGCGCGGCGTGGCAGAGCGTTTGCGCAAGGTCGGCGAGGTTGAGATTCGTGACGCCGACCGCCCCCTGCGTGCTGGCGAAGAGGTCTACAAGGCCCAGTGCGTCGCTTGCCACGCGAGCGGTGCCGCTGGTGCTCCTAAGTTCGGTGATGCCGGCGCCTGGGGCGCGCGTATTGCCAAGGGCTACGACGCCCTGCTGACCTCCGCCCTCAAGGGCAAGGGCGCGATGGGCGCCCAAGGCGGTGGCGAATTTGACGACATCGAAATCGGTCGCAGCGTGGTCTATTTGACCAACGCCGCCGGCGGCAAGTTCCCCATTCCCGACCGTCCGGCTGCTGCCGCATCCGCCGCGAAGTAAGGCGGACTCCGCTCATGCAAAGGCAGGCCCATGGCCTGCCTTTTTCTTGGGTGCTGGCACGCGCTGCGCAGCCAATGCCTTCTTGGATCTAGCTTGCTCTGGTCTCGCTAGGGCTGCGCACGAAGCCAAAGCGTGCCGGGAGCGACTGGCTCTCCACCGCCTCCGGCTGCCAGCGCCCGGACTCCACCGCCTCGGCGGCCAGACCCATGTCGAGGCTGTGGACGAGGCCAAAACCGATGTCGCTATCCAGGTACAGGTGGCCCAGCTCGTCGAGGTAGCAGCCCCGCACCTGCGCAGCACGTCCGGTATGGGCCTCGACGCTGCCGTCTGCCGCCAGGCGCCAGACCAGCGGCGTGACCTCGAGCTCGACATAGACCCGTTGCGGTCCGTTCTGAAAGAACCACTGGCCCTGGGCGTCGCGCTCGTAGTTGCGGTGGATGAACTCGACCAGCTTTTCGTGCCGCAGCAGCGAGCCCTTGGCCTGTCGAAACGGGCCCTGCGCTTGCACCCGATCGTCGCGCATGTACCAGCCGCCTCGGGCGTCCAGCCCCAGCCAGCCGTAGCAGTGGGGCACATGGGGCCACTTGGCGATGGCCTGGCGCACGATATCGTCCATGCGCTGATTATCAGCGTGCGCTAGCGAAGGAAAGCGTCGTAGCCGGTCTTGAGGATCAGGGCGCTGACCACCAGAATGAACATGCCGCGCACGAATCCGGCGCCATGACGCAGGGCCAGCCGCGTACCCAGCAGACTGCCAGCGATGTTGGCCAGGGCAAGGGCCACGGCGTAGTGCCACCAGACATGGCCCTTGACCGCAAAGAGGGTCAGTGCGGCGGCGTTGGTCGCGACATTGAGCAATTTGGCAGCGGCCGAGGCGTGCAGGAAGTCGTAGCCCAAGACCCGTACGAACAGAAAGATAAATAAGCTGCCGGTGCCCGGGCCGAAGAAGCCGTCGTAGAAGCCGATGGCCAAGCCAATCGCCATCGCCGCCAGACGCTCGGGCCCCGGC
The DNA here is from genome assembly GCF_029866045.1 of Ramlibacter sp. Classification (GTDB taxonomy): domain Bacteria; phylum Pseudomonadota; class Gammaproteobacteria; order Burkholderiales; family Burkholderiaceae_C; genus Ramlibacter. Next base: position 16,084 of record NZ_JARXAB010000048.1, on the reverse strand, counting down.
GCCAGACGCGGCGCATGCTCGCGCCCTAGGTCCTTGCGCGCGAGGGTGTAGGCCAGTACCACAAGCAGCACCAGCGGCAGGCCCTTGCGCAGAAAGTCTGCCGAGATCACGGTCACGCACCAGGCCCCTGTGAACCCGCCCGCCAGTCCGGCAAGTGCGGCAGGCAGCAAGGCGCGCCAAGGCAGCGTGACCCGGCGCCCGTACTGGAATGCGGCGAAAGACGTGCCGCAGATGGAGGCGCTCTTGTTCAGGCCGAAGAGCGATGCGGGAGCCGCCTGGGGAAAGATGGCAAAGAGTGCGGGCGTCAGAATGAGGCCGCCGCCGCCGACGATCGAATCCACGAAGCCGGCCCCCAGCGAGGCCAGCACCATCAGCAGCAAGTCCATGGGGGCGATTGTCTCATCGGCCCTGCGCGTACCGTTGGGATCGGCCTGCCAAAAAGGCAAAGGCGCCTCACGGCGCCTTTGCTTGGGCGCCTCATCGTGGAGGCGTCCGTCTTGTTCTGTCGATGTCTCCGATGTCTCCTCGGACCTCTCGCTTTTCAGCAGCCGCCCTGGGGTGGCCTGCGAGTTGGCGAGACTGTAGCCCCCGGCCCCGCGGCGGGGCATCAGGACTTTCCCGGCCCTGGCGGAAACCCTCGGCAAGGGCCGGTCGAGGCCGAAGACGAGGAGCAGTGCCTCGGTCAGGGCCGCGGCCAGAACGATGGCCCGGAAGGGCCTACGGGGGCCCGTTCAGGCCGCTGCCGACAGCACCCAGTTGGCGGCCTTCTCCGCCATCATGAGGGTGGGCGCGTTGGTGTTGCCGCTGGTGATGGTGGGCATGGCGCCCGCGTCCACCACCCGCAGCCCGGCCACGCCGCGTACCCGCAGTTCGGAGTCGAGGACCGCCATCGGATCGTCGTCCCGGCCCATTTTGGTTGTACCCACCGGGTGGAAGATGGTGGTCGCGATGTCACCCGCCAGTCGGGCCAGGTCCTCGTCGCTCTCATACTGCGGCCCCGGCTTCCACTCCTGGGGCTGGTAGCGAGCCAGCGCCGGCTGGCTGGCGATACGCCGCACCACCCGCAGGGATTGCGCCGCCACCTCCCGGTCCTCGGTCGTGCTCAGGTAGTTCGGCGCGATCCGGGGCGCGTCCTCGAAGCGCGCACTGACCAGACTCACCTTGCCCCGGCTGCTAGGGTTGAGGTTGCACACGCTGGCGGTGAAGGCGTCGAAGCGGTGCAGCGGCTCGCCGAAGGCGTCCAGGCTCAGGGGCTGCACGTGGAACTCCAGATCGGGCCAGGGCTTGTCGGGACTGCTGCGGGTGAAGGCGCCCAGCTGCGAGGGCGCCATGCTCATGGGGCCGGATCGGCGCAAGGCGTACTCCAGGCCGATGCCCAGACGCCCCCAGAGGCTGCTGGCAATGGTGTTCAAGGTGGCTGCGCCCTTGACCTGGTAGACGGCCCGTATCTGGAGGTGGTCCTGCAGGTTGGCGCCCACGCCGGGCAGGTCACGTAGGACCGGGATGCCCAGCGCCTGCAATTCGTCGGCCGGACCCAGGCCGGACAGCTGCAGGATCTGCGGCGAGCCGATGCTGCCGGCAGACAGCAGCACCTCACGGCTGGCGCGCGCGGTCACCATTGCACGGCCCGTCCATACCTGAACGCCCACGCAGCGCGGCGCGCCATCGGCGCCAGGCTCGAACAGAAGGCGACTGACCTGGGCGCGGGTCCACAGCTCGAAGTTCGGGCGCCCATAGCAGGTCGGACGCAGGAAGGCCTTGGCCGTGTTCCAGCGCCAGCCATTTTTCTGATTGACCTCGAAATAGCCCACGCCTTCGTTGTTGCCGCGGTTGAAGTCGTCGTTGGCCGGCAGGCCTGCTTCTCGGGCGGCTTGTGCAAACGCGTCGAGGATGTCCCAGCGCAGGCGCTGCTTATCCACCCGCCACTCGCCGCCGGCGCCGTGCATCGCGTCGGCGCCCCGGTGGTAATCCTCATGCCGCTTGAAGTCGGGCAGGCATTCGTCCCAGCGCCAGCGCGCGTCCCCGGTGAGCGAGGCCCACTGGTCGTAGTCTCGCGACTGGCCGCGCATGTAGATCATGCCGTTGATGCTGGAGCAGCCGCCCAGTGTCTTGCCGCGCGGATAGCGCAGCGAGCGGCCGTTGAGCCCGGGTTCCGACTCGGTCTGGTAAAGCCAGTCTGTGCGCGGGTTACCGATGCAATACAGGTAGCCCACCGGGATGTGGATCCAGTGGTAGTCGTCCTTGCCGCCCGCCTCGATCAGCAGCACCCGCTTGGTCCGGTCGGCGCTAAGCCGGTTGGCGAGCAAGGAGCCTGCGCTGCCGGCACCGACGATGATGTAGTCGAACTCGGGTGGGGTCATCGGGCCGTGCTCTGCTCGTTCGTTCTTGGGGCGGATGCACAGGCGCTGCCCCGCGAAGGGCGACCGCTCACTTGGAAGTAGGCATCACGAACTCGGCGCCCTTGCCGATGCTCTCGGGCCAGCGCTGCATGATGGATTTTTGCCGGGTGTAGAAGCGCACGCCCTCTTCGCCATAGGCGTGCATGTCGCCGAACAGGCTCTTCTTCCAGCCACCAAAGCCGTGCCAGGCCATGGGCACCGGAATGGGTACGTTGATGCCCACCATGCCCACCTGGATGCGGCGCGAGAACTCGCGCGCCACGTTGCCGTCGCGGGTGAAGCACGACACCCCGTTGCCGAACTCGTGGGCGTTGATCAATTCGACCGCGGTGGCGAAGTCGGGCATACGCACACAGGCGAGCACCGGGCCGAAGATCTCTTCCCGGTGGATCTTCATGGCGGGCGTCACCTGGTCGAACAGCGTGCCGCCGAGCCAAAAGCCGCCCTCGCAGCCCGCGCCCGCGGCTTGGCCGTCGAAGTGGCGACCGTCGACCAGCAACTGAGCGCCCTCGGCCACGCCGGCATCGATGTAGCCGGTGATGCGCTGGCGTGCGGCCTCGGTGACGATGGGCCCCATCTCGGCGGCGAGGTTGTTGCCTTCCAGCACCTTGAGCGTGCGCGTGCGCTCCACCAGCTTGGGCACGATCTTGTCGGCCACCTCGCCCACCAGCACCGCCACCGAAATGGCCATGCAGCGCTCACCGGCCGAGCCGTAGGCCGAGCCGATCAGGGCGTCGACCACCTGGTCGATGTCGGCGTCGGGCATGACCACCATGTGGTTCTTGGCCCCGCCCAGGGCTTGCACCCGCTTGCCCTCACGCGCACCGGTCTCGTAGATGTAGTTGGCGATCGGCGTCGAGCCGACGAAGGACACGGCCTTCACATCGGGGTGCGCGAGCAGGGCGTCGACCGCCTCCTTGTCGCCCTGAACGACGTTGAACACCCCATCGGGCAGGCCGGCCTCCTTGAACAGTTCGGCCATGCGCAGCGACGCGCTGGGGTCGATGGGGCTGGGCTTGAGGATGAAGGTGTTGCCGCAGGCGATCGCCACCGGGAACATCCACATCGGAACCATGACCGGAAAGTTGAACGGCGTGATGCCGGCAACCACGCCCAGGGGTTGGCGCATCGTCCAGTTGTCGATGCCGGTGGAGACCTGGTCGGTGTAGTCGCCCTTGAGAAGCTGGGGGATGCCGCAGGCGAACTCGACGATCTCAATGCCACGAGTCACCTCACCCTGTGCGTCGGTGAAGACCTTGCCGTGTTCGGCCGTGATGAGGCGGGCCAGCGCGTCGCGCTCACGTTGGAGCAGCTCCAGGAACTTGAACATGACCCGCGCGCGGCGCAGCGGGGGCGTCTCGGCCCAGGCCGGAAAGGCGGCTTGCGCGGCGGCGACCGCCTGGCCGACCTCGTCGGCATGGGCCAGGGCCACCTGGCCCGTCACCCGGCCAGTGGCGGGGTTGAAGACATCGCCTTGGCGGCCAGAGCGGCCGCCAAGGGCCCGCCCGCCCACCCAGTGGGCGATGGCGGCGGGAGCGGTGGCCTGCGGGATTTTGTCGGGTGCGTTCATGGTGGTCGGAAAGGGTGGGGTTGCAGCCAAAGCCGCTCAGTCTAGGTCAGCGCGGGGTGGCTTGCCTAGGCGGTTCGTCCCCGCTGGAAGCGGGGCTTGCGAGCCGGGCCGGAGCCCGGCGGATAAGGCTTGTCAGAAATGGATACTTAATGTTCAATTAAGCCGTATTCATTAAGAGGAGTGAATTCATGGGACGTTCATGGGCCGCTGGCTATGTTGCCGACCTCCCCTACACCCACGGCTACTACCACGAGCTGGCCCCGTCCTTTGTCCGCTTTGCCCTGCTGCTGCAGGGGCTGGACCATGGCGGCGGCGATGCCAGCAACGCCGGCCGGTATCGGTATTGCGAGCTGGGCTATGGGCAGGGAGTATCGGGCAACCTGCACGCCGCTGCGAACCCCCGGGGCAGCTTCTGGGGCACCGACTTTTTGCCCGAGCACGCGCTTTTTGCCCAAGACCTGGCTCAACGCGCCGGCCTGGATGCCCGCTGGCTGTCCCGCTCGTTTCAGGACTTGCTCGCCGAAGATTTGCCCGAGTTCGACTTCGTCACCCTCCACGGTGTCTGGTCCTGGATCGATGCCGATGCACGGGCTGCTGTGGTGGAGTTCCTGCGCCGCCGGCTCAAGGTTGGCGGCGTGGTCTACCTCTCCTGCAATGTCATGCCTGGTTGGGCCTCCGAAAAGCCCCTGCGTGACCTGATGCACCTGCATACCGAGTTGGCCAGTCCCCCGGGCGACCCGACCGCCTCGCGCATCCGACGCTCGGTCGACTTCGCCGACCGATTGCGCCAGGGCCGGGCGGCCTTTTTTGCCCACCATCCCCCAGCGGTCCAGATGCTCGAAGATCTGCAGCGCGATGAGGTCCAGGTGGTGGCCCACGAGTACTTCAACCGCAGCTGGCACATCGGCTATTTCGCTGATGTGGCCCGCGCCCTGGAGCCGGCCGGGCTTCAGTTTGCCTGTTCCGCCCACAAGTCCGACCTGGTCGGCGAGGTCCAGCAGCGTGCCCAGGGCCGCGGACTCGATGGCCTCGACCCGACCTTGCGCGAGACCGCGCACGACTTCATCTTGAACCGGCGTTTCCGCCGCGACCTGTTCGTCCGCGGTGCGCGGCGGCTGCTGCCCGCCGAGCGTGAGCAGCGGTTGCTCGATCTCTCCTTCGTCTTGCTTCGGCCGGGTGCCGGTGGCCAGTCGACGGTGCAGACGCCCTATGGCTCGGTGGCCCTCGACCCCCAGGTCTTGCGACCGCTGCTGGCTGCACTTGAGGCTGCGTCTGCACCCCTGCCCCTGCGCCAGCTGCGCGACGAGGCGGGTTTGGCGGAGGTTGCGATCGAGCAGCTGCTCCATGTGCTGGTGGCGCTGGTGGCTCAAGGCCATGTCTTCCCCGCGTTCGCCGACGACACCGGTCATGCGGGTGCTTCGCGCGCACGCGCCATCAACCGGGTGGTCGCTGAGCGCGCGCGGCAGGACGACCTGCTGCGTTACCTCGCCAGCCCGTTGACGGGCCACGCCTTCGAGGCCTCAAGGCCTGAGCGTCTCATGCTGGCAGCGTGGGAGGACGGCGCCCGCGACCCGGTCGCCCTGGCCGAGGCGCTCCGGCAAGCCAGCCCCGGCAGCGAGCTGGGTCTCGGATCTGGCGACGCGCAGGCGACGCCCCTCGGCGAGGCCGAACGCTTTCTGGCCCGTGTCGCGCCAGCCTGGCAGCGGCTGGGTCTCATGGACCATCCCCTGGCCTGAGCGGCCATCTTTCCTCCGGAAAATTCATGAGCATTCAGCCCGCCCTCGACACCGCCGTTCTCTGGACCGAACACCCCCAGTGGTGGCTGTACGGCATTCACCCGCAGTTCGTCCAGGCGCTGGTGCGCTTCCACCAGCGCAACCGCCTCCACCTTCGCATGGCGATGAGCCTGGGCCCCGAGCTCGAACAAGAGGCCTACTGGGAGGCCGAGATTCCCCGGCGCCAGGCGGATATGCAGGCTGGCCGGGCGGTTCATCTGGTGGGTTTTCTGCGCCAGGGGGATGACCGTGAGATCGGCGGCCTGGTCAGCTTCTGGGGGATCGAGCATGGTGATTTCGAAGCCTGCACCTTGAGCTTTCTGCTCGATCGCCAGTTAGAGGGCCGCAGCCTGATGCACCAGTGGCTGGGCCCGGTAGTGCCCGAGGTCATGTCGCGCCACCACCTGCACCGGGTGATGGCGACTCACCTGCCGGAGAACCTGCGCAGCGCCGCACTGCTCAAACGTCTGGGCTTCGTGGTCGAGGGCTACGCCCGCGACTTCGTCAAGCTCAATGGCCGCTGGCGTGACAACGTGCTGTTGTCTCGGGTCGCGCCAGACGACTGAAGTGCCAGGCCTCCATCGCAGCAGCCTGCGCCCCGCCCTTCGCCCTTCGCCCTGTCTCAGGGGATCCCTGCACCTGTCTGCCAGCCCGGGCCGGTTAAGCTTGGTCTGGCGTTTCCCTGTCTGCAAGAATTTGCGGGGCTCGGGACCGCAGCGATCTGAACAAGACTAGGAGAGACCATGGGTGAAATCGTCAACCTCACATCGGCCGATGGCCAGTCCATTCCCGCCTACGTGGCCCGGCCAGCCGGGAAACCGCGTGGCGGCGTCGTCGTTTTGCAGGAGATCTTCGGCGTCAATGCGCATATCCGTGCGGTCGCCGACGGCTACGCTGCCGAAGGCTACCTGGCGGTCGCGCCGCCAACCTTCCACCGTGCTAAGTCCGGGGTCGAACTGGGCTACGGCGACGAGGACAAAAAGGCGGGCTTTGCGCTCAAGACAGCGGTCGATACGCTGCCGGCGCCCGGAGTGATGCAGGACGTTCAGGCGGCCATTGACTACGCAGGACAAGCGGGCAAGGTCGGGGTGGTCGGCTACTGCTGGGGCGGACTCCTGACCTGGCGCGCCGCGTGCCTGCTCAAGGGTCTGGCGGCGGCTGCGCCCTATTACGGTGGCGGCGTCACCTCGCCCGAGGAGTCCGCGCGCAAGCCCCAGGTGCCCGTGATGGCCCACTTTGGCGAGCGCGATGCGTGGATACCGATGGACTCTGTGCGCGCCTTCGCCGAGGCCCATCCCGAGGTGCAGGTTCACGCCTACGCCGCCGATCACGGCTTTAACTGTGACCACCGTGCCACCGGAGATGCGACTGCCGCCGCTCTGGCGCGCCAGCGCACGCTGGAATTCTTCGCTCGTCACCTGGCCTGATTCAGGCCAGGCGGTCCAGCGGCCTACCGGCCATGGACCGCCAGCAAAGGTGCCGCTTCAGGCTGACTGAAGCACGCGGGCCGCGTCGCGCGCGAAGTAGGTGAGGATGCCGTCTGCGCCGGCGCGCTTGAACGCCAGCAGGCTCTCCATCATGACCGCTTCACGGTCCAACCAGCCGTTGGCAGCGGCCGCCTGCAGCATCGCGTACTCGCCCGACACTTGGTAGGCGAAGGTTGGCATGCTGAACTCGTCTTTGACCCGGCGAACAATGTCCAGGTAAGGCATGCCTGGCTTGACCATCACCATGTCGGCACCTTCGGCAATGTCCATCGCGACCTCGCGCAGGGCCTCGTCGGTGTTGGCCGGGTCCATCTGGTAGACCTTCTTGTTGCCTTTGCCAAGGTTGGCGGCCGACCCCACCGCGTCCCGGAAGGGGCCGTAGAACGCACTGGCGTATTTGGCGCTGTAGGCCATGATTCGTGTGTGGATGTGGCCGTCTTTTTCCAGGGCCTGGCGAATCGCGCCAATACGTCCGTCCATCATGTCGCTGGGTGCGACGATGTCCACACCAGCCTCGGCCTGCACCAGGGCTTGGCGCGTCAAGATGGCCACTGTCTCGTCGTTGAGGATGTAGCCCGTCTCGTCCATCACCCCGTCTTGTCCGTGGCTGGTGAACGGGTCCAGCGCCACATCGGTCATGACGCCCAGACCGGGCACCCGCTTCTTCAATTCGCGCACCACCCGGGGCACCAGACCGTCTGGGTTGCCAGCCTCGGCGCCATCGGGTGTCTTGAGGGATGGGTCGATGACCGGAAAGAGCGCCATCACCGGAATGCCCAGTGCCACGCACTCTTCGGCCACTGGAATCAGCTGGTCCAGGCTGAGGCGGTCGACGCCCGGCATCGAGGCCACCGACTCGCGTCGGTTCTGGCCGTCAAGCACGAAGACCGGATAGATCAGGTCGTGCGCTGTCAAACGATGTTCGCGAACCAGATTGCGGGTGAACTCGTCGCGGCGCAGCCGCCGGGGGCGGCCCATGGGGAACGGGGCATGCAGTGTCATGGTCGTTATTTTGCTACCAGACGGCGTCGTAAGAACAGCTTGTCGTGTCACACCGTCAACCGTGGTTAACTGGCCAGCCCGAGATGTAGTTCCAAAGAATTGCATGGTCATCCGAGGCAGGGGAAACCCCCGTGTGCGGTTGCTTGTGGGCCCGAGGGGCCTTTGCTAGATTGGTCTTGGGCGGTTTGCCGCCCCCCGCTTTTCCTCCCTGAGCGGGCGCCTTGATGTGTGACAGCAAAAAGGCTTCCCACCCCGGCTCGTTGGCCGGGGTTTTTTTTGTCCCAGGGGTGTCGCTGTCTACACTTAGACCATGCTCTGGATCAAAGCCCTGCACATCGTCTTCGTCGCCAGCTGGTTTGCTGGCCTGTTTTATCTGCCCCGCATCTACGTCAACCTCGCCATGGTCGAGCCTGGCTCACTGGCCGAGCGCGATCGGCTGCTGCTCATGTCACGTAAGCTGCTGCGCTTCACCACCTTGCTGGCCGTACCCGCAGTGGCGCTGGGGCTGGTGCTCTGGCTGACTTATGGCATCGGTCGCGGTGACGGCTGGATGCACGCCAAACTGATCGTTGTCCTGCTGGTCATCGCCTACCACCACGCCTGCGCTCGCATGCTGCGCCGGTTCGAGGCCGGTGGCAGCACCCGGAGCCACCGCTGGTACCGCTGGTTCAATGAGATCCCTGTGGTGCTTCTGCTGGTGGCGGTGCTGCTAGTCGTCATCAAGCCATTCTGAGCGCGGTCCGACGCAAGCAGACGTCATGCCGATGCACAAGACCTCTGCCGGGCCGCTGGCCCTGGCCTATGGGGTGTTGATCGTCTATGCCAGCCTCTACCCCTTCGATGGCTGGCGCGTCCAGGGCCTCGCGCCCTGGGCTTTCCTGGCCAGCCCCTGGCCGCAGTGGTGGACAGGCTTCGATATGGCAGCCAACGTGGCCGGCTACGCTCCGCTGGGCTTCCTGATCGCCCTGGCCCGGTTGCGGCGCGATCCAGCAGCGGGCGGCTCTGGCGGCGCGATGGTTGTGTCACTCGTCGCCGCCGGCACCCTGTCCTTTTCCTTGGAGGCGCTCCAGACCTTCCTGCCTTCGCGCGTGCCCTCGAACCTCGACCTCGGGCTCAATCTGGCGGGTACGGTCTTGGGCGCACTGCTCGCCTCGGGCCTCGAGCGGTTGGGATTGTTGCAACGCTGGTCGCGCTTTCGGCGCCGTTGGTTCGTGGACGAGGCCCGCGGCGCCCTGGTGCTGCTGGCCCTGTGGCCGGCCGGCTTGTTATTTCCCGCGCCGCTGCCCTTGGGCCTGGGGCAGGTGCTCGAGCGAACCCAACTCGCCCTGGCGGAGTGGCTGGAGTACACGCCCTTCATCGATTGGCTGCCAGTCCGGGAGCCTCTACAACAGCCGCTCGGACAAGGCACCGAGCTGGTCGCGGTGGCGCTGGGTTTGCTGGTGCCTTGCCTGCTGGCTTTTTCCATCATGGGTGCCCTTCGTGGGCGGCTGGCATTGATGCTCCTCCTCCTTGCCGCCGGTCTTGCCGCCAGCGCGCTGTCTGCGGCTTTGAGCTTCGGCCCGGCCAACGCCTGGGCGTGGCTGAGCCTATCCGTGCAGCTGGGGCTGGCCGGTGGGCTGGCGCTGGCCGTGCTGGCGGTCTGGTTGCCTCGCCGGGGCTGCGTGGCCCTGCTCCTGCCGGTGCTGGTGCTGCACCTGGCCCTGTTGAACCAAGCGCCGGCCAATGCGTATTACTCGCTCACGCTTCAGGCCTGGGAGCAGGGTCGGTTTATCCGCTTCAACGGTCTGGCGCAGTGGATCGGGTGGTGCTGGCCGTACGCGGCGCTCGCCTATGGTCTGCTGCGGCTGTCCCGGGGTGATGCGCGGCCTAGAATCGGCGCATGACTTCAATTGTTCAGGGGGCCGACACGGCCTCTTACTACGCGCGCCACGTTTTCTTCTGCCTGAACCAGCGCCCCAATGGCGAGGCATGCTGCGCCGATCATCCGGCCAAGGAGGGCTTTGACCGCTGCAAGGCGCGTGTGAAGCAGGCGGGGCTGGCTGGGCCCGGGCAAGTGCGGGTCAACAAGGCCGGTTGCCTTGACCGTTGCGCCGGTGGCCCGGTGGCGGTGGTCTACCCGGAAGCCGTCTGGTACACCTTCGTCGATATGGACGATATCGACGAGATCGTCGAGTCCCACCTGAAAAACGGGAAGGTGGTCGAGCGCCTCGTGCTACCGGCGAACGTCGGCCGCTGAACCTGGCTGCCGGTCCCTGCGTTCCTGGATGAAGGCGGCCCCATGAACGCACAGACCGAACGCCTTCGCCTGGCAGGCGGGGCAGGCGTGATCGAGGCGCTACGTGACACGCCGCCCGACGGCCTGCCATGGCGGGGCACCGCGGTCATTGCCCACCCCCACCCGCTCTTTGGCGGCACCATGGACAACAAGGTGGTCCAGACTCTGGCCCGCGCCTTTATTCAATGTGGGTGGACCGCGATCCGCTTCAATTTTCGTGGCGTGGGCGGCAGCGAGGGTGCGCATGACGGGGGCGCTGGCGAGGTCGAGGACATGATCTCTCTGGTCGGACAAGTGGCGCCTGCCGGGCCCCTGGGCCTGGCGGGCTTTTCATTCGGTTCCTTTGTCGCCTCCCAGGTGGCGGCGCGGATGTGGGCGCAGCGGCCCGTCGATCAGCTGGTGCTTGTGGGCACTGCCGCCTCGCGCTTTTCGGTGGCCACCTTGCCGCCCGAGGCACATGAACGCACCCTGGTGATCCATGGCGAGCAGGACGACACAGTGCCGCTGTCTGCGGTCTTTGACTGGGCGCGCCCTCAATCGCTCCCGGTGACAGTGGTGCCTGGTGGCGGGCATTTCTTTCACGGACAATTGCCGCTGCTCAAGTCTCTGGTGGTTCGCCACCTGCGTTGATCGTCCACCATGAACCCACTTGCCCGCATGCTGCCCGCGCATTTTTTTGCGTCATTTTTCGGGCCGCTGCTCGCCCTGATTTTTTTCTTCGGGTCATGTCCCGCCCAGGCACAGGCGCCGCAGCCGCCCGAGATTGCGGCGCGCAGCTACCTGCTGTTCGATGTCACTGCCAACCAGATGCTGGCTGGCCGCGACGTGGACTCGCCTGTCGAGCCCGCATCGCTGACCAAGCTGATGACCGCCTACATCGTCTTCGACGCCCTCAAGTCGAAGAAACTCGATCTCAAGCAGGCGCTGCCCGTGAGCGAGCGCGCATGGAAGATGCCTGGCTCCCGGATGTTCATCGACCCCAAGATGAAAGTGCCGGTGGAGGACCTGATCAAAGGAATGATCGTTCAGTCTGGCAACGATGCGACGGTGGCCTTGGCCGAGGGTGTGGGCGGTAGCGTAGAGCGCTTCGTGCAGCTGATGAATGACCAGGCCAAGAACCTCGGCATGAAGGCCACTGCTTACCGCAACCCCGAAGGCCTGACCGAGCCAGGTCACACCACCACCGCCCGCGACTTGGGCGTCCTAGCGACCCGGCTGATGCAGGACTTTCCGGACTATGTGGGCTACTACGCGATCAAGAAGTACCGTTACCCGGGCACGCCCGCCGCGAACGAAAACAACCGCAACCTTCTGCTGATGCGCGATCCGACGGTCGATGGCCTCAAGACGGGCCACACCGAAGCCGCCGGTTACTGCCTGATTGCCACCGCCCATCGCGACTTCCCGGGCCTGGGTTCGCGTCGCCTGCTTTCCATCGTCTTGGGCGCTGCCAACGAAAACGCCCGTGCCAACGAGTCCCAGAAGCTGCTCAATTGGGGCTACACCGCATTTGAGGCGGTCAAGCTGTTCGAAGCCAATCAGGCCGTGCTCACCCCGGAGGTCTGGAAGGGTACCCAGTCGCGGGCCAAGCTCGGCCGGCCTCAGGCCATCGTGGTGGCGGTGCCTGCGGGGACCGCCAGCCGGCTCAAGACCCAGGTGGTGCGGCCCGACCCGCTGGTCGCCCCCCTGGGCCGTGGTCAATCGGTGGGCGTGCTCACGGTGCTCGCTGGCGATCAGGTCGTCTCTGAGATTCCGCTTGTCGCCCTCGAAGCCGTGCCCCAGGCGGGCGTGCTGGGTCGAGCCTGGGACGCCATCCGCCTGTGGATAAAGTAATTCTTTAGGGCTCTTTGTCCGGTTTTTCGACCGGCGGCGCCTCCACTGGCTGACCCTCGTCACCTCGTGAGGGGTGTCGTGCCCGCCTGCTGTCATTGCCGGTTGCCTGACGGCCGGATATACTGGAGGGCTTTCCCGCTATTGGGGCGGGAATTATTTGCCTGCGATCTTTCCGGGTTCACGCCGGCTGTCGCTGGGATTTTTTCAGACGTTTTCAAACGTTTAGGGACGTTTAATGCCAACCATCAATCAACTCGTGCGTCAGGGGCGCGAGGTCGAAAAGACCAAATCAAAAAGCCCCGCGATGCAAAACAGCCCGCAGCGCCGTGGCGTCTGCACCCGCGTGTACACCACCACCCCCAAGAAGCCAAACTCCGCGCTTCGCAAGGTAGCCAAGGTGCGCCTGACCAACGGCTTCGAGGTCATCTCCTACATCGGCGGCGAAGGCCACAACCTGCAGGAGCACTCCGTGGTGCTCGTGCGTGGCGGCCGTGTGAAGGACTTGCCCGGTGTGCGTTACCACATCGTTCGCGGTTCTCTGGACCTGCAGGGCGTCAAAGACCGCAAGCAGTCCCGCTCCAAGTACGGCGCCAAGCGTCCGAAGAAGGCCTGAGCGGCCTGATTGTTTTTCCCGGTGTCGGTGGGCCAGTCAGGCTGCATCGGCGAAGTGACCCCAAGCAGGCATGGTGCCTGTGGGTCGAGTAAGTGAGAGTCCTAATGGCTCTCGCGGCCACCCGGAAGGGCTGGCCAACTGAAGCAAATGAAAGAGGTTCGAAATGCCGCGTCGTCGCGAAGTCCCTAAACGTGAAATCCTGCCGGATCCCAAGTTCGGCAATGTCGAGCTCGCCAAGTTCATGAACGTGATCATGCAAGGCGGCAAAAAGGCGGTGGCCGAGCGCATCGTCTACGGAGCCCTCGACTTCATCGAGAAAAAGAATCCGGGCAAGGATCCCCTGGAAGCCTTCACCATCGCCATCAACAACGTGAAGCCCATGGTGGAAGTGAAGTCCCGCCGCGTGGGTGGCGCCAACTACCAGGTGCCCGTTGAGGTGCGTCCCGTCCGCCGTGTTGCACTGTCGATGCGCTGGATCAAGGAAGCCTCCAAGAAGCGTGGCGAGAAATCCATGGCCCTGCGACTGGCCAACGAACTCATGGAAGCCACCGAAGGTCGTGGCGGCGCCATGAAGAAGCGTGACGAAGTGCACCGCATGGCCGAGGCCAACAAGGCCTTCAGCCACTTCCGCTTCTAAGCATTCCCCCTGGTACGGTCGGCCCGCCACGAGCGGGCCGCTGTCCACTTCAACGAAAGAGATTGATCATGGCCCGCAATACGCCTATCGAGCGTTATCGCAATATCGGCATCTCGGCGCACATCGACGCCGGCAAGACCACCACCACCGAGCGCATCCTGTTCTACACCGGCGTCAACCACAAGATCGGTGAAGTGCACGACGGCGCTGCCACGATGGATTGGATGGAGCAGGAGCAGGAGCGCGGCATCACCATTACGTCTGCTGCTACGACCTGCTTCTGGAAGGGGATGGACATGTCCTTCCCCGAGCACCGTATCAACATCATCGACACCCCTGGCCACGTCGACTTCACCATCGAGGTGGAGCGTTCCATGCGCGTGCTCGACGGCGCCTGCATGGTGTATTGCGCCGTGGGTGGCGTGCAGCCCCAGTCGGAAACCGTCTGGCGCCAGGCCAACAAGTACCGGGTCCCCCGTCTCGCCTTCGTCAACAAGATGGACCGCACCGGCGCCAACTTCTTCAAGGTCGTCGACCAGATGAAGCTGCGCCTCAAGGCCAACCCCGTGCCGATCGTGATCCCGATTGGCGCCGAAGAAAACTTCACCGGCGTGGTCGACCTCCGCAAGATGAAGGCCATCATCTGGGACGAAGCCTCCCAGGGCATGAAGTTCAACTACGAAGATATCCCCGCCGACCTCTTGGAGACCGCCAAGGAATGGCGCGAGAAGATGCTCGAGGCTGCGGCCGAGGCGTCCGAAGACCTGATGAACAAGTACCTGGAAGAAGGTGACTTGTCCGAAGAAGAGATCACGTTGGGTCTGCGCACCCGCACCATCGCCGGCGAAATTCAGCCGATGCTCTGCGGCACCGCGTTCAAGAACAAGGGTGTGCAGCGCATGCTCGACGCCGTGATCGAGTTGATGCCCTCCCCGGTGGATATTCCCCCGGTGTCCGGCACCGACGAAAACGAGCAGCCCACCAGCCGCAAGGCCGACGACGGCGAAAAGTTTGCCGCACTCGCGTTCAAGCTGATGACCGACCCCTTCGTGGGCCAGTTGACCTTTGTGCGCGTCTACTCCGGCGTGCTCTCCAAGGGCGATAGCGTTTACAACCCGGTCCGCGGTAAGAAAGAGCGTATCGGTCGTATCGTGCAGATGCACGCCAACAACCGCCAGGAAGTCGACGAAATCCGCGCAGGTGACATCGCCGCTTGCGTGGGCCTCAAAGACGTCACCACCGGCGAGACGTTGTGCGACCCGTCGTCCACCGTGACCCTCGAGCGCATGGTCTTCCCCGAGCCCGTGATCGCGCAGGCCGTTGAGCCCAAGACCAAGGCCGACCAAGAGAAGATGGGCATTGCCCTCAACCGTCTGGCGCAGGAAGACCCGTCGTTCCGCGTGCGTACCGACGAAGAATCCGGCCAGACCATCATCGCCGGCATGGGCGAGCTGCACCTGGAGATCATCGTCGACCGCATGAAGCGCGAGTTCGGCGTGGAAGCCAACGTGGGCAAGCCGCAGGTGGCGTACCGCGAAACCATCCGCAAGACGGTGGAAGACGCCGAAGGCAAGTTCGTGCGCCAGTCGGGCGGCAAGGGCCAGTACGGCCACGTCGTGCTCAAGATCGAGCCGAATGAGCCGGGCAAGGGCATCGAATTCATCGACGCCATCAAGGGCGGCGTGGTGCCGCGCGAGTACATCCCCGCGGTCGAAAAAGGCATCCACGAAGCCGTCACGCAAGGCGTGCTGGCGGGCTACCCGGTCGTTGACGTCAAGGTCACGCTGCATTTCGGCTCGTACCACGACGTGGACTCGAACGAACTCGCCTTCAAGATGGCTGCCATCTTTGGCTTCAAAGAAGGCGCTCGCAAGGCCAGCCCCGTCATCCTCGAGCCGATGATGGCCGTGGAAGTCGAGACTCCGGAAGACTACGCTGGCAGCGTGATGGGCGACCTGTCCTCTCGCCGCGGCATGGTCCAGGGCATGGACGATATGGTCGGTGGCGGCAAGGCCATCAAGGCCGAGGTCCCGCTGTCCGAGATGTTCGGTTACTCGACCACCCTACGTTCGATGTCGCAGGGTCGCGCCACCTACACGATGGAGTTCAAGCATTACTCGGAAGCCCCGCGTAATGTGGCCGAAACCATCATGGCCGCGCGCTCTAAATAAGACCGCCCCGAAGCGGCTTCGCCGCCTCCCCCCAAGGGGCGCCCTGGCGGTCCCGGCAAAGCCGGGGCCACGGGGCCTGGTAACGAGAAATTGTCTTTGGCGCCACGAACGTGGTTGACCCGCTGCCCGTGGCGCGGTCTTTGCCAGAGACGTTAAACAGTCACGGGCCTTGCTCTTTGGAGATTTGAGAAATGGCAAAAGGAAAATTCGAGCGGACCAAGCCGCACGTGAACGTGGGCACGATTGGTCACGTGGACCATGGCAAGACCACGCTGACGGCGGCCATTACGACGGTGTTGTCGGCCAAGTTTGGCGGCGAAGC
>NZ_JARXAB010000129.1 GCF_029866045.1 Ramlibacter sp. | reverse complement strand
CGTCACCGCATGGCCGACATGAAGATGCAGCTCGAGCTGGCCCGCTCCATGAGCTACTACGCCAGCCTCAAGCTGAATGCACCGACTGCCGAGCGCCGCCAGGCGATGGCGCGCGCCAAGTACCAGCTGGGCGTGTCGATGCGCTTCGTTGGTCAGAACTCGGTGCAGCTGCACGGCGGCATCGGGGTGACCGACGAGTACGTGGGCAGCCACTTCTTTAAGAAACTCACCCAGATGGAGATGGTGTTCGGCGACACCCTGCACCACCTCGGCGAGGTGTCGGCGCGCATGCAGGACCAAGCGGGCGTTTTTGCCTGAGCGTACCGGCCTGTAGCGAAAAGGCCCGGGATGCCCAGGCCTTTTTCATCTGCGACGCGTCGGGCCAGCGGCCCGGGCCTCAAGGCACCGGGCAGGCGCCGTCGAGGCCTGCCAGGCCGGTCACTTTTTCTGAAATCTTCTGCAAGCGCGAGCGCTGCTCCAGGCAGGCCTGGTACTGCGCCTGGGCGGCATTTTGTCGAGCGACACGGACAGCCTGCTCGCGCGCCGCCCGCAGCTGCGCGATGCGTTCCCGGATCTGTGGCAAGGCCGCGGCTGCGGCCTTCTCACCCTCCAAAATCGCGTAGGCACGCTGGGTGAAGTCGGTTCCAGCGATGTCCAGAACCTGGGGCCGCACGATGACATCGGCCCGCGCCACCTCGGCCTCGCTGAGCCTCTGGCCCATGATCGCGAGGGACTGACTGACCGTGCCCACCATGCTGGCAGGCGTCTGGCCGCGCGCCTTGCTCGAGATGTCCACCGCAATCACCAGGTCGGCGCCGAGTTGACGTGCCGCATCGACCGGCACAGGGCTCACCACCCCGCCGTCAACGAAGTGATACCTGCCGATGGTCACTGGCTGGAACACGCCCGGCACGCTGCTGGAGGCGCGCACCGCTTGGCCGGTATTGCCCTGGGCAAACACGGTTCGCTGGCCGTCCTCGAGCCGCGTCGCCACGGCGACGAAGGGTTTGTCCAGCCGCTCCATTGGCCTGCGCCCCACCTGCTCGTTCACATAGTCCTCCAGCTTTTGCCCCAGCAGCAAACCGCCGGAGGACAGTTGGAGGTCACGGATGCGGGTTTCATCGAGCGCAACGGCCTTTTCCTGCAACTCGCGCGCGCTCATGCCGCTGGCGTACAGGGCTCCGACCACGCTGCCCGCGCTGGTGCCTGCCACCACGCTAGGCGCAAAGCCATTGGCCTCTAAAACCTTGATGACACCAATGTGCGCAAAGCCCTTGGCAGCGCCGCCGCCCAGGGCAATGCCGATCTTGATCGCAGGCGTGGTGGACGGCAACGCCGCGGCCAGACCGGGCCCCGGAGCGGTGGCTGGAGGGATGCCGGTACAGGCGGCGAGCGCAAACAGGCAGAGCACGCCCAACGTGCGGCGAGCGGAGCGGGCACCGGCGCGCAGGAGCGCGGAGGCGGAGGAGAGGGTCAGGCGCATGCCGGCAATTCGGGAAGCAAAGGGGGCGGGCAGGAGAGTCTATCGGCCCCCGTGAAGCGCGACCACCCTTGGGTCAAATCAGGATACTTCCGTCGATGCAGGTGACGGACTGTCCGCCGACGCGGATAACGTCTGCCCCCTCAAATTCCACCAGCAGATGGCCCGCGCGGCCGACGACCCGGCCCTGGGTGGCGGTGTAGCGGGGACCGAACCGGGCGATCTGACCAGCGTCGCGAATGAAAGCTGCGACCGATCCATTGCCGCTTCCGCAGACCGGGTCTTCTTGGATGCCCACGCTGGGCGCAAAGGCCCGGACCTCGATCGCGGCCGCCTCGCCCTCGCCCCAGGCCCCGTACACCACGGTGCCGATGGACTTGTTACGTTGGTCGAAAGTGGCCATCCGGGCGAAGTCGGGCCGGAGGTCGAGCACCGCCTGGGCACTTTCCAACTGGACGATGGTCCAGACCGGTCCCACGTTGACGCGCTTGGGAACCGGGTCACGTCGAACCGGCGCCCCCAGGATGAACGCCAGTTCCTCGACCTGGGCAGGCTCCAGAGGAACCAGCGTAGGGTCGGGCAGCCGGAAGGCGATCTGCGGGCTCGCACCGTCGACGGGTTTCACGGTCAGCTCGACCAGACCGGCTGCGCATTCCTGCACCAGCTTGCCAAGCTGCGGGACGATGCGGCCCGCCTCCATCAGCGCGTGCGCCGTGCCCAGGGTAGGGTGGCCCGCGAAGGGCAGCTCCGACTGGGGCGTGAAAATTCGCACCCGGTAGTCGGCGCCAGCCTGCGTCGGGGGCAGGACGAAGGTGGTCTCGGACAGGTTCGTCCAGTGGGCGATGCGCTGCATGGCCTCGGAGGTGAGGCCATGCGCGTCGAGCACCACAGCGACCGGATTTCCGCGGTAGGGTTGGTCCGTGAAAACATCGACTTGCTTGAAAGAGACGCGAGGCATCTGCACTGAATGTGGTGGTGAAGGCCTGCAGGTTAGCAAAGGAACACCACCTGAGCGCTGCGGCTGCGCCTGAACCAAATCCAGGTTGCCCGGGGTGGTTCAATGACCTACACTTTGGCGATGGACTTCGAATGGGACGAGGCCAAGAGTGAGGCCTGCTTTCGGGAGCGGGGATTTGATTTCGCCTATGCACTTCGGGCCTTCCTCGACCGAGACCGATTGGTTCAGCAGGATGTACGCCGCAGCTACGGTGAGGACCGATATCAAGTGACGGGAAAGATCGAGGGGCGATTGTTCGTTCTGGTCTACACGCCCAGGCAGGGAGCGATCCGGATCGTTTCTGCACGGAAGGCCAACCAGCGAGAGGTAAAGCAGTATGAGAACCGTACGCGTGACGATTGACCCGGCTCGAAGCGGCGCCCTTCCAAAGGGTCGCATTGACAGGGCACGTGTGGAGGTCACCACGGAGGCAGACATCGCGCGCCAAGCCGCGGCAGATGAGGCCCAGGCCATGCAGGACGCAGCGCGCTTCGCCCGCCGGGTGCGCAAACGCCTTGGGTTCAGCCAAGCGCAATTCGCCGAGCGCATCGACGTCTCACTCGAGACAATCCGCAACTGGGAGCAGGGCAAGCGATCGCCGACCGGAGCGGCGAAAGCTCTCCTCAAAGTGCTGGAGAAGGCGCCGGAAGCAGCGCTCGCCGCATTGCGCTGAGCTTCTCGCACCCCGCAGGAGGGCGAGGCCCGCCTCACTCAACCCTGCGCTACCCGAACAACCTAGAACTTCTGGGCAGATGGGCCATGAGGAACTCCATCTGGTCGGCCAGGATGCGCCGGTTGCGCAGGATGAAGTCTTCCCAGAGGCTAGGCACATAAGGCGCGTAAAGCAAAGGCATGCGCGCCTGCTCCGGTGTGCGGCTGCTCTTGCGGTGGTTGCAGGCGCGGCAGGCGGTGACCACGTTCATCCAGTGGTCGCGGCCGTTCTGGGCGAAGGGGATGATGTGCTCCCGGGTCAGTTCGGTCTCTCCGAATTCGTCGCCGCAGTAAGCGCAGAGGTTGCGGTCGCGGGCGAACAATTTGCTGTTGGTCAGCCCCGGCTTGAGGTCGAAGGGATTGATGCCCGGGACGCCCTTGGTCCCGATGATGCTGCTCACTGCGATCTGCGACTGCAGACCCGTGGCTGCGTTGTGGCCACCTCGGAAAACGGCAATGGGCACGCCGGCATCCCAGCGGACCTGATCGGCCGCGTAGTGCAGGACAGCCTGCTCCAGCGAGATCCAGGACTGGGGAAGGCCCTGGGCAGACAGCTTCAACACCTTCACAAGCAAACGCCTCCTTGCCAGTTGATGGGCCAGGCGGGGTGCCGGAGCGAGTCCCCCGGGATCGGGGGGCAGGGGCCGACGCCCGATGCCGGGCCACGGTTGACTTTCGCCGTCACAATATAGCGCGTTTAGATGTCTTTCCAGCGGCAATCGCGACGCTTGTCACCGTGACTGCCAAGTAAGACCGCCAAGACATTCCCCACAACCCCCAGATGCAGATTTTTCGCGGCTTCCACCATCCGGGCATCGCGCCCGCCTGCGCGCTGACCATTGGCAACTTCGATGGCGTGCACCGGGGCCACCAAGCCATGCTGGCCCTTCTGAGCAGCGAGGCGCGCCACCGCGGCGTGCCCAGCTGCGTCCTGACCTTCGAGCCACACCCGCGCGACTTCTTTGCCGGCGTGCAGCGCAAGCCGGACCTGGCACCGGCGCGCATCGCCACCTTGCGCGACAAGCTCACCGAGCTGCGCGCCTGCGGTGTAGACCAATGCGTGGTGCTGCCCTTCGACGAGCGCCTGTCCAGCCTGGCGCCCGAGGCCTTCATCAGCCAGGTGCTGCAGCAGGGCCTGGGCGCGCGCTACGTGCTGGTGGGCGACGACTTCCGCTTCGGCGCGCGCCGAGCTGGCGACTACGCCATGCTCGACGCCGCGGGCACGGCCCAGGGCTTTGATGTGGCCCGCATGAACAGCTACCAGGTGCGTGGCCTGAGGGTCTCGAGCTCGGCGGTGCGTGACGCCCTGGCGCGCGGCGACTTGTCCGCCACTGCCGCCCTGCTGGGCCGGCCCTATGGCATCAGCGGCCATGTGCTGCATGGTCGCAAGCTCGGGCGGGAGCTGGGCCGGGATGCCGAGTTCCCGGGCGGCTTTCGCACGCTCAACCTGCGCTTTTCCCACTGGAAGCCTGCTGCCAGCGGCATTTTTTGCGTCCATGTCCGCGGCCTCACCGGCCCTGGAGACCCGCCTCTGGAAGGGGTAGCGAACCTGGGGGTGCGGCCCTCGCTCGACCCGAATGACGTCAACGGCGGCCGCGTGCTGCTGGAAACCCATTGCCTGGACTGGCCAGCCCACCTGGGCGCCGAGGGGGGCTACGGTAAAATCATCCAAGTAGACCTGCTGCACAAACTGCACGACGAACTGAAGTACGAGAGCCTGTCTGCCCTCACCGCCGGCATTGCCCGCGACTGCGAAGCGGCCCGGTCCTTTTTCGCCGCCGCACGTCCCGCACATTCACGCCCCGCACATTGACAGGCCGTCATGGCTTGATTTGTCAGCGAGCCCCACGAAGACCTGCCATGTCCGACGAGAACAAGACCGACTACCGCGCCACCCTCAACCTGCCCGACACCCCCTTCCCGATGCGCGGCGACCTGCCCAAGCGCGAGCCGGGCTGGGTCAAGGAGTGGGAAGACCAGGGCCTCTACAAGCGCCTGCGTGAGGCCCGCTGCGGCCACGAGAAGTTCATCCTGCACGATGGCCCGCCCTACGCCAACGGGCAGATCCACATGGGCCATGCGGTCAACAAGATCCTCAAGGACATGATCGTCAAGTCGCGCCAGCTCAAAGGCATGGACGCGGCCTATATCCCCGGCTGGGACTGCCACGGTCTGCCGATCGAAAACGCCATCGAGAAAAAGCACGGCCGCAAACTGCCACGCGACGAGATGCAGGCCAAGAGCCGGGCCTTTGCCACAGAGCAAATTGCCCAGCAAATGGTCGACTTCAAGCGCCTGGGCGTGCTGGGCGACTGGGACCACCCGTACCGCACGATGGACTTTCGCAATGAGGCCGACGAGATTCGCGCCTTCAAGCGGGTGATGGAGCGAGGCTTCGTCTACCGGGGCCTCAAACCCGTGTACTGGTGCTTTGACTGCGGCTCCTCGCTGGCCGAGTTCGAGATTGAATACGCCGACAAGAAGTCGCAGACGCTGGATGTGGCCTTCGAATCCGATGACCCGAAGGCCCTGGCCAGCGCCTTTGGCCTGACCGCCTTGCCAGGGGAAGCGAAGCCGGCCTTTGCCGTCATCTGGACCACCACCGCCTGGACGCTGGCAGCCAACCAGGCCCTCAACCTCGGCCCCGAGATCGACTACGCCCTGGTGGAAACACCCAAGGGCTTTCTGGTGCTGGCCGCCTCCCTGGTGGAGAAATGCTTGGCCCGCTACAAAACCGAAGGCAGCGTGGTCGCCACCGCCCCGGGCAAGGCACTGGGCGGGCTCAACTTCCGCCATCCGCTGTACGACGTGCACGAAGGCTACCGGCGCCTGTCGCCGGTTTACCTCGCCGAGTACGCGACGGACGCCGACGGCACCGGCCTGGTCCATTCCTCGCCCGCCTACGGCGTGGACGACTTCAACAGCTGCATGGCCCATGGTCTGCACTACGACGACATCCTGAATCCTGTGCAGGGCCACGGCAGCTACGAGCCCGAGCTGCCCCTGTTCGGCGGCGAGAACATCTGGAAGGCCGTCCCGCGCATCCTCGAGGTTCTGGGCACCGCCAACCGCCTGATGGCCACCGAGACCATCACCCACAGCTACCCGCATTGCTGGCGCCACAAGTCGCCGGTGATCTACCGCGCGGCCGCCCAGTGGTTCATCCGCATGGACGAAGGCGAGGGCATCTTCACCACTGACAAGGCGCCCGCCACCTTGCGCCAGATGGCGCTCGAAGCCATTGAGCAAACCCGCTTCTACCCCGAGAACGGCCAGACCCGATTGCGCGACATGATCGCCAACCGGCCCGACTGGTGCATCTCACGCCAGCGCTCCTGGGGCGTGCCCCTGCCCTTCTTCCTGCACAAGGATTCGGGCGAGCCGCACCCCCAGACGCCCGAGATCCTCGACGTGGCCGCCACCATGGTCGAAGCCGGTGGCATTGAGGCCTGGTCCAAGGCGAGTACCGAAGAAATTCTTGCCAAGGTGGGCTGCGCTGCCGACGCGCCGATGTACACCAAGAGCACCGACATCCTCGAGGTGTGGTTCGACTCTGGCACCACCCACACCACGGTGCTCAAGGGCTCGCATGCCGGCAACGGCCACGAGAACGGCCCCGAGGCCGACCTGTACCTCGAAGGCCATGACCAGCACCGCGGCTGGTTCCACAGCTCGCTGCTCACTGCCTGCGCCATGTATGGCCGCGCCCCCTATCGGGGCATCCTCACGCACGGCTTCACCGTGGACAGCCAGGGCCGCAAGATGTCCAAGTCGCTGGGCAACGGGGTCGACCCGCAAAAGACCAGCGAGAAGCTCGGCGCGGAAATCATTCGGCTGTGGGTGGCCGCCTCCGATTATTCGGGCGACATCGCCGGCGACGACAAGATCCTCGCCCGCGTGGTCGACGCCTACCGCCGCATCCGCAACACGCTCCGCTTTTTGCTCGCCAACGTGAGCGACTTTGACGCAGCCCAGGACGCGGTGCCGCTGTCTGAGCTCTTGGAGATCGACCGCTACGCGCTGGCCCGCGCCGCGCAGATGCAGGCCGAGGTGCTGGCGCACTTTGAGGACTACGAGTTCCACCCGGTAGTGGCCAAGCTGCAGGTGTATTGCTCCGAGGACCTGGGTGCTTTCTACCTGGACGTGCTCAAAGACCGCCTCTACACCACCGCGCCGAAGTCGCACGCGCGCCGCAGTGCGCAAACGGCCCTGTGGTCCATCACCCAGGCCATGCTGCGCTGGATGGCGCCCTTCATGTCCTTCACCGCGGAAGAGGCCTGGAGGGTGTTTGGTGGCAAAGACTCGATCTTCTTCGAGACCTATTCAACCCTGGGTGCGCCCGACCAGGCCCTGCTGGCCAAGTGGAGCCGCCTGCGCGAGATCCGCGATCTCGCCAACAAGGAAGTGGAAGCCCTGCGCGAAAAAGGTGCGGTGGGCTCCTCGCTGCAAGCCGACCTGGTGCTCACCGCGCCAGCGGCCGACCACGCGCTGCTGGCGAGCCTGGGCCATGACCTGAAGTTCGTGTTCATGACCTCCTCCATCACCCTGCACACTGGCGACGCGCTGCAGGTGCAGGCCGCCCCCAGCGGCGCCGCCAAGTGCGAGCGCTGCTGGCACTGGCGCGACGATGTGGGCGCCGACGCCGCGCACCCGACGATCTGCGGCCGCTGTGTGAGCAACCTGTTTGGCGCCGGGGAATCCCGGGCCTGCGCCTGACATGGCCGGCGGCAGCGGGAGTGGCCGGTCCAGGTCGGCGGGCATGCTGCCCTGGTTGGGCCTGGCGCTGCTGATCTTCCTGGCCGACCAGTTCACCAAGACGCTGATCCTGGGCTACTACCAGCTCGGGGACAGCACCTGGGTGACCTCTTTCTTCAACGTCGTGCGGGTGCACAACAGCGGCGCGGCCTTTTCCTTCCTGGCGGGGGCCTCGGGCTGGCAGCGGTGGTTTTTTACCGCCATCGGGCTGGGCGCGGCGGTCTTCATCGTCTGGATGCTGCGCCAGCACGCGGGCCAGCGCCTGTTCGCCTTTGCCATGG
Source organism: Ramlibacter sp. (assembly GCF_029866045.1). GTDB lineage: Bacteria > Pseudomonadota > Gammaproteobacteria > Burkholderiales > Burkholderiaceae_C > Ramlibacter. The sequence continues at coordinate 1,121 of NZ_JARXAB010000129.1, read as the reverse complement.
CCTGCCTGCTCGGCGGCGCGCTGGGCAATGTGGTCGACCGGCTGATGCACGGCTACGTGGTCGACTTCATCCAGCTGCATTACGCCGGCTGGTACTTCCCCTCATTCAACGTGGCCGATGCAGCCATCACCGCGGGCGCGGTCGGCATGATCCTCGACGAAGTGCTGCGGGTGCGGCGCGGGCGCTAAGCCAAGGGCCTAGGGCCCAAGGCCCGCGGCCGGGAGACACGGCCCCCCGACCCAGCGCAAGGTCAGGGCAGCAAGATGGTGCAGCCCGTCGTCTGCCGCGCCTCCAGGGCGCGGTGTGCGTCCTGCACCTGGTCCAGCCGGAAGCGCTGGTCGATGCGGATCTTCACCTGGCCGCTGGCCACCACTGCAAACAGGTCGTCGGCCATGGCCTGGGTGGACTCGCGGGTGGTGATGTGGCTGAACAGGGTCTGGCGGGTCATGTAAAGCGAGCCCTTGGTGCCCAGCATGCCAGGGGGGAAGGGCGGCACTGGCCCGGAGGCGTTGCCGAAGCTGGCCATCAGGCCGAAGGGCCGCAGGCAATCGAGCGACTTGTCCCAGGTGTCCTTGCCCACCGAGTCGTAGACCACTTTGACGCCCTGGCGACCGGTGATTTCCTTCACCCGCGCGGCGAAGTCTTCGCTACGGTAGTTGATGACATGGGCCGCGCCCAGCGACTTGGCCAGCGCGCATTTTTCGTCACTGCCGGCTGTGCCAATGAGTTGCAGCCCGAGGACCTTGGCCCATTGGGCAGCGATAAGGCCCACGCCGCCTGCAATGGCGTGAAAGAGAATGAAGTCGCCCTTTTGCAGGCCCTCGACAGGCAGGGTTTTCTTCAGCAGGTACTGCGCGGTGAGGCCCTTGAGCATCATCGCGGCGCCGGTGTCAAAGTCGATCGCGTCGGGCAGGCGGCAGACGCAGGTGGCGGGCATCACCCGCGCTTCGCTATAAGCACCGGGCGGGTTGCTGGCGTAGGCGGCGCGGTCGCCGACCTTCAGGTGGGTCACGCCCTCGCCCACCGCCTCCACGATGCCAGCACCCTCCATGCCCAGTTGCAGCGGCAGGGGCAGGTTGTAGAGGCCGGTGCGCTGGTAGACGTCGATGTAGTTGAGGCCG
>NZ_JARXAB010000091.1 GCF_029866045.1 Ramlibacter sp. | reverse complement strand
CTGATCGAGGCCTGCATGGACACCCAGGTCAAGCGGGTCGTCGCCCTGTCCACTGACAAGGCTGCGGCACCGATCAACCTGTACGGCGCGACCAAGCTGTGCAGCGACAAGTTGTTCATCGCGGCCAACAATTTCCGCGGTGCACGCGATTTGCGGTTCTCGGTCGTGCGTTACGGCAACGTCATGGGCTCACGCGGATCCGTGATCCCGTTGTTCCTCCAGCAGGCGCGCCAGGGCAGCCTCACGCTGACTGACCCGGACATGACCCGATTCAACATCTCGCTGGCCGACGGCGTTGAGATGGTAATGTGGACACTCCAGAACGGACTGGGCAGCGAGATTTTGGTCCCCAAGATCCCGTCTTACCGGGTGGGCGATGTGGCCGAGGCCATCGGTCCCAACTGCAGCGTCAACATCGTCGGCAGCCGACCTGGTGAAAAAGTCCACGAGGAGATGATCACCTCCGCAGACAGCGCAACCACCCTGGACCTGGGACCGTACTACGCAATCCTGCCCTCCGGCAGCAGTGCGATGAGCGTCAACCGGTACCGAGAACTGCGCAAGTCCGACCCGGTGGCGCCGGGATTTAGCTACGACTCCGGCAGCAACGGCGATTTCCTGTCAGTAGAGGGGATCCGTCAAATGATTCGGGCCCATATTGATCCTGAGTTCGAGCCGGCCTGAGCATGACCCGCCGCACCATTCCCTATGGGCGCCAGAGTATCGATGACGAGGACATCGCTGCGGTCACGCGTGTCCTGCGAGGCGACTGGCTGACGCAGGGCCCCGCGGTTCCTGCCTTTGAGGCGGCACTGGGGGCACGGTTCGGCGTCACCCACGCCGTCGCGGTCAACAGCGCGACGAGCGCCCTGCACCTGGCCTGTCTGGCCTTGGGGGTAGGCCCCGGCGACCGCGTCTGGACCACTCCGATCACCTTTGTCGCCTCGGCCAACTGCGCCTTGTACTGCGGGGCCTCGGTCGATTTCGTCGACATTGACCCGATCACCTACAACATGAGTCCGACTGCACTGGAGCAGCAGCTGGCGCAGGCGGCGGCGCAGGGATGCCTGCCCAAGGTCATCATTCCAGTTCACTTGGCCGGCCAGCCCTGTGAAATGGCCGCCATCAGCGCCCTGGGACGCCGCCATGGTGTCAAGATCATCGAGGATGCCTCACACGCGGTAGGCGCTGAGTACCTCGGAGAGCCAGTGGGCAATTGCCGCTACAGCGACATCACGGTGCTGAGTTTTCACCCGGTAAAAATCATCACCACTTGCGAAGGTGGCGCCGCCCTCACCCAAGATCTGGGTCTGGCGCAGCAAATGGCGTTACTGCGTAGCCACGGCATCACACGCGAGCCCGCGGAGATGGACGAGCCCAGCCACGGTCCCTGGTACTACCAGCAACTGGCCCTGGGCCTGAACTATCGGCTCAGTGACCTGCACGCAGCGCTTGGCCTGAGCCAAATGCGAAGGCTAGACGCCTTCGTCGAGCGGCGGCGCGCCTTGGCTGCACGCTATGACCGCCTGCTCGAAGGACTGCCTGTCATCCGCCCTTGGCAGCATCCCGAAGGTCACTCGAGCTGGCACCTCTACATCGTCCGTCTGCCCGAGACGCCTGGCAACGCCAGCCGCTCGGAGGTTTTCTCGCAACTGCGTGAAAACGGTATCGGCGTCAACCTGCACTACATCCCGGTTCACATGCAGCCCTACCACCGGGAACGAAGAGGCTCCAGCGCCCCTGCCCTGCCTGAGTCCGAACGCTACTACGCGGAGGCGATGAGCCTGCCCCTCTACCCTGATCTGACTGACGACGACCAGGACTGGATCGTCGCCTGCCTGGAGAAGGCGCTCACCGGGGTGACGCCGTGATAGGTCAGCGGCTCGCCCTGGGTACCGCCCAGTTCGGGCTCGACTATGGTGTGACCAACCGGGCGGGACAGGTCCCCCAGGAAAAGGCCCAGGCCATCCTTTGCACCGCCCGTTCCCTAGGGGTGGACACCGTCGACACCGCCATGGCCTACGGTCAGAGCGAGTCGGTCTTGGGCCGATGCGAGCTAGAGGGCTGGCAGGTCGTGACCAAATTGCCGCCTGTTCCGGACTCCGTATCGGACGTGGCGGCCTGGATCCATGCTCAGGTCGCACAGAGCCGCGCCCGGCTTGGCCTGGGTGCAAGGCCCCTGAGCGGTTTGCTCTTGCATCGCCCGGGTCAGTTGCTGGAGCCCATGGGGCCAGCCCTCCTGGGTGCCCTCCGAGATTTGCAGCAAGCAGGCGCCGCACAAGCCATAGGTGTCTCGATCTACGACCCTGCGGAGTTGCCCGCCCTGATGGCGGTCCACCGGTTTGACCTGGTGCAGGCGCCCCTGAGCATTCTGGACCGTCGCATGCTCACCTCCGGCTGGGCAACACGGCTCGCTGACCAAGGTGTGGCGCTCCACGCCCGCTCGGCCTTCCTTCAAGGCTTGCTTCTCGACCAGCAGGTGCAACGCGACCGGTTCCCCGCATGGCAACATCTTTGGGACTTTTGGCAGGCTTGGCTCGGCCAACGGAACCTGTCCGCGGTCGAGGCCTGCATCCGATTCCTCATGGCGGTGCCTCAGGTCGAAAAGATCGTCCTCGGGTTTGACAGCCCAGAGCAGTTGCGGCAAGTCTTGGCGATCGCGGGGGCTCCTCTTGACGAAGGGCCTCGCTGGCCGGAGTTCGAACCCCGGATCCTCAACCCCGCAGCCTGGGGTACCTTGTGACCGTCGCGGCCATCGTTCAGGCCCGCATGGGCTCAACCCGACTCCCGGGCAAGGTCATGCTACCCATTGGCCATCAGGCGATGATGGAGGTGCTGCTCGCGCGCCTGTCGCGGGCAGTCGAGATCGATCAGATCATCGTCGCCACCTCTGTGGACCCTGCCAACGCCCCGCTCGTCGAGTTGGTGCGCGACCTGGGCTACGCCTGCGTCCAGGGTGACGAGGCCGACGTGCTGGCCCGCTACCTTTCGGCCTGCCAATTGACCGACGCCGACACCCTGGTGCGAATCACCGGTGACTGCCCCCTGGTCGACCCGGCGTTGGTGGACCAGTGCGTGCAGGAATTTCGCACCCGCAATGTCGACTACCTGGGGAACGCGGGGCCTCCCGCCTACCCCGATGGTCTGGATGTGGAGGTTTTTCGCCGCAGCGCGCTCGAGCGCGCCGGACGGGAAGCGACCACGCCGCATGACCGCGAGCATGTCACCCCTTACCTGCGAAGGGCCGACCTGTTCACACAGTCAGCCCTCCAGTGTCCGGGCGACCTGGCCCACCTGCGCTGGACTGTCGACGAACCCGCCGACTACGCGGTCGTACGCCAAGTGTTCGAGCGATTCGCGCCGGACATCCATTTTTCATGGACTCAGGTGTTGGACCTGCAGCGCCGGGAGCCCGAGATATTTCGGGCCAATCAGGATATTGAGAGAAACGAGGGAGCCACGATGAGCACGGGTCAGAAACTCTGGAAACGCGCGCGACACGTCATCCCGGGCGGCAACATGCTGCTGTCCAAACGGGCGGAGATGTTCCTTCCGGAGCAATGGCCTGCCTATTTCTCTAAGGCCAAGGGCTGCGAGGTGTGGGACCTCGATGGCAAGCGCTACATCGACATGTCCATCATGGGCATCGGGACCAACACCCTGGGCTATGGTCATGCTGAGGTAGATGCCGCTGTCATGCAGACGGTCCAGGCTGGCAACATGTCCACGCTCAACTGCCCCGAGGAGGTGTACCTGGCCGAGAAGCTGGTCGAACTCCATCCCTGGGCCGACATGGCCCGGCTTGCGCGCTCAGGCGGTGAGGCCAATGCCATCGCCGTGCGGATCGCCCGTGCGGCCTCGGGTCGTGACAAGGTCGCCATCTGCGGTTACCACGGCTGGCACGACTGGTACCTGTCGGCGAACCTGGCCGACGACGCCAACCTCGACGGGCATCTGTTGCCAGGTCTAGAGCCCAAGGGCGTGCCACGCAACCTGCGCGGAACAGTCTTGCCCTTCGAGTACAACAAGTTTGAACAACTGCAAGCCCTGGTCGACGCCAACGAGATCGGCGTGATCAAGATGGAGGTCTCGCGCAACGAGGGACCCCAGGGTGACTTTCTGCATCGGGTGCGCCAGTTGGCGACAGAGCGCGGCATCGTGCTGATCTTCGACGAATGCACCTCGGGCTTTCGCCAGACCATGGGCGGCCTTCACAAGCTCTACGGGGTCGAGCCCGATATGGCCATGTTCGGTAAAGCACTGGGCAACGGCTATGCGATCACCGCCACCATCGGACGGCGCGAGGTCATGGAGGCGGCCCAATCGACCTTCATCAGCAGCACCTTCTGGACTGAGCGCATCGGGCCCACGGCCGCCCTGCGGACGTTGGAGGTCATGGAGCGCGAGCGCTCCTGGGAGACGATCACCGCGATCGGCCTGGAGGTCCGCCGGCGCTGGCAAGCCATGGCCGACCGCCATGGCCTGGCCATTTCCCACTGGGGCCTGCCGGCCCTCACCGGCTTCAGCTTCCAAGGGGCCGACGCACTCGCCTGGAAGACCCTGCTCACCCAGGAGATGCTGCAAAAGGGCTACCTGGCGGCCAACAGCATCTACGCCTGTACCGCCCATACCCCGGAAGTCATCGACAGCTACTTTGAGGCCCTCGACCCCGTCTTCGGCCTCATCAAGTCCTGCCAGCAAGGCGCACAGGACGTCCATGCGCTACTGCGGGGCCCCATCTGCCATGCCGGCTTCAAGCGCCTCAACTGACACGATTGACCAGCCATGAAACGCGACCCCCTCCCCCTCCCCCTTCCTCCGTCCGAGTCCCCTGACGATCCCGTGCTGGTCATCGGCGAAGGCAACGCTGATGAATTGGACCGTGCGTACGCGGCCCCAGGGGCCGCGCCGGCACTGCCGACCTCTCTGGAGGATCTGGCGACACCTTCGCCATGGGCGCAGCCGCGGCAGCTCTGGATGCTTTACGGCGCGCCACATCCGGACACGCTGACTGATTTGCTCGGGCGCATCACCCCGACCTCACGCCTTGTGGTGGTGGACCCGCAGCCGGTCGGTAGCACCGGGCTGGATGCGGAACAACGAACGCAGCTGGCGGCGCTGATCAAGAAGGGCCAACTGCATATCGTCGTTGGCGGTACCTTGGCCAACCGAAGTGGTGCGCTGGCGGGTCTGATCGACATCGACACCATCGACGGCTGGAAGCCACTGTTCAGCCAGGCGCTTGTGCAGCAGGCGCCGGAAACAGCCCGCGACCTGCTTCGCCTCGTGAGTTCGCGGTTGAACACCCGGATCATGCTCAAATCGACCCGGCTCACGATGGGCGGGCGGTTTCTTCTGAGCGCCTTTCTCAACGCGCCCTGGGCGTATGGGCCCGATGGCATCGCCCCCCTGCACAAAACCCTGGACCAGCGCCCGGCCCTGATCGTTTCGGCGGGCCCCTCCCTGAACAAGCAGCTGCCACTGCTGGCGCAGAACCAGCACCTGTTCACGATTTTCGCGGTCGACACGGTCTGGCCGATTCTGAACACCCACGGCATCGTTCCGGACTATCTGGTGGCGCTCGATCCGGTCACGCCGCCTTCCTGGCCGCGGGACGGGCTCTCCCCCCACACCCGGCTGGTGACCGACATGATCGCCTCGCCCAATATGGTCTGGAGCCATGACCGGGGTCACATCATGACCTGCGCCGACGGCCACATCGCCGAGACGCTGGGATTCCTCGGTGCCCGGCCAGGTCGGCTGGGCGTGGGAGGCTCGGTCGCCACCTTGGCGTTCAACATGGCCGTCCATATGGGCGCCAACCCCATCGTCCTAATCGGGCAGGACCTGGCCCTGACGGGCGGCAAGGACCATGCCGACGGCTACCTCTTCACCTACTCCTCCGAAATGCTGCAAGGTCGTTCGGACAAAGGCTATGACGTCGAGGGCTACTACGGCGACCGGGTGCGTACAGAGCGGCAGCTGCTTGCCTACAAGGCCTGGTTCGAAGAGCGCTTCAAGGAGTTGCCCGAGGTCATGGTGATCAACGCCACCGAAGGGGGCGCGCGCATTGCCGGCAGCTTGCAGATCCCGTTTGCACAGGTGTGCGAGCACATCGGCATGACCAGCCTGCGCAAGGAACCCCACCCGCCGGCAACACCCGAGTACCTGGATCAGGAGCAGATGACCCAGTTGCTCCAGCAGCTGGCGATGCTGCGGGAGTTGGTCGTCGAGTATGGGGAACTGGCGTCCCGCGCCCAGGCCCTGACCCGAGGCAAGGCGCAAGGCGGTCAGACTCGCCGCCTGCGCGATATCGACAGGATCAACAAGCGGCTCAAGGACTTCAGCCGACACGCCAAGCATCTGGTCGACGCCTGCAGCGGCGCGCGTCTGGAGGCGATCCGCTACGGCGTGATCAAGCAGGAAGAGGATGAAGACCGCTCACTGAATGACGCGATCCTGCGCTACCGAGAGGTCTATCAGAGCATTCAGGAGGCCTGCGAGGTCAGCTGCGATCTGCTGGACAAGCTGGCGGATTTCTACCGCGATATTCAGATCAAGGGACGGCCAGATCCAGCCCTGCTCGACTCCCTGCTGGCCTGATCCCAGCCGGCCAGTCTCGCCGTCACCCAAGAAAAAGGGGCGCCGACAGGCGCCCCTTTTTCTTGCCAAGGCCCCGGAGGGCCTCATGTCCATCAGCCCTTGAGCAGGGACAGCACGCTCTGCGGCTCTTGGTTGGCCTGGGCCAGCATGGCGGTGGCCGCTTGCTGGATGATCTGCGTGCGGGCCAGATCGGTCGCCGTCTTGGCGTAGTCAGCGTCCAGGATGCGGCTGCGCGAGGCGCCGGTGTTGGTCATCACGTTGGTCAGGTTGTCGGCTGCATAGGTCAGGCGGTTGATCTTCGCGCCCATGTCGCTGCGGAAACTGTCGATCGTCGCCAGGGCGGTGTCTACCGCGCTGATCGCCGAGTTGGCGACACCCACGGAACTGATGGAGGCTGAAACGATGGCGGTGGTCATGCCCGTCATCCCGTCGATGTCCTTGAAGGTCACCGTGATCACCTGGCTGGAGTTAGCGCCGACCTGGAAATTCACCGCGGTCATCGTGCCGTCGGCGATCTTGGTGCCGTTCCACTCGGTGTTGCTGGAGATGCGGGTAATTTCAGCCTGCAGCTCGGAAAACTCAGACTGCAGCGAGGTGCGGTCCTCAGTATTGTAGGTGCCGTTGGCGGCCTGCACCGCCAGTTCACGCATGCGCTGGAGCATGTTGGTGACTTCGTTGGTCGCGCCTTCCGCCGTCTGGATCATCGAGATCGCGTCGTTGGCGTTGCGAACGCCCTGGGTGAGACCGCGAATCTGCGAGGTCATCTTGTTGCTAATGGCCAGGCCGGCAGCATCGTCGGCCGCGGTGTTGATCCGCTTGCCGGTGGAAAGCTGCTCCATGGCCTTGGAGAGCCCACGGTTGTTCACGTTCAGGGCCTGCTGGGCGATGAGCGACTTGGTGTTCGTGTTGATCACGGTAGACATTCAAATACTCCTTCGGTTCGTTTCCGTTTGGTGCAGGCCCTGATGAACGGGTCGGCTATTGGGTTTGCGGAAGTTAGTTCTTCACTTCCTCGTTAAGTGAATCGGCGCCAGGGGCCGGGACTTGAGGGCTAAGAGAATTTTTTCTGCTCTCTCGGCACTCAAGACGCCGACCGCCTGCCCACGCCGGCCACCAGGAGGGCGGCCCCAGCGCCCTGCGCTAGCAGCTCCCGCGCACGGCGGGAGAGTTCGTCCTCGAGGGTTCTGTCGCGAACGCTCCAGAACCATGCAGGGGCAGCGCTGCCATCGTCTGTGCTTATCCCATCACCCGCCCGGCCCGGTTCTCCGTCTGGGGCGAGGTGGCGTCCGGGCTCAGTCATCAGCGCAGCAGCGACAGAACCGTCTGGGGCTGCTGGTTGGCCTGAGCCAGCATGGCCGTCGCTGCCTGCTGGATGATCTGCGTGCGGGCCAGCTCGGTCGTCGCCTTCGCGTAGTCGGTGTCCAGGATGCGACTGCGCGAGGCACCGGTGTTGGTCGCGACGTTGGTCAGGTTGTCGGCCGCATAGGTCAGGCGGTTGATCTTCGCGCCCATGTCGCTGCGGAAGCTGTCGATCGCCGCCAGGGCGGTATCCACAGCGCTGATGGACGTGTTGGCGCCCGTGATGGTGCCGATCGTCGCGGTGATCGCGGTGGCCACGCCGGTCATGCCATCGATGTCCTTGAAGGTCACCGTGATCACCTGGCTGGAGTTGGCGCCGACCTGGAAATTCACCGCGGTCATCGTGCCGTCGGCGATCTTGGTGCCGTTCCACTCGGTGTTGCTGGAGATGCGGGAGATTTCGGCCTGCAGCTCGGAAAACTCAGACTGGAGGGCGGTCCTGTCGTCGGAGGAGTAGCTGCCGTTGGCCGACTGCACAGCCAGTTCACGCATGCGCTGGAGCATGTTGGTGACTTCGGTGGTTGCGCCTTCCGCCGTCTGAATCATCGAGATCGCGTCGTTGGCGTTGCGCACGCCCTGATTCAGGCCGCGAATCTGCGCGGTCATCTTGTTACTGATGGCCAGGCCCGCCGCGTCATCGCCGGCGGCGTTGATCCGCTTGCCGGTGGAGAGCTGCTCCATCGACTTGCCGAGAGCCCTGTTGTTCACAGTCAAAGCTTGCTGCGCGCGAAGCGACGCAGTGTTGGTGTTGATAACGGTCATGCTTTACTCCTTTGTCCGGCTGTTGCTGGGGACGTGTGGGGGGTGATGTGGGCCTGCATTTGGCTTGGCTTGCGCTTTCTGCCAGATGCTCTCCCAGCCTTGGGTGAATCGACGCTTGTTGTGCAAACTGAAGTGATCGATGCAGAAAAAATTTCAAGAGACTGTGTTGTGCAGCAGCCCCTTAAAGTCCTCGATCGAGCGGGAGACCTCCAACACGATCTCGTTGGGGATCTGCCGAACAACCTCGCCAGTGGTCGAATTGGTCACGGTGATGACTGTGCGATTGGCCTTGTCGTCCACCGAGAAGGCCAGGTTCCGCGACATCTGGCGCATTCGATCGTTGAGCTGTTCAACGGCCTCCTGCAAAGCCTTGCGCATTTCCTGCGGGTCAATCTGGACTTGCTTTCGCTCCTCTTGCGCAGCGGCTCGAGGCTGTGCCACATCTGCTGGCGCAGGACGAACAGCGGCAATCCGTGCAGCCACAGCCTGTGGCACGCTGGAATCCGCGGCTTGGATGGTGTTGCTCATGATGGTGTCCTCGTTGGGACGATGCCCGCGCCTGCAGCAAACACCGAAATGGCGGATACCGCAGGGCAATCCGAGCCCCGTCCCCCCTAGGATCGGCACCGGACCAGGGAACTTGAGAAAGGGTACTTTAAGCCGTACAAGAAGCGCTAATGCGTCAATTAGATCTAGTTCTTGTAGCTATTCATCATGGCCTCGAAGCTGCTGGAGAGGCTGGTCTTGAGGCTGTTGGAGTTGCCAACCACCGACTCCATGGCCGCGAACTGCTTGGTGTAGTTCTCCAGCAATTTGTCCATTCGCTCCTGGAGAGCCGTGAGTTGCGCCTTGTACTTGGTCACATCACGGGTAGCGCTCTCGGTTTGGCTGGCAATCAGTCCGGTGGCACGCTGGAGTTTGTCAATGGCAACCACCACGTCACCCGCAACGCCAGCCGGAGAGGGGCTGAACAAGCTTTTGTTGCTGGTCCCGGCGCTGAACATCTGAGCGACGTCGCTGAATTTGCTGGCCAGCGCGGTGTCGAGCTTGCTGGCGTCCAATGTCATCTTGCCGTTGCGGTCAAACGAGATACCCACATCGCGCAAGGCGCTGACCTCGCCGGAGGGTGTGCTGGAATTGCCAACCAGCAGGTTACGGACCTGGTTGCGAATGGTGCGTAGCAGGCTATCCCCTGCCAATGATCCGCCCAGCCCCTCTACATCGCTTCCACTGTCACCCAGAATCTTGAGGGTCTCATTGAAATCGTTGTAAGTCGAGACCAGGCTGGTAATGCTGGCCTTGGCCGATTGAGTGTCCCGGCTCAGGTCGACCCGGGCAGGCCCCGAGGTCAGGGTTTGCAGCTGCAGCGTGACACCGTCGATGACATCGTTGACGCTGTTGGAGGAGCGCGTAATCGACAGGCCGTTGACCGTCAGCTGCGCATCCGCCGCGGAGGCCAGGGGGGTAGCGAAGGCCAGCCCACCGGCGCTGCTGGTCAGGGTGAAGTCTTGGCTGCCGCCAGTCTGGCCGGTCACCACGATCCGGTAGGGCGTAGCGCTGCTGTCGGTTCGCACGACCTGGGCGCTCAGCCCAAGTCCGGCGGCATTGATCGCGCTGGCGACGCCGTTCGGGGTATCGGTCGTGACCGCGATCGTCTGCGGCGCCCCGCCGTGCACGGACAGGCTCAGACTCAAGCCCGTGCCGCCATTGAAGGCATTGCTGGCGCCACTGAATCCGCCGCTGGCGCTGCGCTGGGCACTGGCCAGGCGGGTCACCTCCACCGAATGAGTCGCAATTTGCGCGCTGCCGGTGGCGGTCACGGACAGCGCCGCGCTCTGGTTGACAGAGACCGTCGGTGTCCCGAAGTCACTTTGGTCGTTCAGCTTTTCGAACGCACCGCCCAGTTGCGATAGTGCGTACTTGAGCGCTGCGTACCCAGAAATTCGGGTTTCGCTGCGGGTGAGCTTGGCGTTGATCGCCTCCTTGCGCGGCTCGCCCTCAGCATCGACCAGGCCCTTAGCGAGCGCCTTGGTATCAACGCCAGAGCCGGCACCCAGGGCCTTGACGAGGTCGACGTTGCTGGTGCTCATGGGAATTCAGTGCCAGAAAGGAAGTGAACGAAAATCGAAGTGCTAGCGCAAGAGCGAGCGCTCAGCGCAGGTAATCGAACACGTTGAGCTCCGTCACCTTGGAGAAGCTGCTCATGGTGGCTTGCAGGGACAAGACTCGCTTGTTCATATTGGCCAGGGCCGTGGCGTAGTCGAGGTCCTCGATGTCGGACAGGCTCGACTTGAGCCGCAGGTTGGTGTCGGAAATGACATCTAACTGCAAGCGGACCACCGATTGGTCAGAGCCGTTTTTGGCTTGAGCCAGGCTGATGTTGTCGATCATCTGCCCCAAGTCAGCCAGGCCGGTCTGGATACCCTGGGGCTGGCTGCCCTCAACGGCGTCGACAAACTGGTCCATGGCATCGAAGAAGCTGGCGGTCCCAGGGGTCGCACCCGTGCTGCCGTCACGAATCACACGGGAAAAGACGTCCGTCCCCGAGCGGGTGTAGGCCACTGTGCGCTCGGCGCCTGCAGGGACGCTGGTCTGCGTCTGGTCGCCTTGGTAGAGCACCTGACCCAGGGGGTTTTCGGAGAAGGGCACGGTATTGACTCGGGTGCCTGAGAATAGATAGTTGCCCGTATCGTCACGAGAATTGGCAAGACTCAGCACCTGGTCGCGCAGGGTGCTGAGTTCTGCGGCGACTGCCTTGCGATCCATGGTGCCCAGGGTGCCGTTGGCGGCCTGAACGCCGAGTTCCTTCATGCGAATAAGCACGTCGGTCACACTGGACAGTGAGGTTTCTTCTGCAGAAAACCGCTCCTGGGCAACTTTCAGCGTGTTGGCATGTCCTTGCTGCCGGTCGATCTCGCCACGCAGGCGCGCAATCGCCGCAGCCTTATCAGGTGCATCGCTGGGGGTAATGATCCGCTTGCCCTGCGCCATCTGCGCCTGGCTGGTCGACAGCTGGTTTTGCTGGTCAGTGATCCGCTCGATCGCGCGGTCGAACATGAAGGAAGTGGAGATCTTCATCGGATGACCTTTTTCAGCCCAGTTGCAGGATGGTGTCAAACAGCGTGCCGGCGACCTGCATCACCTTGGCGTTGGCTTGGTAGGCCTGCTGAAAGCGCACCAGGTCGGCCGCCTCCTCGTTGAGGTCCACGCCGGCGACTCCGTCGCGGGCCTCCTGGGCCTGCTTGAACACCACCTGAAGTGCGTCGCGGGAAATCTGCGCTTGCTGGGCAAGGTTGGAGATTTGGTTGACGCGGTCGAGATAGGACTCGCTCAGGGTCAGTTCGCCGTCCGCACCCTTCTTGTTCTCGAGGTCGGACATCGCCAGCATGGCTTCGTTATTACCGACGCCATCCCGGTTGGCGTCGATCGCGAATCGGTCGCCGGCGGCAGGCGCAGAGGAGAAAGTGAGTGTCAGACCGCGGTAGCGGATGAGGCCCCGATTTGAATCGTAGGACCGCTCAGCCACGACCGAGTTGCTGGCCGTCTCGACGATCTGGTACTCGCTTGCGCTGGTGAAGCGCACTTCGAGCGCCTGGTCTCGCAGCGCCTGCTTGGGGTCACCGGCTCCGGCCTTGAAGATCGCCTGGACGTCGACAGCGGATGTCGTTCCCGGGCTGCCTGTAACGAACACCAGGAGGTCGTCCTTGGCTGCACCGATCAGGTGAAAGGCTGGATCAAAGCCGAGTTGGCGCAATTGCACGGCCTCGCCGGCAGCGCCCAGCTCCAGACGGACTTCATCGGTCGTGTTTCCCACCGGACGATCCAGCCTGATGGCACCGTCGAGCACCGAAGCGGTGACACCGGTCGTCGATGAGTAGCCGTTGAGCCAGCTTGCGATGTCCGTCGCAGTCAGCGGCGCTCCGGTATTGAGCTCGCCCAAGGTCACGCCGTTGAGTTTGATCGCGCCGGCCGGGACGAGGTTCAGCCCCGACGCCACCGCCCGGCCCTGGAGCGTCGCCGGTGCCAGCGTAGGGCTCAGCAGCTTGCCGTCGTTCGGATCGAATCGAGCGATCTGCTGCACCGGCGCACGCGCGCCGACCATCAGGTCCATGCCCAGGAAGCGGCTTCCCAGGCTGGTGCTGTCGTAGGTCGCCCCCTCTTCCATGCCGGGGTTGCCCATGATCTGGCCGCGCTGGTCAGGACTCAGGGCGGTCCCCAGCAACTGACGACCATCGCGGGTCATCACCTGCAGGGTCTGCCCGGCTTGCACATCCGGAAGCGAAAGCACGAGGTCGGTCATGCCCACCGGTGCCACCCCCAGGGAGGCCACCGGGGAAGCGCTGAGGGCTGCACCAGCCCGGCCCGTGGAGAGCAGCACGGTTTCGCTGGTAATTTGGGGGCCTAGGCCCTGCGCCAGCGACTTGTAGAGATTGGTCTCGCCGCCGTAGGAAGGCGGCGCATAAGAAATTCGTGATTCGGCGCTGCTCGTGTTGAGCTCGTTGTCGATCACACGAAACTGGCCGGCGGCTGCGACCCGGTTGTTGTCGGTGATCGCCAAGGTCACCCCGGCGGCGGCACCGCGCGCGTTGGGCTTGATCTCGAACAGGTTCAGGCCCAGCCGCCCCTGCAGGTCGATGCCGCTCTGATGGATGCTGTTGGCTTCCTTGGTCAGCCGGGTGGCCAGTTCGTCCAGCGAACTTGCAGCCGGTCCGAGCACATATTCGCGGAAGGCCAGCGCACCACCGATCGTCCCACTCAAAATATTGGGCAGGGCCTTGGTGTCGCCGTAGGGGTCTGTCACAAAGGATAGGCGCCCGTCGGTCTCCACGACCGCCACTTCACGGGAAACTCCTCCATCGACTAGAACCCCTTGGTCGACTGTATCGCCGAGGCTGACCACCACCGATCCGTTGACCTCGAAGCGGGTCTTGATACCCGTCAGCCCCGAAAGCTCTGTCAGCAGCCGGTCCCGCTGGTCCACCAACTCGGAGGGTTGGTCATCCACTCGGAGATGCCGGGTGAACTGCCGGTTGATCTGGGCCAACTGCTGGGTCAGGGAGTTGACTTTCCCCACATCGTTTTGCACCGCCTGGCTGGTCTCCTGGTCCAGCAACTCGTACTGGGCATCGAGTTGCCGAAAGCGGGAGGCCAGGCCATCCGCGTCGCGCAAGAATGTGCTGCGGCGTATCGAGGATGCCGGGTCGGTTGCCAGGTCGCGGGCGGAACTGAAAAACTGGTTAAGGGCGCTGCTCAGGCCAATGCTGACGTCGCCCATGACGTTGATCACGCGATTGACGTAGGAGACCATCGGCTCCTGGCCCTGGAGCGCACTGTTGCTGTTGCGCAAATTGGACTGCGCGAAGGCATCGTACTGGCGGCGGATCCCGTCGAGCATCGTGCCGGTGCCCAGGTACTCTCCTCCCATGCGCTGGGGCGTACCCGCACTCAGGCTCACGTTCTGGCGGGAGTAGCCATCCGTACTGATGTTGGCGATGTTGTTGGACACCGTCGCCAGCGCCCGCTGGTAGGCGGTAATGCCGGAGCTGCCAATGGTCAGGAGATCGCTCACCGATCAACTCCCGAAGAGTCCCGTGTGCCGGTCGCGGTGGTGCCGTTGGTCCGCGTCTGGCCGCTCTCCAGGGCCGGCGCTGCCTGGCCCTGCTGCGGCGAACGGCCGTACAGGCCCATGTCCAGGGCAAGTCCACCCGTACGGGGCAAGGGCAGACCCTGCACACCCACCGGGGTCAGCGACACCGGCGCGGCAGGCGGGACCAGCGGCAAGCCGGCGCGGGCGGCCAGCACCTCCTGGGTGCTGGGCGGGGTGGCCTGCAACTGACGCTGGGTCAGGGTGCGCTCGATCATGTCGGCCAGGCCCAGGGAGCCGCGCTCGGCCATCTTGGCCGCGACCTCCTTGTCCATCATGTCCTGGAACATGTCGGTTTCGTTGTTGTCGAACAGGTCACTTTTCTCGACCGACTCCCGCATGCTCTTCATCGTCTGCTGAATGAAGTAAGCCTCGAACTGCTTGGCGGTCTCGCGCAGGGCGCTGTCTGCACCCCGCGCGGCCTCACTGCGCAGGCCGGCCAGACCACTGAAGTCGTGGTAGCCACTGGGCTTGGCGAGGCCGGAGAGAGGGGCGTTGGAGTCGCTCATGGGGAATTTTCCGGGTCAGGCCTGGTCACTGCACGATCAGTTCGGCCCGCAGGCTGCCCGCAGCCTTGAGGCCCTCGAGGATGGCAATCAGGGCCGAGGGCGTAGCCCCCACCTGGTTAACCGCATCGACGATCTGCCGCAGGTCGACCTGGGGCTGGAAGAGGAACATCGGCTTGTTGGGTTCCGACACTGCAACATCTGCGTTCTGGACGGCCTGCGTGTCTCCGCGGCCCAGGGCGTTGGGCTGCGAGACCTCGTTGGTGGCCGAAATGGAGACGGTGATGGTGCCGTGCGACACCGCAGCCGGCGTGATGCGCACATTGCGGCTGATGACAACGGTACCGGTCCGGGCGTTGACCACTACCCTCGCTGGGGGATCGGCGGCCTGAACATCCAGGTTTTCAACCGTGCTCAGAAAAGCCACGCGCTGGGAAAGATCCTGCGGCACCCGGACGGCGATGGAGGTCCCGTCGAGTGGCCGGGCGAGGTCGCTGCCGAAGCGGCGGTTGATCGCGTTGACGATGGCGGTGTTGGTGGTGAAATCCGCCTCGCGCAAATTCAGCACGGCATGGTCCGCCCGGTCAAAGGGGTTGTCGACCTCGCGTTCCACCAGCGCGCCACTCGGAATGCGAGCCGCAGTGGGGACGCCGATCGATACACGGGAGCCAGCGGCGGACTGGTCGACGCCGGTAGCAGCCAGGGCCCCCTGAGCAAGCGCATAGACCTCGCCATCCGGTCCGCGAAGGGCGGTCAGAAGCAGGCTGCCGCCGCGCAGGTTGGTGGCCTTGCCGATGGCCGAGACGGTGACATCAATCCGCTGGCCGGGCTTGGCCATCGCGGGCAGATCGGCGGTGACCATCACCGCCGCAGCGTTCTTGACCTCCATCTTGCCGGCGCTGGCGGTCGCCTCAAAGTCCGACAGCGGGCCGTCGATGCTCACGCCCAGACGATTGAGCAACGCGCGCATGCTCTGCACGGTGAAGGAGACATCGGCGCCGTCGCCGGTGCCGGGTAGGCCCACCACCAGGCCATAGCCGATCAATTGGTTGGCGCGGACGGTGGCGACCTGGGCCAGGTCCTTAACCCGGTCAGCCAGGGCCGCCGGCGCCAGTGACGCCAGGGCCAGGGCCAGCAGGCAGCGGCCCAGGAGGGCGCGGCCAGCCAGAGGGCGCAGGCGGCACGGGAAGGGGTGGAAAGCTGCCATGGTCATGCGTTTTCGGGGGGGTGTCAGAAGGGCCAGAACTTGAGCGCGGCACGGGTGCCCAAAGGGGCACGGGTAGCTGAACCCAGTTCACCGCCGCCCTGGTAGACGAAATTGGCGTTGGCCAGGCGGCGCGACTGCACCGTGTTGTTCGGCGCCACGTCATCAGGCCGGACAATCCCACTGACCTGGATCATTTCGCTGCCTTGGGTCAGGGACAGGCGCTTTTCGCCGCGCACGATCAGGTTGCCGTTGGGCTGAACCTCGACCACGGTGACCGTCACCGAGCCGGTGAGGCTGGCGCTCTGGTCCGCCGAGCCTTCCCCCTTGCTCTCGATATTGGCCTGGTTCAGGTTGACGCCGGTCAGGGTCTTGCTGAGTGCGGGCAGACGGCTGGTGAGGCCCGGGGGCACCACATCATTGTTCGAGACGCGGCTGACGTTGGCGGTGGCTGCACGGTTGGCCTGGGTCGATTCATTGAGGATGACGGTGATCACATCGCCAGGGCCAAAGCGACGAGCCTTGCCCACCAAGGTCGAACCCGTGCCGGCGCGGTAGATGGCGCCGGTGGCCGCAGGCGGCGACTGGTCCTGGGCGACTGGCGGAACGGGCGCGTGGCTCTCGTCCCGAGGGGGCAGGTCGTCCATCGTGGCGCAGCCGGCCAGCAGCAGGCCAGCACACAGTGCGAACACGGCGCTGATCTGGCGGCGGGCGCGGGGAAAAGTGACATGCATGGCCAGGCCTCAGAGGTTGTTGTTGAGGAACTTCAGCATGCCGTCGACAGCCGAGATCGCCTTGGAGTTGATCTCGTAGGCGCGCTGGGTCTCGATCATGTTGACCATCTCCTCGACCACGTTGACGTTGGAGGCTTCGACCGCGCCCTGGGCGAGGGTGCCTGCGCCACCCGCACCGGGATTGACAGGCTGCGGCGCGCCGCTGGCCGGGGTTTCCCGCAGCAGGTTCTGACCCATGGCCTGCAATCCGGCGGGGTTGTTGAAGCGAGCAATGGTGAGCTGGGCGATCTGCTGGGCCCCACCGGTCGTGAGTTCAACCGATACGATGCCGTCCTGGCTGACAGTGATGGAGGCTGCGTTCTGTGGAATTTGAACGACCGGGAACACCGGCTGACCGGTGGCGGTGACCAACTGCCCCGTGGCGGACTTCTTGAAGGCGCCGTCACGGGTGTAGGCAATAGAGTTGTCGGCCTGGGTGACCTGGAAGAAGCCCTCCCCCTGAATGGCCAGGTCCAGCGCGCCCTTGGTTTGCACGAGGCTGCCTTGCACATGGGTCTTTTCGGTGGCGACCAGGCGAACGCCGGTACCCAGCATCAGGCCGGTGGGCGCCTGGGCGTTGGCCGAAAGCTGGGCGCCCGGCTGGCGCACGTTCTGATAGAGCATGTCCTCGAAGGTCGCTCGGTCGCGCTTGAAGCCAGTGGTGTTGACGTTGGCCAGGTTGTTCGAAATGACCGCCATACGCGTCTGCTGCGCGTCCAGGCCGGTCTTGGCAATCCACATTGAGGCGTCCATGTCGGGCTCCTGTTTCTATCTGTCGTTACTGTCGTGACGGCGACCGCTCACGCGGGCTTCATCAAGGTGGCGCTGCTCTCGTCCAGATCCTTGGCCTGCTTGATGGCGCGGATCTGGGCTTCGAAGCTGCGGGCTTGGTCAATCATTCGGGTCATGCCATAGACGGCATTGACGTTGCTGCCCTCGAGCGAGTTCGAGGTGATCTGAATGGCGTCGGGACCCGTGGGAAAGTCGCTGCCGAGCGGCAAGCCCTGGGGCGCGAACAGACCATCGGGACGGCGCACCAGCGGCTGCTTGCTGGCATCCCGCAGCAGCAGCTGGCCCACCGGCACGCCGACTGCGGCAGGCTGGTTCGGATCGCGCGCAAACACGGTGCCGTCGCGGTTGACCTGCACCACGAAGCCGGGGGGAACCACCAAAGGACCGCCGGCAGTGCCGCGCAGAGCGTGGCCCTGACCGTTTTCCAGCACGCCGCGGGCGTTGACCTTCAGGTCACCGCGCCGGGTGAATGCCAACTTGCCGTCGGGCGCTTCTACACCCATCACCGACGCACCGCTGAGGGAGATGTCCATCGGGCGGTTGGTGGCAATGATCGGGCCGGGCTCCAGGTCAATCACGTCGCGCGCGATCACCTGCGTCTGGTAGCGGGAGTCGAAGCCCTCGCCCTCGACCTTGATGGTGCGCATGGCCATGTCGAAGCTGCGCTTGAATCCGGCGGTCGACACGTTGGCCAGCTCGTTGACCAGGCCCTGGCGGGCAATGGCCGACTCGGCGATCGCCGAGTGCGAGGTGAAGATGAGGCGGTCCATGGCAGTGTGACGTGACGGGAGTCAGCGCGGTTGAAGTGCTTACGAGCGCAGGTTGATGATGGCCTGGGTCATGGTCGAGGAGGTCTCGATCGCCTTGGCGTTGGCCTGGAAGTTACGTTGCGCGGTGATCAGATCGACCAGTTCCTGGGTCAGGTCCACGTTGGCGCGCTCGGTGGCACCGGCGCGAATCGAGCCGAAGCCAGCCGATCCCGCCTCGCCGATCCTCGGCGTGCCCGAGGTCGAGGAAGCGAGGTAGGCCGCGTCACCAATCTGGCGCAAGCCGGTTGGCGACGAGAAGTTGGCGACCGCAATCTTGCCCAGCGAGGCCTGGGAGCCGTTGGAATAGGTCGCCGACACCAGGCCGTCCACCCCGATGTCCAGGCCCATCAGTTCACCCTCGGGGGCGCCGTCCTGCGCTTGCGAGAGCACCGCGAAGGGGCTGGAGTACTGGGTCGACTGGGTGAAGTCGATCGACATGGTCAGAGCACCCTGCCCGCCCTCCAGGAAGGCAGTTTCGAATTGCATCGGGTCCAGCGGCGAGGTGGGCTTGCCGGTCAGGTCGAACGACAGCTCGCCGCGGTCCAGGAAAATCGGCCACCACTGAGTCTTGGTCGACAAGCCGGTGGGGGATTCAGTCTGCCCGCCGTTCTTCACGTACTGCAGGGCACCGTTTTCGGTGTACTGCTTGAGGGCGGTCCATTCAGTGGTGCCGCCAGTGGCCATCTTGGTATCGGCCAGGCCCCAGTCGGCGTTGCTACCAGTGACCTGGATGGTGGAGGTCTCGCCGGTGGTCCCGGTCTGGAATTTCAGCCGCTTGGCAATCGGGTCCCAGCCGACGGTGACACCCGCCACCTTGCGACCTGTCTCTTCGTCCACCAGCTTGTTGATCTCGGTTTCCATGTTCTCGGCGACCTGATCCATGGTGAAGGAGCCGGTCGTCAAAGTGATAGAGCCGGTGATGCCATCCACCGCCACCTGCAATTGCTTGTTGCCCGAGGCCACCTGCACGTTCTTGGTGGTGTCAATCGTCATCGCCGAGCCCAGCAGGATTGCCGGCTGGCTGGGCTGGCCTCGCAGGGCGGTCGTGGTCGAGGGATTGATCGTCAGTACCGACGAAATATTGGCAGCGTCGAATCCCATCAGGTTCTTCGCGTTGTCGTTCGCGTTGGCAATCTGGATGCTGGAGGTGTCGCCGGTGGTGCCCGAGGCCACCCTGAACTGCCTGGCGTCCGGGTCGAAATTCACCGTCACGCCATAACGCCGATCGGTCGACGTACTCAGGGTACCCAGCTGGTTATTGATTTCTACTTCCAGCGTTTTTGCCAGCGTGTCCGGATCGGTGTCAGCGGCTTTGAGGTCGTAGCTGATCGTCTGCGGCGCGCTGGCGCCATCGACCGTGAGGGCGAAGCTGATCGTAGACGCCACAACTGGGGGCGTCGCCAAGGGGTCGGAGCCGAAGTTCAGGCCTTTGAGCGCGTTGTCCTTGAAGTAGGTCTCCGTCAACGGTGCACCCAGCGCGGTCGCGGCCGAAGACGGCCGTGTGTCGTTTTGCTGGTCGAGCGTGTACATCTCGGTCGTGCCCGTGCCGGGAATCACACGCGGATCGGTCTTGGGCAAGACCTCACCATACTTGTTCACATAAAGCGGCGCGCCCGAGGCATTGCTGGCCTGCTGCAGTGCCGGCTTGACCTGACGGTCGCCGACGAAGAAGTAGGTCTGCCACTTGGCAAAAGGGCTGTCGATGCGGGCGGCCTGGGTCTTGACGTAGTAGACGGTGGCCAGGTAGCCGTTGCCACCGGAGTCATACACCGTAAGCGCGGTGGACTTGTTGTAGGTCGCCGGGCTGGTGCGGTCGAACTTCAGGTCGATCGGTGTGGACTCGGCCGGCAGGTTCAGGCCCAACTGGATCTCGGTGGTTTCCTGTGCCTGACCCGAGGTCTTGGGCGGAATCACCAAAGGGTCTAGGTTGTTCAAGTCGGCCTTGCCAGACGAGTCCACCGACGCAGCCAGCAGCCGCTGCCCGGTGGAGTTGACCACGTTGTTCTGGTCGTTGAGGGTGAACGAGCCGTTGCGGGTGTAGATCTGCTGCAGGTTGTCGGCAGACAAGAGCGGAAAGAAGCCGTCGCCGGTGATCGCGAGGTCTAGCGAGTTGCCCGAGGTCGAAACGTTACCCTGGCTGAACTCCTGGCTCACCTGCTTGAGGGACACGCCCTGGCCGATGTTGGACGAAGACTTCTGCAAGGGCGAGGTGGCGAAGATGTCGCCGAAGTCGGCCCGCGAGCGCTTGAAGCCCGAGGTGCCCACGTTGGCGATGTTGTTCGAGGTCACGGACAGCTGGGCGGTTGCCGAGTTGAGGCCGGTCAGCGAGGTATAGAAGGACATGTCGTCTTGCTCCTGGGAAATTCCGTGTTTACTGGCCAATGCGCGAGACTTTGGACAGCGGGATCGTTTTGCCGCCATCGACCTGCAGCTGGACGTCGCCGGTAGCGCCGTTGGTCTGCACCGAGCGCACGGTGGCCATGGTCTGCACAGTGACGTTCTGCGTTTTGCCCGCCACCACCGCCGAGGCGGTGAAGCTGTAGCTGCCACCGGGGGCCGGCGCGCCGCTGGGCAGCTTGCCGTCCCAGACAAAGTCCAGGTTGCCCGGCGTCTGCGCGCCGGCGATGAGTTCCTGCACCACGGTGCCGCCACTGTCGCGGACCTGGACGCGCACGCCCGAGGCGCCGTCGGGCAAATTGATGGTGGCGTTGACCTTGCCGCCCGCGACCAGGCTGGCCGAAGCGTCGGCGACAGGCACCTGCTTGCCGATCAGCGAAGCGCCGCTGAGCATGCGCTCGGCCGACATGGTCGACACAAAGCTGTTCAGCGAGGTCTGCATATTGGTGAGTGCCTCCAGCTGCGAGAACTGGGCGAGCTGGGCCACAAAGGCTTCGTTCTTCACCGGCTCCAGCGGGTTCTGGTTCTTCAGCTGCGCGGTGAACAGGGTGAGAAAGTCCTGCTTGCCCATCTCCTCCTTGCCCTTGGCGGAGGAGGTGACTTTTTTGTCCTCGTAGCTGGTCACGCCCAGCAACTGGGCGGCGCTCTTGTCGGTGGCGGAGGCAACGGCCATGGTGCTTGTCTCAGGGTTTCGAAAATGGGGATCAGGCCTTGGTGATTTCCAAGGTGCGCGAGAGCAGCTGGCGCGCCGTGTTGATCACTTCAACGTTGTTCTGGTAAGAGCGGGAGGCGGCCATCATTTCGACCATCTCGGTCACTTCGCTCACGTTCGACTGGAAGACGTAGCCTTCCTTGTTGGCCAGGGGGTTGCCCGGCTGGAAGACCATGCGGGCAGGAGCCGGGTCCACGGACATCCGTTCGATGAACACGCCACCCACGAAGGGCGAGCCCGCTTGGGTGTACTGCTCGTCCACCAGCGCCTTGAATACCGCGCGTTTGGCGCGAAAGGCCTCGGCATCGGTGCCAGCCACGGTGCTGGCGTTGGCCAGGTTGGAGGCGGTGGCGTTCAGGCGGGTCAGCTGCGCGTTGATCGCGGAGCCGGCTACGCCGATGATGTTGTCAAAAGAAGCCATGAATCAGGTTCTCCTTATTCGCCGCGCAGTGCCTTGCGCACGCCGGAAATACGGCTTTCAAGGAAGTTCAGCGTGGTCTGGTACTGGGCGGCGGCCTTACCGTACTGGGCCTGCTCAATACTGCTTTCCACCGTGTTGCCGTCCACCGCGGTGTTGAAGGGCACGCGGTAGAGCGTCCCGTCCGGATTGGCAACCTCGCCCACTTCGTAGTGCGCGCCTCGGGTGGCGGTCATGGCGGCAGGCTGGTTGTTGGTGTCCGCCAGTACCTGGCGAAAGTCGATGTCGCGCGCCTTGAAGTTCGGCGTATCGGCGTTGGCCAAGTTTTGCGCGAGCAACTCAAGCCGCTTGGTGCGGACCGCGAGGGCCTGCCCGTGGATGCCCAGGGCTCCGTCCAAAATCTTCATACGCGCTCCTTTCAATCCAGTGGCAGGTTTGACAACACGCCAGATTCCCGACACGAAGGCCTCAAGGAATCCAGCACTCGTCCGATTTGTGCAAAAGGCGTGCCATGGGCCTGCAGGCCGTGATCAGGGCTTTTCGACGGTGTTGGCGGCAATGATTTGCCGCTGCGACGGCCAGTTGCTGCCGGTGGCCGTGGCATTGACGCGATCGGAAACCGCGGAGACTTGCTGCGACAGCTGCGAGCTGATTTGCGTGGCGGCCGTGGGCAGGCGGTCCTGTGCATAGCGCATCAGCCCCTGGGTGATGGAGCGGCGGGTGATCGGCGCGTCGCGCTGACCGCCCTCGTACAGCACGCGGGCCTGATTGCCCTGAATCGGGAGGGGCGCGTCGGAGGCGCGCAGGCTGCGAGCTGCGGGAGTGAGCACCGACAGGTAGAGATCGTCCAGCCCCATCGTCCGGGCGCCGCTGCGCGGCATGCCCACGTCCTGGAAGTAGCGGTCCACCAGGTCGAGCTGCTGGACCACACTCATCTTGGCGATTTCCTGCGCATTGTTGGCGAAGCCCACGCTGGCAGCGCCGCGGCCGGGTCCGCCGCAGAACTGGATGATCCCGTGACAGCGGCCGTTGCTGGCGCTGGGGTTCATGCCGTCGCTCTCGATCAGCACGACACGGGCGAAATCATCCGGGTCGAAACCATACTCGCGGGCCATGCGACCCACCTTCTCGCGCACCTGGTCCACATCCGCGGCAGGAATGAAACCGCGCTCGACTGCGCGGGAGAGCGTGCGCTCGAACACCGGGACAGTTGCCTGCCGGTTGGCCAGGACCTGGGCGGCCGAAGGCGCTGCAGGACCACGGGCGCCCACGCTGACCGAGGCTGTCGCAGCCGGAGACCGTGACGGAGTTCCGACGGCAGGAGCGGCCATCGTCTCGCCTTTGGCCAGTTCGGAACCCAAGGGCAGCGCGTCCATACGTAAAGACTGGCCGGGTTGGATACGCGCCGCGTCGGCAATCCCGTTGCCGCGCGCCACGCTCAGGGCCATTCGAAAGGCCTGGCGGTCGTCGACGTTGACACCCTGACTCTTGTAGTGGGCCTTGACCAGGCCAACAAGCGTGTCGCCACGGCGTACGGTGACTGTGGCCGGGGTAACGGCGGAGGGCAGTGGGAGGTCCATGTCGGCAGGCTCCTGATCGGTGTTGGGGACCTGCCCGAGCCGCGGCAGTCGCGGTAACGGGCTGGCCCTGTTCTTGCAATTTCCGGGTATCACGACGGGTGCGTCGAAAAACCCACACCCCTCAGGAGTTGCAAATGCCGTGCCTTGACTTTCTACTGCGAACCGACACCCCCGCCACCGGAACACCGGCAGGGGTGCGCCCTGCCCCGCCCATCGGAGGAGCCTTTTGGACCCACCAGACCGCGCTCGGCGTGCTGGGGCTGGCCTGCGCGCTGGCTGCCAGCGCCAACCCGGCCCCGATCGGCGCGGTGGAGCCGGAAGTGGTCCAGCGCGCGCGCGCCTGGGTGGCCAGCATCCATCAGGTCAGCGCGTCGGCAGTGCAGGTCCAGCCCCTGGATCCACGGCTGCTGGTCGCCGGGTGCGCGGCCGGATGGGCCTTCGACAAACCCTTCCCGCAGAACGACGGTGTGGTCCGGGCACGCTGCCAGGACACCCAATGGTCACTTTTCCTGAGCGTGTCCCTGCCCCGGGGTGCCGCCGCTGCAAGGCCCACCCCTGTCTTTCCCGGCAGCCCCAACCCGGTTCCGCCGGCGATGGCAAACGGTCTGCCTGCCGTCCCGGCGCCTGCCCCTGTGAGTGCCCGGCCTGGCGCCTTCCCCGCACCGGTCCCCGCCACCTTCCCGACCACCACCTGGATGCCCGGTGCCATCGCGCCGACAGCCGCCCCGCCCACACCCCTGGCCGTTCGGCGTGGCAACACCGTGCTCACCACCTGGGCGCCAACGCCCGGACTGGCGGTGACGGCCCGGCTCGAGTCGCTCGACGATGGTCGGCTGGGCGACACCATCCGGCTGCGAAACAGGGATTCGGGGCGCGTTGTGAGCGCCCAGATCAGCGGTCAGAACCAGGCGGTCGGCCAATGAAAAAAATCTGCGTCTGGCCCTCTCAAGTTTTTTCCGCCACCGTCGACTCCAGTGACAAGCCGTGCTCGGCGTGCACTCCGAGCGGGAAAGGTAGCACTTTATGACGAATTCGATTTCATCCTGGGATGCCAACAAGGCGGCCGCTGACGCGGTGGAGCGCAAGCGCGCGGCGGATCGCGTGTCCAGCGGACTGAAATCCGTGGACGCCGCGGCGACCGAAGCGCCCGCCAAGCCGGTTGCGCCGGCCGCCGACCAGCTTCAACTCAGCGCGGTAGCGCTGCAGGCCAGCCGCGAGCCTGAGTTCGACCGCTCCAAGTTCGAAGCGATCAAGCAGGCCGTGGCCCAGGGCGAGTATGTGGTGGACCACCGCAAGGCGGCCGAGGCCTTCCTCAACCTCGAACAGTTGATCAAAGACTGAGTCGAGCCGCATGCCGTTCCTCCCAAGCTCCCAGCCGTTTGGCCAGGCTTTCGGCCGATCGCTCGGCCAGCCCCTCGTACCGTTGCACCCGGCGGCGCCTCTGTTGCCGGCGGACGCCGAAACGACATCGGTACCCCTCGGCGAGCCCGACCTGGTTGCCGCCCGTGCCCAGGTCGAGGCGCTCGACGGCCTGCTCGAGGACGAGTTCCAGGCCCTGCGCGAGCAAAAATTCGAGCGCCTAGAGAAGATGCAGGCGGACAAGGTTGCCCTGCTGGAGTCCCTGCAGGCCACTGCAAACCAGGTTGCCGCCCTCCCCGCCCGCCCAGCGCAGTGGGGGAGCATCACCGAGGCCCTGACCCTCAGCCGCGAAGCGTTCAGGCGCAACGAGCGCCTGGTCACCCGCCAGATGTCGGTGGTGAGCGACGCCCTACGTGCACTGCGGGCGGCCGACCCCACCGCCTCCGTCGATCTTTACGATCGCCTTGGTCAGATGAGTCGTCGCGGCGGACGGCGCCTGTACAGCGAAGCCTGAGCCCTTGCGCCGACGCGCGCTCGCCAGGCTCTTTCTTCTGGCCTTCCGGCCCTCCTCTGACCCCTCGGGACTCCATCAGCGCAGCGGAAAACCGCCGCGCTTCTCGTCCCCCGGCTGCATACCCTTGAGCCAATACACCCAGGACAGCACCACTGCCACTGCGGTGTAGGCCTCGGTCGGGATTTCCTGGTCGATGTCCACCCGTGAGAGCAAGGCAAGCAGCGCCGGATCCTGGGCCACATGCACGCCCTGCCGCTGGGCCTCTGCGATGATGCGCTCGGCCACCTCACCTTGGCCGCGAGCGGTCACGACTGGGGTGGTGCGCTCGCCGTAGGCCAAGGCCACGGCCTCGCGCCAGGGGTGGGATCCGCGTCGCATGGCTGTTCTCTCCCCTCAGGCCTGCAGATCGACCAGGCGGCCGCTGCCCAGGTCCAGCGGTGCGTCCGCCTCCAGCGCCGGCCGGCGTCCGTGGATCACCTGCAGGCCGGTCATGCGAAGACCCGCCTGCCCCAGCCAAGCGGCGAGGTTCCCGCTGCCGGCTCGCGCACGGGCGACCAGATCGGCCTGCTCGGCCCACATCACCAGATCCACCGAGGTGCCTTCACTGATGCGGGTGCGCATCCAGACCTGACCGAAGCGGCTACTGTCGGTGTGCAGTTCCACCACCCAGGGCGCACGCCGGCCGTCGGCGGCTGCCTGGCGGGCTTGCGACCACCGCACCTCCACTGGCTCGGCATCGGCAAAGGGCAGCAACATGGACAGGGCAACATCGCGCCCTTCGTTACCCGCCAGCGCGGACTGCAGCTGGCGCGACTCCAGGTCATCGAGCGCATCGCGCAGCAGCGCCTGGGAGGACGACTGTGCCGAGGGCGAGGCCTCGAGCAAGCTGAGCAGCAAGGACTTGAGCCCGACCTCGGCGGGCTCGCCACGGGCGAGGGCACCCTCCGGACCGACAGCCACCTGCCGCACCAGCTTGCGCAGCCCTTCAGGGGTGAGGGCGCCCATTTGCGGCCAGGCGCCGACCGCACGCGCAACCTGCGCGCCCAGGTCGGAGCTGACCACCGCTTGCGCGAAGGCGAGCAAGGCGCCTGGCTGCAACAACTTGTCGAGCGCGGGGGCCGCCACCGGGCGCAGCGCCAATTGCTCGGCGCGACCGGCGGTGCCTCCGGGGACGGGTGCCGACAGGGCTTCTGAGTCTCCCAACCCGGTCGAGGGCGAGCCGCTCAGCGGGCTCAGGGTGGCGCGGCCGCGAGGGTCGAGGCTCACCAGCCACCCGAGCCGGTCACCGGCAGCGATCCGCAGCTGCGGTGGCAAGGCAATCGCCTGCCCCTGAAGCAGCAACATCACCAGCCCATCCCTCACCTCCACGGTGGGCCGAACGACCTGACCGTCTCGCAGACCCAGGGCCTGCGCCATCGGCGTGTCGAGCACGGGCAGACGGCCCTCCAGATGAATCACCGGCACGCGACCGGTGAACTGGACCGAGTCAGCGCTCGGGATGACCATGAATGTCTTGCCCTGCTGTCCCGGGCGATCAGCCCGGGAAGCGGACCCAGCCGCGATGGTCGGGCCGAGGTGGCGGGGGCGGGGACGGAGGGGTGGCTGCCGCACTGGACGGAGGCGCCGCGGCCACGACAGGCGCCGGATCCGGCGCACTGGTGACTGCGGGCTTGGTGCGACCCGCCAGAGCCGCAGCCCGCTCGGGTCCGAGTGACCGAAGCAGATGCCGGCGCAGGTCGGCGGCGGAGGGGACCTGGACTTTCGTGCCATTGGGCAGGCGCTGAATATTGCCGTTTGGATAGAGGCGCGGGTTGGCCTCCACAAAGGCGGCGCGCAGCAGGTTTTCCTTGAAGGGCGTGTTGCCCAGAGTCCGGCGGATGATCACATCGAGGGTCTCGCCGGCGCGCACGACGGTGGTCGTACGCGCATCGGCCGCAGGCTCACCTGGTTCGGCCTCCGCGGGCGCACCCAACAGCTGCTCGAGGGCGACCCGAGCCGCCGGAGAGGGAACCTCTGAAACCACCGCCGCACGGGTAGCCGAGCCAGGGCCCGCAGAGGGGGGAGCCGGCGCGGCGGCGCTCGGTGCAGCGGGAGCTGGGTCAGCGGCGTGCGCCGGCAAAGACAGGCACACACCGAGGGCTGCCAGGAGCAGCAGGCTGCCCCCCAATACGAAAACTGTCGGGTGATCAGTGCGGACGGACACAGTCATGAGAGGCACTCCGGTCGGGGATCTTTCAAAGCGGCAGGGCGACCCAGTCGTCGACAGCGGCACCGCCGGCTGCGGGGGGCAGACCGGCCAGCCAGCGCAGGGCGGTGCTGCCACCAGCTTCCACCTGCAACAAGGCAGTGGCGCGTACCGCACCGGGCTCGAGCAGCCGGCCACCCAGGTGCTGCCGACGAACGAGCAGCAACCGATCACCGGCCTGCAGGCCGTGTGAGCCCCCCTCCCGCAGACGCAGGCTGGTGCCCTGACCCTGGACAGCGAACCACATAGGGTCACACGCAGTTTCGCGATCCAGCGTGGCCACCCACTCGGCCATGCGTTCAGCCCACATCACGGCTGAGGCCTGCGGCCCAGGCAGGGCCAGCCGCAGCCGCTTGGGTGGCGCCAGATGCCCTTGGGGTAGCAGCTGCAGTTCAGCCTCCAGCTGGCCGCTGGCACGGGACATCAGGGAAACGCGTGCCACCCAATCAACAGTGTCGGCCTCACGCCCGATCAGCGCGCGCTCGTAGACGCTTGCCGCCTGGTAGGGGCGTGGGCGTAGCACCCAGCGGCGAGACTCCTGGCCAGCTGCCGTCAGCAGTGGCACAAGGGCTTGCGCAGTGCGTTCGGCCTGGGCTGTCAGCGGTCCTCCGAGTCCGGGGACCGCCAACACCTCCAGGTGCAGATTTTGGCGCCACCGGCCATTGCGGGCGAGGCACTGCGCGGGATCGGATTCGACGCGTCGCCCGACCCCAGTCGGCAGCGCCTCGAGGTCCACCTTCACGGTGGGCGCTGGCGGGCTTGGTGAGACAGGATCTTCCAGATAGGCCTGAACCCGCACTCCACGCACCCGGGCGTCGGAGGTGAACTGGCTCTCTTCATGCAGCCGGCCTTGGCTGTCTATCCAGCCGATGGACTGGACCCGGACCGGTGCCGATACCGCAGTCTCGACAAGTGCTCTGCGGATGGCGTCAAGCTCGCGTTCATGCACAGCCAACTCGGCGGCTGCAGGGCCAGAGGCCGGGGCGGCGGTCGGGGGCGTGTTGGCTACCGCCGACGGAGCCGGGGCCGCAACGGCCACCGGTTTGGCAGGCGCCTTTGCCGCCGGCTTGCGAGCCGGTGGCCGCGCGGTGCGGGACGCGGCCGCTGCGGGGGCTGCTGACGCGGCCGCTCGGGGCGCCGAGGCTGCACTTGCGGCGGACGTCTGGGCCGCGGCGGGCCAGGCACTCAGGCAGCTGACCACGACCAGCCAGCCGGGGGCCAGCTGGCGGGGGCTCATTTGCGCTTGGCGGCCAACTGGCCGAGGTAAAGGGTACGAAGATCAGCCACCACCTGCCTGTCCAAGGACAGGGTGGTTTCGTAGGAGTCCTCGCCTACCGGGGTGATGCTCACCAGAACAGCACCGTAGACCACGCCTTCAACGCGGGTGCGGAAACTGTCGTTCATCACCACCATGTCGGCGACCGTGGTGGACGCGTCCAAATGCTGGCCGAACACCTGCTCGGTGAGGGACCGGTAAGCGTCGAGCTTGGCGGCGCGGATCGCCATCAGGCGCTGTTGCGCCGGCAAGCGGTGGTTCTGCACGCTAATCACCGCATAGCCGGTGGCGGTGATGGTGTCGCGCTTCTCGACCATCGGCGCGATCATGCTGGACGCGGCTGGGTCGACCGGGGGCTTGGCTGCCGGAGTTGCCGCGGCCGTCGGAGTCGGTACGGGCTCGGTGACCGGCGGCAGCTTGACGGACGCGCATCCAGCAAGCAGGCCGGCGATAAGCCAGCAGGCCAACCGGACAGCTCGGGAAGTGCTGTGGATCATGGTGCGTTCCTCCACGTCGACTCAGTTGTAGGTCGGCACAGCAGACTTGGCCGGCATCAACCCCGGCAGGCTCGCCCAGGCATCGCGGATCTCGACCATGAGACCGCGGACCTCCTCCAGCGCCTGAAGGTCGTTGGCGGCATTGACATGAATGATGCGACGGGTGACGTAACCGTACAAATCGTCCAGGTTGCGAGCCAAATCTCCGCCCTGGTCGAAGTCCAGCGCGCCCTGCAGCCCGATGACGATGCGGCCGGCACGCATGAGGGAGTTGCCCTTCTCTGCGGTATTGCCGTGCTCGATGTGTCCGCGCGCCGCAGCCAGGCTCTCCATGAGACCATCGAACAGCATCAGGATCAGCCGGGTGCTGTCGGCCGTGGCCACGCCGGTGGCGACTTGAACGGCACCGTAACCATCAAAAGCGAGTTTGTGCAGGCGCATATTTGAATTCTCCATGGGGTGCGTTGATCGCACACGAGGGGAATCGGCGCCAAGCGGCCAGACTTGAGGGCCAGGACTAGGGCATCACCACCAAATGTCCCGCATGACTTGGGGAATCAGCCAATTCGGGGGCCGCAAACAGATGATCGCTCATGAGGTTGCGAAGGCCCCGCCCCCAAAAGTACTCACTCCCCCGGCGAAGAAACCGACTTTGCGGCTGCCACCGGGCTGTTAACAGCGCCAGCGGTGATCTGCAGGGCGTCGGCGTTGGGCGTCGCACCACCAGCGCCCTGGGCTGTCGGCTGGGGTGGCATCAGCAGCTGCGAGGCAGGCTGCCCTGGCTCAAGGGAGCATTGCACATGCAATTGATTGCAGACCTGGTCAAGGCGCTGAGCAAGCCCGGGCAAGGTATCGGGGTCGCCCACCGCGTAGCCCTGGCCGCAGCGGTAGATTTCAGCAACCGCCTCCGGCGGAAGCCAGGACTCGACCTGGGCCTTGGGGGTGCGCAAGGTGCGGACGTTAGTGGGAACCGCGTCGTAGGCCTTGGCCGCATCGCCGACACCCTCATTGAAGACCCAGTTGATGTGGTCGGCGAGCAGAAGGCGATAGCGCTTGCGAACCCCATCGAGCGTCAGTTCGTCCAGGCTACCTGTTGCGAGGCCTGTCACCGCATCCCAGAGCGCCTTGCCGGAGAGTCCGGCATAGGGACCGGTCGGCCGGGCCTGCGCGTCCTGCAGCTTGCGCATCAGGTCGTGGGCTTCGCGCTCCAGGATATTGAAGCGGTCGGCGAGATAAATCACCAAGGCGGCAAGTACAAGGATGACTAGCGTCATCAGACCCAAGAGCACGAAGGTGGTCATGGCGGTTCCGTTCGAAGGAAATCGGATCAGCCCGGCGGAGGGCAAGCTGAGGGCGCAGCGCCCTCAGGCCCTCGGACGGTCTGCGTCCTCGGAGGGTGCGCCCCCCTCACCCGCCTCCTCCGCGGCAGCATCTGCCGCCTCAGCAAGCTCTTCGCGGAGGAACTGGAGGGCAACAAATGGAGCGTTGAGCTTGAGCGCGTCGTAGCAAATGCGGTCGGCCAGACGCTGGGCCGCGTCGATCGCTTGCTGGGCGGTGAGCTCGGTCTTCTGGTAGAGCATGCCGATGGCGAAGGCCTCGTCGGCGTACTCGGGGGGCAGGTACACCAGCGCCTCGCCATTGGTGGACTTGATCTTCTGGAAAAGGGGGGCTTGCGGAGGCTCTGGCACCTCTTTGGCTTGCTGGATGGCCACGAGGACCGCGAGTTCGTGGGCCTCGGTCTGCTGGGCGCCGGCGACAAAGGTCTTGTCCAAGTGGGCACGGCACAACATGCTCATGCCCAGGCGCATGCTGCGGGCCTCATGCCCTTCGGACTCGAGGTTGGCGACCTTTTCATAGGCGGCCTTGGCGCGGGCGCGCTCGTCCTCTTCGGCAGGCTGCTTCTTGAAAATATCGAACAATGCCAAGGTGACTCCAACAGCCCGGGGCGCAGGGCCTCAGGCAGGTTTGCTCGGGGATGAGGCAGGCTCGAGCAGCGCACGCAACTTTTTGGCAATGGCACTGAGCAACTGGCTGACCCGTGATTCGCTCACCCCAAGTATCTCACCGATCTCTTTGAGGTTCAGATCCTCCACGTAGTAGAGGGAAATGATTAATTGCTCGCGTTCGGCCAGCCCTTGGATGGCCTCGGCCAGGGCGTCGAGCAGTTGCGCGCGCTCGACCTGCACCTCGGGCTGGTCAGCCCGACTGCCAGCAATGTTCATCACCTCCTCGGCGACTTCCTCGATCGAGTAGGTCTCGGTCCGCCAGGCCTGGCCCTGCTCCTTGTGGTACTCCTTGATGCCCTTACCCATGGAGGCGGCCACCTCACCCCGGGTGGGCATGCGACCGAGCTCTGACACCAGCTTGTGGGCGGCCGCGTTCTCGCTCTTGTTGAAAGCCATTGCCGAGCGGGTCAGGTCAGAGATCCGGCGGACCTCGTCCAGCATGGAGCCGCGCACCCGGCTGAGGGCGAAGTGCTCAAAGGGGATGCCGCGGCGCGGGTCGTAGCCGCGGGCGGCCTCGATCAGCCCCAGCATGCCCACTTGCACCAGTTCATCGACGTCCATCAGGGGCGGAATGCGGCCCTTGAGATGTATCGCCACCCGCTTGACCATGGCCATGTGCGAGAGCACCAGGGACTCCTGGCGCCCACGCGTGTCTTCGTAAAGGTCCATCACTGCCTCCATCGCTGCACCCTCACCCGGTGGCCTGCTGCGCGTGCAGCAGGCGTTCCATGAAGAACTGCAACCCGGCGCTGCCGGGCTCCGGCGCCGGGAGCTTTTCCAGCGCCTGCGCTAGCTTACGAAAATCGGCCGAGGCACGCGAGCCGGGGGCGAAGTCGACCACCGGCCGGTACTTGCGCTGGGCCTGCTGCACCAGTTCGTCGGCGCCGACGCAGCCAATGTATTTGACGTTGGTAGCCAAGAAGCGGATGGTCACGTCGTTGACGAAACTGGCCAGTTGCTGGCCATGGGCATCGCTCTGGACCGCGTTGGCCACGAGGTAAATTTCGCTGAGCTCCTGGTCCTGGGCCATGACCTTGATCAGGCCATAGGCATCGGCGATCGAGGCGGGCTGATCCTGCAGAACCACCAGCCGTTGCTGGCAGGCGGCCATGAAGGTGAGCACCGACGGTGATATGCCGGCGGCAACGTCAACGACCAGGTAATCGACCGGCTCGTCGAGCGGGTCAAAGGCATGAATGATGCTGGCAACCTGGCCCATGTCCAGGGCTGCCATGTCGCGCAAGCCCGAGGCGCCTGGCACCAATTGCACGCCGGGCGCAGCCGGCACGAGCAGTTCGGCCAAGGTCTTCTCGCCCGAGAGCAGGTGGCTGATGTTCCAGGGCGAGCGCACGCCCAATGCCACCTGGGCATTGGCCATGCCCAGGTCGGCGTCAAGCAGCAGTACCCGATGACCGCGCTGGCCCAGCGCAGCGGCCAGGTTGACGGCGACGGTGGTCTTGCCCACACCGCCCTTGCCAGAGGCAATGCCGATGACCCGGGGCGGCGTTCGTTGACTGGTTTTGCTCACAGAACCCCCTCGGCGCCGAACTCGGCGTGAAGTGTTGCCGCGGCGTGCGCCATGCGGTTGGAAGCGAGACCTGGCGCCCCCTGGCGCCCTCGCGCGAGTTGCACCACCTCCTCGGCCAGACGGTCGAAGGCGGTGCCGATCAGGCGGCTGGCATTAAAGGCGCGCGGCGAGGACTGCACATCACCAGTGTCGCTCATGTAGGACACGGGTGGCCGGCCCTCGCTGAGTGTCTGCAGCAAGGCCCAGGGCGAGGTGCTCTCGTCGACCTTACCGACCATCAGGCTTCGCCAGGTGGGCGCGCCCTGGGCGGTGCCTTCGACGAGGCTGCGCATCGCGCCAATGGAGGCGTCGGCAGGCATCAGAAGATGCAGGTGGATGCCCAGTTGCAGGTCTCGCAACTGGCGGGCCTGAACCAGGCAGTCCACGCCGGCGGTGTCGATGAAGACCAGGGCATGGCCAGCGAGCTCGTCCAAGAGCAGGCGCAAAGTGGCGACGTCGCCGGCGCGCAAGCATGCCACGCCGGCCTGCGAGGCCAGGACCCGGCTGTGGCTCCAGGCGCCAAAGCGCTGGTCATTGAAGGCGACGATGGCGACCTGCTGGCTGCCGGCGCGCAGGGCGGCGGCGCGGGCCAGCCGGGTGATCATGTGGGTTTTACCGGCGCCGCTGGGGCCGACGATGGCGTGCACACCGCGCTCGAGGCGCACAGCTGCCGGCGCAGACAAGGCGCTGGAGAGCAGGCCGCGCATCGCCTCGAGCGCCTCCTGCGGGTCGGCCGCCTCAGCGACTTCGGCGGCGGCGTCGACCATCAAAGCGCGCAGGCCAGCGGGCACGCCCTGCTCCTGCATCGCCTGCATGATCGGCGCCAAGGCCGGCGGCCAGTGACGGCCATCCTGCCAGGCCTGCACCTGGCGACTGAGGGCGAATTCCTTGCGCAGCGCAGCGATTTCCCTGCGAACCAGATCGACCACCTGGCGACCCGCAACGTCATCGGCCGACGCGCGTATGTCCGGGGTGACCGGGGCTGCGGGTGTAAAGCTGGCTGTTGACGCGGACACAGGCGCGGACGTGGCACCCGCAGGCCGGCCCGGGCGAGCGCTGGCAGCGGCACC
>NZ_JARXAB010000080.1 GCF_029866045.1 Ramlibacter sp. | reverse complement strand
CGCAGTTCACCCCGGTTCGGCCAGTGGGTGGGCGCCCGGCTCTCGGCAGAGGACAAGCAGCAGCTCTGGATTCCTCCGGGCTTCGCCCACGGCTTTCTGGTGTTGTCGGACACCGCGGAGTTTCTCTACAAAACCACCGACTACTACGCGCCTGCGGCCGAGCGCTCCCTGGCCTGGGACGATCCCCAGGTGGGTATTCGGTGGCCACTGGCCGATGTGGGCGGCACACCCAGCCTTTCGGCCAAGGATGCGCAGGCCCAGTCTTGGGCCGATTGCGACAAGTTCGACTGAGCACGCGGCGGATTTCGGCCTCCTCGCACGGGGCCCTCGCCTCTGAACCCGTGTCTGAGGCCTGCGCTTTGGCCTCGGTTGATCGCGCCAGCGGCCGAATCAGGCGTTTCTATCCGTAAGTTCTGCGCGGGGGTACGGGCCCATTCCTCTGCCCATCTGTAAACCCTGTGCCATCCGCTTACTGTTCAGCAGAACATTCCTACATCCTGTCGGACAGGTCCTACTAGAGTCCCTCCATCGCCTGATACGGCCCCGCTCTGGGGTGTGGCTGGACGCCACGACACCGACAGGCGATTTCCCGCGGCCTCCCTGGCAACGCATGCAGCAGCTGAGCTGCACATGTGCTGGGCGAAGCCTTGCCTGATGAAACCGACTCAAGAGCGTCCACGCGACGCAGCAGGACCCCACTGACATGCAACAAAGTGCTCGACTCAACTCCAAAACTTCCTCCACGCTGGCCCGACTTCGCCGAGGGATCGGCAGCGGCATCGGCCGCGGGATCCATCGCGGGATTCACCGCACCCGAATCGCTGGTGCGGCGCTGGTGGCCATCGGTGCCATCAGCGGCTTGTTCGGCGCGGGCGGCGCCTCGGCTGCGGAGATCAGCCCCTACTTCCAAGGCTACAGCGTCGGGAGCCTGGTCGACGCGCTGCGCAACGACGGCCTGACCCATACGACCCTGGCATTTGCGGTGACGCGTGGGAGCTGCGCCTTCGACCCCTACATCACGGACCGCATGGCCGATGCCCGCAACTACAAGGCAGCCGGCGGGAACCTGATCATTTCCATGGGCGGCGCCGATGGCGTGTACGCCGAAGTTGCTTGCACCGACGATCAGATGTTTGCCTTGATGGATAAGCTGATCACCGACTCAGGCACGCGCCGTATCGACTGGGACGTGGAAGGCCAGCAGCTGAGCAACCTGGACGCCACCGCCCGGCGAAACCGGGTGCTGCTGCGGCTGAAGGCCAAGTACCCCGACCTGCAGACCTCCTTCACCCTTCCGGCCTGGCTCAACGGTCTACAAGCCGATGGTATGGCCATGATGCGGCAGACGATCGCCGCCGGCGTGCAGGTCGACCGGGTGAATGTGATGCTCATGACCTTTGGCGCCGAGAACCTGCGCACCATGGTTTCTCCTGCGACCCTGGCGCAGGCGGTGATCAACGGCTATGAGGCTGCCATCATGCAGTTGGTAAGCCTTTACCCGGCCAAGTCGCGGGCGCAGATCCACGCCATGGCCGGCATGACGCCCATGATCGGTGTCAACGACGATGCCACCGTGTTCACGCTCGCGGATGCCCAGGCCGTGGCCAATTACGCTAAGGCCAGTGGCACCGGCATGATCGGCTACTGGTCGTTCCAGCGTGACCGGGCGCAAGACCGTACCGGCATGGGCTCGGTCAACGACTATAGCGGCGTGGTGCAGACCCAGGCGCAGTTTCTGCGGATCTTCAAGTCCGCCGAAGGACCGGTGAGCGCCCCGGCGCCCGCGCCGGTGGTCAGTCCTTCGCCCGCGCCGGTGATCAGTCCCGTACCTGCGCCGGTCATCACCCCCACGCCGGTCCCGGCGCCTCAGCCGGCACCCGCGCCAGCTCCCGTGACTTCCCCGCCGAGCGCGCCAGTCCCCACGACTTGCGCCGCCTGGGATCCCGCCAAGTGGTACACGGTCGGCACCAAGGTCACCCGTCTGGGCAAGACCTATGTCGCCACCGGGGCGAATCAGAACTCGCAGCCCGAATGGACACCCTCCCACTGGGCGGTCACCACCAGCTGCAGCACCCCCGTGCCCGCGCCGGTTTGTACCGGGGCATCCTGGGTGATGGGCAAGTCCTACGTCGCTGGCGCGCTGGTGAGCTACAACGGGCGCCTGTACAAGGCCAAGTTCGACAACCCCGGCTACAACCCGACGATCAGCACCTACTACTGGGCGCCTGTGACCTGTTGAGTGGTATCCCGGCATTCGCCGGGTGCGGGCGGTGCGAGGGGCGGTGACCCTGACCGCCTGCCACGAACCGAAAAAAATGGCGCCCCTCGGGGCGCCATTCGCATAAGTTCTCGGCGCAGGCCGAGGGGAGTCGATCAGCGCGGCTGCGACTCGACTTCCTTGATCCAGCGGTCTACCAAGCGCCTGCGCTCGGCGGCCTTGCCATACTTTTCGAAGTCGTAGCGGACCAGGCGGACGTTGTCGATCGACGGAATACGCGGGTCGGGCTTGAAGGTTTTGTTGGCCGGCACCTGCAGGCTGTTGGCACGCGCGCCGACTTGCTGGCCGGCGGGGCCCATCAGCCAGTCGTAGTAGCGACGGGCTGCATCCTTGTTGCGGGCGCCTTTGACCAGAGCAATGCCGCCGATCTCGTAGGAGGTGCCCTCGCATGGCCCTGCTGACTCGACCGGGAACTTGTTGGTGATGCGCTCGTTGTCGAACCCGAAGATGAAGCTCACTCCCACAGCCACGTCGCCCTTGGCCACGTCGCGGGCCTGGGCCTGGCCGCTGCGGGTATAGGAGGCGACGTTGCGGTGGAGCTTCTTCATGTAGTCAAAGGCGGGTTCTTCGCCCATGAGCTGAACCAGCCCCGCCAGGATGGTGTAGGCGGTGCCGGAGGATGCCGGGTGGGAGATGCCGATCTCGCCCTTGTAGCGCGGGTCCAGCAGATCCTTCCAGCACTTGGGGGCGGGAAGGTTCTTCTTCTTGAGGAGCTCGGTGTTCCAGCCGAAGCCGATCGCGCTGGTGTAGAAGCCGCCCACGTAGTTCTGGCTCATCGCGTACTGCCGCACTGACCAGGTGTGCAGGTCCTTGAGGTAGTCGGGGCGGTATTGGTCGAGCAAGCCGACTTCGGCCGCCTGATAGAACGGGTCGCCGGTGCCGCCCCACCAAATGTCGGTCTTGGGGTTGGCGGCCTCGGCGCGCAGTTGTGCCAGAGCCTCGCCGGTGGGCTTATGGGTTTGTAGCACCCGGATGCCAGTGGCGGTCTGGAATTCGCGGGCAGCCAAATCGCACCAGCTGGCGTCGGTGCTGCACAGCGCATTGACGGTGTTCTGGGCGTGCGCGGCGGGGGCCAGCGTGCCCAGGAGGGCCAGCGCCAGGCTGGCTAGGACGGGACGGATCATCGCGGGGTACTCCAAATAACAGACAACGATGACAACTGTAACCGCTACAAGATTCGATCCAGTGCTGTCCTCGGGCCGTCGTTGGGCGTCCTTGGAGCGTCACGCGGCAGGCAGATCCAGCTGGAACGGGCGCGACACTACAGCGGCGACAATAGAGGGACGAGAATTTTCAGGAAAGACCCCCATGAGCCAGCAAGAAGTCTTCATCGTTTCCGCCGCCCGCAGCGCGATCGGCACTTTCGGCGGCACCCTCAAGGACACCCCCCTTTCCGAGCTGGCCACGACGGTCGTCAAGGCCGCCGTCGAGCGAAGTGGCGCGCCTTTGGACGCTTTCGGCCATGTGGCCATGGGCAACGTTATTCCGACCGAGCCACGCGACGCCTACCTGAGCCGGGTGGCCGCCATGCAGGCTGGCCTGCCGCAGGAGGTCCCCGCCTTCAACGTCAACCGTCTGTGCGGCTCCGGACTGCAGGCCATCGTGTCTTCCGCCCAGGCCATCATGCTCGGCGATGCGCACGTGGCGGTTGGCGCGGGCGCTGAGTCCATGTCGCGTGGCCCCTACCTGGCGATGAACGCCCGCTGGGGTCAGCGTATGGGGGATATGCAGATGGCGGACTACATGCTCACCATCCTGCATGACCCCTTCCACCGGATTCACATGGGCGTCACCGCCGAGAACGTGGCCGACGCCCACGGCATCACCCGGGAGCAGATGGACGCGCTGGCGGTCGAGAGTCACCGGCGTGCTGCCGCGGCCATCGCGGCCGGCCGCTTCACCGAGCAGATCGTTCCGGTTCTGGTGAAGTCCCGCAAGGGCGATATCGCCTTCACGACCGACGAGCACGTCAAGGGTGACACCACGCTCGAGGTACTTGCCAAAATGAAGCCGGCCTTCCGCAAGGAGGAGGGCCGTGTCACTGCGGGCAACGCCTCGGGCATCAACGACGGCGCCGGTGCGCTGGTGCTCGCCAGTGCCGAGGCTGTCCGTACGCATGGCCTCAAGCCCATGGCCCGTTTGGTGGCCTATGCCCATGCTGGGGTCGACCCCAAGGTCATGGGCATCGGCCCGGTTCCGGCCAGTCGCCTGGCGCTTGAGCGGGCCGGTCTTCGGGTTCAGGACATGGACGTGATCGAGTCCAACGAGGCCTTTGCTGCCCAAGCCTGCGCGGTGGCCAAGGAGTTGGGTTTTGACCCGGCCAAGGTCAACCCGAACGGCTCCGGTATTTCTCTTGGCCACCCGGTGGGCGGGACCGGCGCGATCATCACCACCAAGGCGCTGTACGAGCTTGAGCGGGTCAAGGGGCGCTACGCTTTGGTCACCATGTGCATTGGCGGTGGGCAGGGGATCGCGGCGATTTTTGAGCGGGCGTGATTGGCAGGGTGGGGCGTGGCGGTCTCGCCCGCCCTGTTACCGCTGGCACTTTCAGGTTCCGTGGCGCAATTGATTTTGAGGCCAACTCGCGAGAAAAATAGTACTTCCATATGTAATCGTAAATGTTTATGCTGGGTTCAGGAGGACCGGCATGGACGGAAGGCAGGACGAAGAGGCGCAGGGCACCGGGCCCCGAACCCAGGTCACCTTTTTTCGGAATTACAACCGCACGCTCGGAGCGGCCTACGCCCTGTTGCTGGTCGGGCTGGCTGGCTTTTTCAGTTGGCAATTGTCCGAGGCCTTCGATGACGAGCTGGTCTTCGTTCGTGGGCAGCTCGAGCGACATTCCCAGTTTCTTGAATTCGTGCTTCGCTCCTCAGGAGACGAGATTGAGAGGCTCCGCCTCGTCGCCTCAGCAGAGCGCGAGAGTGGTCGGGCATGCCGGGAGGGCCGCCAGGAAGCCCTCCATAGCGATCTGCGCAGCGAAGCACGGGGCCAGTCTGGCGACCCAACGCGCGCGGCGGCACGCTCTGGCCCCGGCGCCCAGCTCCCCGCAGAATCTGTCGGTTTCCATCGAGACCAGACCCGCGCGCCCGACGCCGGCGGCAACCTGATCGGTGCGGGTCCGCTGGTCGGCCGCAGTCAAGACTTTTATTGCGACCTGGGCAGCGCTCTGGCCGTCGGTGGGCAGTTTCAGGGCCTGTCCTTTCACCTCCCTCACGCTGCGCGGGTTCGCTTCATTGCCACCGAGCGCTTCCATCTCGTCTACCCCTGGCAAAGCTCGGAACGGATTCCGTTCAGCGCCGACCTGTACCGCGACCCGGTGTGGACCCTGGCGCAGCCCCAGGCCAACCCGGACCGGCGCAAATTCTGGGCGCCCCCCTTCTTTGGTGGCCCGGAGGTCGGGCTGCTTGCACCCGTGGCCGCACCCGTCACCAGCGGGGATCGTTTTCTGGGGGTGGTCGCCATCGACATGAGTCTGGACTACCTGAACCGGGTCAATGGCTACTTCGGGTACCCGCTGGGTACCGTGGCGGTGGTGGACGACCGAGGCCATGTCATGGCCCACCCAGGTGTGTACGCCGACCCCTTGGCAGTTCGCTCCCCCGCAGGGCTGGAGCAGGCGGTCCCTGCGCAACTCTTACCCACTGTTTCGGCACTGGCTGCACTGCCGGCGGGGGAGCCGGTGTTTCGAGCTGGCTGGATCTTGGTGCAGAGGCCCTTCGTCTCCGCTCCCTGGTACCTGGTCTATGCCGTGCCTCAGCGTGCGATCTGGCAAAAGCTGCTGCTCGAGCGAGCGCCTGGCATGGCGGCCGCCTTGCTGGCCCTGGCGCTCATCATGGCAATCAGCTACGCCCTGACCCGCCGCGAGTTCGTGGGTCCGGCCGCCCGTCTTGTCGAGTACGTTGCGGCGGCCAGCACGCTGCGGGGCAGCGCCATGCCCAAGGTGCCGCAGGCCTGGTTGCCCTGGTTCGAGGCGGTCGGCCGTGCCTTTGGTGAGTCGCTGCAACTGGGTAGCCTGCGCAAAGAGTTAGACATCGCCGCCCGCCTCCAGCAGGCCATCCTTCCGCGGCAATGGCCCCAGGACACCCGCTACTCGCTGTGGGGGGCGATGCAACCGGCCAAGGACATTGGCGGCGATTTTTACGACCACTTTCCGCTGGGCGATGGCCGCCGCGGCCTGGTGGTGGCCGACGTGAGCGGCAAAGGGGTCTCTGCCGGCCTGTTCGGCATGGTGTCGAAAACCCAGTTGCGGTCCCTGGCCACCCATCGCCTGCTGGGGCCGGCCACCACACTTTCCGAGGTCAACGAAGCCCTGTGTGTCGACAACGACGCGGCGATGTTTGTCACCGCCTTCTACGCCCAGTATGACCCGGTCGACGGAACCCTGAGCTACACCAACGCCGGCCACCCGCCACCGCTGTTGGTGCGCAAGGATGGCGCCCAAAGCTGGCTCGGCCGCTCCGATGGGCCAGCCCTTGGGGTGGTCGAGGGCGCACGCTACGGTGAGCGTTCGGTCACCCTGGCGCCCGGGGACATGCTGGTGATCTTCACCGACGGTGTCAGTGAGGCCATGGACCTGGTGGGCCGGGAGTTCGGGCTGCCGCAAGTAGGTACCCGGTTCGAGCACTCCGAGACGAACTCGGCGCGCGAGGCGGTCGAGCATCTGCAGGCCGCAGTTGCCGCTTTCTCCGCAGGGGCCGAGCAGGCCGACGACATCACCTGCGCGGTTCTGTTCTGTCATGGGCTCGGGCTCGGGCTCGGGCTTGACGAGGAGGTGGCATGAATACGCGCAACGGATGGGCCTGGACTTTCTACCTCGGTGTGCTGCTGGCCGCAATCCTTGCCGCCTGGCTGGGGGCTGGCTTTTGGGCGGCGGCCCATGCCAGTGGTCACCCGGACCGTTTGGCCGAAATCCGCCAGCGCGGG
Organism: Ramlibacter sp.; assembly: GCF_029866045.1. GTDB lineage: Bacteria > Pseudomonadota > Gammaproteobacteria > Burkholderiales > Burkholderiaceae_C > Ramlibacter. The sequence continues at coordinate 63,026 of NZ_JARXAB010000080.1, read as the reverse complement.
GTGTTGGTGGTGGGCGTGAAAAAGGATGTGCCACTTTGGGGGCAGTTTGACCCGCGCAGCGGGCGGATTGTCGGTCTCGAGCCAGACCTTGCCGCCAACCTAGCCGAGCGAATGGGGGTGCGGCTGGAACTGGTGCCCTTGCTCACCGCCGAGCGCCTGCCTGCCATCGAGGAGCGGCGGGTTGACCTGATTCTGGCGACCCTGTCGGACACCCCGGAGCGACGCCAGCGCCTGACCCTGGTGCTGCCCCATTACTACGCTTCCGGAGTGAACGTGCTGGCCCGTAAGAGCGCAGGCTTTCGGGAATGGACCGACCTGCGCAACCGCCGGATCTGCGGCCGGCGTGGCGCCTTCTACAACCGGGCCATCACCGTCAGCTCTGGGCTGGACGTGGTCGCGCTTTACGACAACCGGCTCTCCATTGCCAGCTTGCGCGAGGGCCGCTGCGAGGGCCTGCTCTATGACGACACCAACATCGTCGCCATGCTCCAGGAGCCGGCCTGGTCGCGTGATTTCGAGATGCCTCTGCCCACCCTGTTCACCACGCCCTGGTCAATTGGCCTGCATCGGGACGATGCCGGAAGTGCGCTGGCAGACCTTGTTTCCCAGGCAGTCGTCGATTGGCATCGAGCTGGCCTGATCGCCGATCTGGAGCGCCGCTGGGGCATTCCGGTCTCTGCCTACACCGCTCGCATGCAGAGCCTCTGGCGCCAGCGCAGCGACCAGGGTTGGTACTGTGGGCCACGTGTGACCCCAGCGACGCCATCGGAGTGCCTGTGAGCGCCAGGCAACCGGCCTGTGCTGGCGAGGACGCGCCAGACGCTGATCTGGCCGCGACCTATGACCTGTACTTCGCGTCACGCCACTATGAGCACCGCTACCCGGTACCCAACCCGGCCACATTGGCCTTCTTGCGTGAGCAGGGCCTGGACCACGCCCGATCCCTGCTCGACCTGGGCTGCGGCAATGGACGCTACGCGCTGGCCCTGCTTGGCCCCGGGTGCGCTTCGCTCACCGGCTGTGACCCGTCCCAGGGTGCGCTGGCGCAGTTCCGCCTGCACTTGCAAGGGCACCCTCTGGGGGCTCAGGTTCGTTTGGTGCACGGCGGCGTCGAGGCTTTGGCCCCAGGCGATCGCTTTGATGTTTTTCTTATGCTGTTTGGCGTTTTGGGCCTGATCGGCGACCGCGCGTGCCGGGTCCGCGTTCTGAGGGCTTTACGAGCGCACTGCTTGCCGGGGGCGCGCCTGGCGCTCACCGTCCCCAATGCCTGGCGCCGCTTTCCTGGCGCGCGGGTGCGCGCCTGGTGGGAGTCTCTGCGGCATGCCGGGTCTGCGCTAGGCGTTGGTGACGTTCGCATCTGGCGCCACTTCGGGGGCAAGGCGCATGCCTTCCGATACCACCTGTTTGTGCCTGCTGGGTTGCGCGAGGAGCTGGCCGAAGCGGGGTGGAGGCTTGTCTTGCTCGAAGCGGAAGGGGTTTTCCCCGAGTCCCTGGTGTGCCGCTGGCCCTGGCTCGCCGCCATCGACCGATACCTGCGCCGGATCACCCCAGCCCCTCTCGGCTATGGCATGCGGGCGCTTGCAGTCCCGACACAGGAACCCTCAGCAACCCATCATGAGTCGTGAGGCCAGCCGCTAAGATCTTTGGCATGAGCTCCCTTCTTCCCGAGGTCTCCCCCGTACTTGCCGACCCGACCCTGGGCATCCCGGACGCTCGGGCGACTGCCTGATGGACCGTATCGACGCACTGGTCATAGGCGGTGGCGTGGTGGGTCTGGCGGTGGCCCGCGCGCTGGCTCGGGCGGGGCACGAGACCTTGGTCGCCGAAGCTGGCGAGGCAATTGGGCAGGGCGTGAGCGCCCGCAACAGCGAAGTGATCCACGCGGGCCTCTACTACCCACCGGGCTCACTCAAGGCCCGCCTGTGCGTGCGCGGGCGGGAGCTCCTGTATGCGTTCTGCGCGGAGCAGGGCGTGAACCATCGACGCTGTGGCAAGCTGGTCGTCGCCAATGACGCCAGTGAGGTGCAGGCCTTGCGCGCGCTGCAGGCGAGGGCGCAGGTCAACGGGGTCGTGGTCGAGTGGCTGGACGGCAACGCGGCCCGGGCACTGGAGCCCGCCCTGCGTTGCGAGGCCGCGCTCCATTCGCCCGCCACGGGCATCGTCGACAGCCATGGGCTCATGCAGGCGTTGCTGATGGATTTCGAGCGCTACGGCGGTCTCGTCGCCCTGGGCTCGGCGGTGGCGGGCGCACGCTTGGCGCAGGGTGGTGGCGATCATCAGGTGCACCTGGTCGATGGGCATTCGGTGCAAGCCGGCTGGCTGGTCAACGCCGCGTCCCTGGACGCCTGCCAGCTGGCACGTCGCTTCGAGGGGCTGGACCCGAGTCATGTACCCCTGCCGCGCCTGGCCAAGGGCAACTACTTTTCCTTGGCCGGCAAGGCGCCGTTTTCTCGCTTGATTTACCCCGCGCCGGCAGACGCCTGGTTGGGCGTTCATCTGACCTTGGATTTAGGGGGCCAGGCACGCTTCGGGCCCGACCTCGAATGGCTGCCAGGCGAGGATCCGACGGCCATCGACTATGCGGTGGACCCGGCCCGCGCCGAGACCTTCTACGCCGAGGTCCGCCGCTATTGGCCGCAATTGCCCGACGGGGCATTGCAGCCCGCCTACAGCGGGGTGAGGCCCAAGATCCACGGTCCGCAGGAAGCTGCCCCGGACTTCCGGCTCGACGGTCCGGCGCGCCATGGCATTGCCGGCCTCGTCAACTTGTTTGGCGTGGAGTCCCCGGGGCTGACCAGCGCCCTGGCTATCGGGGAGTGGGTCGCCGATCTCGCAGGGCCTGCGCGGCCTCGCTGACCAGCTCAGGACCCCGGTAAATCAGGCCGGTATAGACCTGCACCAGGTCGGCGCCAGCCGCCATCTTGGACACCGCGTCGTCGCCGCTCATGACGCCGCCCACCCCGATGATCGGAAACTGCGGACCCAGGATCGCGCGCAATTGGGCGATGACCCGGTTGCTGGCCGCCAGCACTGGCGCACCCGACAAGCCGCCGGCCTCCTCGGCATGCGCGAGGCCCTGCACCGCGTCCCTGGCGATCGTGGTGTTGGTGGCGATCACGCCGTCCATGCCATGCCGGCGTAGTGTGGCGGCGATGACCTGCACCTGGGCCTCGTCCAGGTCGGGTGCGATCTTGACGAACAGGGGAACGCGACGCCCCTGTGCTGCGGCCAGTGCCTCACGGCGCTGGGCCAGGGCGCCCAGCAGGCCGTCCAAGGCCTCGTCGGACTGCAGGGCCCGGAGGTTCTTGGTGTTGGGGCTGGAAATGTTCACGGTGACATAGTCCGCATGCGGGTAGACGCCCTCCAGACCGATCAGGTAGTCGTCCGTTGCGCGCTCAATGGGCGTGGCGGCGTTTTTGCCAATGTTGAGCCCGAGTACCAGGCCGGGCGCCTGGCCCCCCGCGCGCTGGCGCACAGCCGAATGACGCACATTGGCAATAAAGGCCTCTAAGCCGTCGTTGTTGAAGCCGAGGCGGTTGATCAGCGCCTGGGCCTGCGGCAGGCGGAACATGCGGGGCTTGGGGTTGCCCGGTTGCGGCAGCGGGGTCACGGTGCCGACCTCGACGAAGCCGAAGCCCATGGCGGCAAACCCATCGATGCAGCGGGCGTTCTTGTCCAGCCCCGCGGCCAGGCCCACCCGGTTCGGAAAGCGCAAACCGGCGATCTCCACCGGGTCCTCCACACGGCGGGCTTGCCAGAGGGCCTGCAGCGGTGTGCCTTGCAAACGGGACAGTGCGGCGAGGGTGGCGTCATGGGCGCTCTCGGCGTCCAGGCAGAAGAGGGCAGGTCGGGCAAGGGCGTAGGGCAGCAGGGCCATGGATAATTCCGGCTTTATTTCCAGCCAGGATTGTCGCGTGACTCAGGATGAATTGAAGACGCTGGTCGGCCAGGCCGCCTTGCGCTATGTGGTGCCCGGTGAAATCGTGGGCGTGGGCACCGGTTCGACCGTCAACAAATTCATTGAGGCCTTGGGCAGCATGCGCCACCAAATCCCCGGTGCGGTTTCCAGTTCGCTGGCTTCCACCGAGCGCCTACAGGCTTTGGGGATTCGGGTTTTTGATGCCAATGAGGTGGGGGAACTGGCTGTCTATATCGACGGGGCCGACGAGATCGATGGCCGTGGCTTCATGATCAAGGGCGGGGGTGCAGCCCTGACCCGGGAAAAGATTGTCGCCGCGCAGTCGCGCCAGTTCATCTGCATCGCCGACGAGTCCAAACGCGTTCGGGTGCTGGGACGCTTCCCTGTCCCTGTCGAGGTGATCCCGATGGCCGCCCGCCAGATCAGCCGGCGCTTCGCAGCCCTGGGTGGCCAGGCGCTGTTGCGGCTCAAGGACGGCCAACCTCTGGTGACCGACAACGGCCAGCACATTCTGGATGTGAGTGGCCTGCAGATCCAGGAGCCACTGGCGTTTGAGTCCGAGGTCAACCAGTGGGCCGGTGTGATCACCGTGGGCATATTCGCCCACCAAAAGGCTGCTGTGTGCCTGCTCGGGACGGCCAGGGGCGTCGAGACCCTGGCCTACTGAGTCTTAACCGAAGATCGCCGCGCCGTCTTGGCCGGCCATCGGGTGCGCTGGAGCTGACATCAGTTCCTCCGTGCCAGCGGCGATTTCAGGCAGGCGCTTTTTCCAGCGTTCGGTCTGATTGACGAAGCCCTCGACCCACTTCTCAAAGCCCGATTCGTCCAGCACTGCGATGGGGCGCCGGTCGGCCAGGATGATGCCGCCGGTGAGTTCCTCGAGGCCGAGGGTCGCACCGTCGGTTCGGTGCCAGTAGAGGTTGGCGATCATCATCTCGCGCATGACGCGATCGGTCGATTCGGCTGGCATCTCGTCAAGGTAAGCGGAGAGGATGAGTTGCCCTCCATTAGCGTCGAATTCGATGTTCAGAACGATGTTTTCGTCAAAAAGGAGAACACAGCTGTGGGTCACATCATCCAGCTTGAGTTCTGGCAGATTGAGGGTCTTTCCGAGGCTGGTGATCAATTGCTCGGCAATGGCGCGGTGATTCATGGAATGCCTTTCGGTCGGGGCGGATGAGGATGGGTGAAAAATCATGAGGGGTGGAGCCGTCGTACGCCCCGGGCCGCGGCCAACCGGCGCCAGCGGGACCGCAGGCGCCGGATGCGGCCGATCAGGCGCGAGGCGAGTCCGGGCGGATCGAACTGTGGATGGCCGCTGGGCATGCGCCACTCTGTGTGCGGTTCTGCGCAAGTGCCCAGAGGGTCGAGGGCCGCCAGAGTGCTGGCCTGACCCAGATGCGACAGGGGCGGGCTCGTCGGCTGGTGCACGAGTGGATGCCGTGGGGTCTGTCGCGGCGTGTGCGCCGGCTTGTGCATGAGGCTCCTCCGTTTCCTGTGATGCAGCCGGCAGAGGCCAGCCGACCTTTCAGTAACGCAGGGTCTCGTGGTGTTCCCGGGCTTAGAGTCACCCGGTGGCCGGCGCGAGGCTCAGGCCATTCCCTGGTGCCGCAGCAGGGCGTCGAGTTGCGGCTCGCGCCCGCGGAAGGCTCGGAACGACTCCATCGCCGGGCGGCTACCGCCCACCTCCAAAATCGCCTCGCGGTAGCGGCGGCCGGTCTCCCGGCTGGGGTTGCCTTCGGCGTCCATGCTCTCCTCGAAGGCGGCATAGGCGTCGGCCGAGAGCACCTCCGCCCACTTGTAGCTGTAGTAGCCCGCCGCGTAGCCACCGGCAAAGATATGGCTGAAGGTGTTGGCGCTTCGGCTGAAGGCGGGGGGTTGAATCACAGCCACCTCGTCACGCACTTGCTTGAGTAGCGGCATGAAGTCTTGCGCCGGGTCATGCTCGGCGTGCAGCCGCATGTCGAACAGCGAAAACTCGATCTGGCGCAAGGTCTGCAGGCCGCTTTGGAAATTACGCGCGGCGAGCATCTTGTCAAACAGCGCTCTGGGCAGGGGTTGCCCCGTCTCCACATGGGCTGTCATATGGCGCAGAACGCTCCACTCCCAACAGAAGTTCTCCATGAACTGGCTGGGCAGTTCCACAGCGTCCCATTCAACGCCGCTGATGCCCGAGACGTCATGCTCCTTGACCTGCGTGAGCAGGTGGTGGAGCCCATGGCCGAACTCGTGAAAGAGGGTGATGACGTCGTCGTGCGTGAGCAGCGGGGGTTGGCCATTCACGCCCTCGGCGAAGTTGCACACCAGGTGCGCGACTGGCAGCTGGAGCCGGCCGTCGTCGGGGCGCAGCCAGCGGGCTCGGACATCGTCCATCCAGGCGCCGCCTCGCTTGCCTGCGCGGGCGGCGGGGTCGAGGTAAAACTGACCAATGGTTCTGCCGCTGCGCTCGAGTCGGAAGAACTCGACACCAGGGTTCCAGGTCGCGGCTTGGTCCCTGCGAATCTCAACCTCAAAGAGCGTCTCGACGATCTTGAACAGCCCCGCCAGCACCTTGGGGGCGGTGAAGTACTGCTTGACCTCCTGCTCGCTGAAGGCGTACCGGTCTTCCTTGAGCTTTTCGGCCAGGTAGGGCCAGTCCCATGCCTGTGGCTCGGCCAAGCCGAGACTGCGGGCGGCAAAGGCGCGCATATCGGCCAGATCGCGCTCGGCGTGGGGCCGGGCCTTGCTCGCCAGCTCGCGCAGGAAGGTAGCTACCTCGGCAGGAGACTTTGCCATCTTGGGGACCAGTGACACCTCGGCGAAGTTGTCGTAGCCGAGCAGGCGCGCCTCTTCGCGCCGAAGCGCGAGCAACTCGCGGATGATGGCGTCATTGTCAAAGCGGGCGAGGTCGCCGTCGGCCTGGTCGCTGGCTCGGGTGACATAGGCCCGGTACAGGCGCTCGCGGAGCTTGCTGTCGTGACCAAACTGCATCACCGGCAGGTAGCAGGGCATCTTCAGCGTGAGCTTGTGACCGTCTTTCCCTTCGGCCTGCGCGGCGGCGCGTGCCGCATGGACCACATCGGCAGGCACGCCAGCCAATTCGTCCTCCTGAGCGTAGTACGCCCAGGCATCGGTAGCGTCGAGCGCGTTCTCGCTGAACTTCTGCCCGAGCTCGGCCTGGCGCTCCTGGATTTGCGCAAATCGCAACTTGGCCTCACCGGTGAGCTCTGCGCCGCCCAGGATGAAGTTGCGCATCGCGTTCTTGTGGGCCTGGTGCTGCTCGGAGTCCAGCGTGGCAGTGTCGATCGCCTTGTACTTGGCGTAGAGCCGTTCGTCGCTGCTCAGGCGCGTCCAGAAGTCGGTCACGCGGGGCAGGGCCGCGTTGTAGGCGGCCCGCAGTTCAGGCGTGTCGGCCACGCCGTTGAGATGGCTGACCGTACCCCAGGCCCTGCCGAGGCGTTCGGTGGCGACATCGAGGGTCAGGGCCAGCGCGTGCCAGTCGGCAGGGAAGTCCGCTGCGGTGACCCGCTCGAGAGCTTGTTCGCAGTCGACCAGGAGGGTGTCGACCGCCTCCGCGACATGCTCCGGGCGGATCCGGTCAAAGAGGGGGAGATCGGTGAAGTCGAGGAGTGGATTGCTCATGCCGCATATTTTGCGGCAAGGCGCGGGGCTTCAAGAGCGAGAGGGCTTTGCAGCCGGTGATCGACGCTCCATCGGGTGCATCCAGCGGACTGGGCGCTGAGCGACACAGACACGGCTCAGGCGTTGGCCCGCTCGGCCGCCTCCAAGGTGTTTACCAAGAGCATCGCCCGGGTCATTGGGCCAACGCCTCCTGGCACGGGGGTGATCCAGCCGGCTACCTGGCGCACACCATCGAAATCGACATCGCCGCAGAGCTTACCTTCGTCGTTGCGGTTCATGCCGACGTCAATCACCACCGCCCCGGGCTTGACCATGTCGGCGGTCAGCACGTTGCGCTTGCCTACCGCAGCGACGATCACGTCCGCCTGGCGGGTGAGGGCGGCCAAATCGGCCGTGGCGCTGTGGCAAATGGTCACGGTGGCATTTTTCTGCAGAAGCATCAGGGCCATCGGCTTGCCCACGATATTGCTTCGGCCAATGACGACCGCGTGTTTGCCGCGCAGGTCGTAGCCAATCGACTCGAGCATCTTCATACAGCCATAGGGCGTGCAGGGCCAAAAGCCAGGTTGCCCCACCATGAGCGCACCGGCGCTGGCCACGTGAAAGCCATCTACATCCTTGGCCGGGGAAATGGTCTCGATGACCTTTTGGGTGTCCATGTGCTTGGGCAGGGGCAATTGCACCAGGATGCCGTGCACCAGAGGGTCGGCGTTGAGCGCGCGGATTCGATCGAGCAGGGCGCCTTCAGACAGATCCGCCGGACAGGTTTCGAGGGTGGCCTGCAGGCCGGTTTCAGTGCTGTCTTTGACCTTGTGCTTGGTGTAGACCTGACTGGCCGGGTCTTCACCTACCAAAATAATGTGGAGCTTGGGCTCCACGCCACGTGCCTTGAGTGCCGCAGTGCGGTGTGCCACCTCGGCGCGGATTTTTCGGGAAAGGTCGTTGCCGTCTATCAGGTGGGCGGTCATGGAGTGGCCTTGAAAAGAAAGCCGCCCGCAAAAGCGGGCGGACTTCATGGAATGGGCGGGGGTCCGGGGAAGCGGGTGTTTGGTCGCTCGGGGGTTTGGTTACTCAAGCCTTGACTGCCGCCTGGCCCAGGGCAATCTTGAGCAAATCGGCCACGGTGTTCGCGTTGAGCTTTTCCATGATGTTGGCGCGATGCGCCTCCACCGTCTTGATGCTGATTCCCAGGTCGTCGGCGATTTGCTTGTTCAGGCGTCCGGCAACGATACGTTCGAGTACCTGACCCTCGCGCGAGGTGAGCTTGGCCAGCAGGGCGTCTCGGCTGGCCGCACTCTGGTGGTCGGCGAAGGTTGACTTGGCGTGATCGAGCATTCGCTCGACCAGACCCAGGAGTTCGCTCTCCTTGAAGGGCTTCTGGATGAAATCCATGGCCCCCTTTTTCATCGTGCCCACCGCCATGGGCACGTCGCCGTGGCCGGTGACGAACACGACGGGCAGGGGTGAACGGCGTTCGATCAGTTTGTCCTGAAGTTCCAAACCGGTCATTCCGCCCATGCGGATGTCGACAATCAGGCAGGCGACCTCTCGCGGGTCATAGCGCGAGAGAAAGGCCTCCGCTGACTCGAAGCAACGCACCCGGTAGTCCTTGCCTTCCAGCAACCATTGGACGGAGTCGCGCACGGCCTCGTCGTCGTCCACGACGTAAACGGTGCCCCGCTTTGGAATCAGACTCATGCAGTCACCCCGGTACTCTTGTCGGTCATGTCTCGCGTGGCGCCAGGCTCGGGAATCCAGAAGGAAAACACGCATCCGGCAACTTCGGCGCCATTGTAGATGTTCTTCGCGTCCATCCTTCCCTGGTGGGACTCGACGATCGAGCGGCACAGGTTCAGGCCAATGCCCATGCCCTCGGCCTTGGTCGAAAAGAAGGCCTCGAACAGGCGCTCCATCACCTCCGGCGCAAGGCCGCGGCCAGAGTCGCGCACCGTGAACTCCACGCCCGCAAGCCCTTCGATCGCCTGCCTCACCACCCGCAACTCGACGTTGCGAAGGGGCGCTGGCCGGTTGGCCGCGTTGATGGACTCGGCGGCATTCTTGAGCAGGTTGACCAGCACCTGCTCGATCAGGATCGGGTCAACCAGCAGCTTGGGCAGGCGCGCTGCTACGTAGTGCGACAGCCGGACGTTGTGCCGGCGCAGCTCGATTTCAGCCAGTTCGACAGCCTCGCCGACCATGTTGTCGACCTCGGATTCGGTGCGATTGGGTTCACTGCGTTTCACGAAGCTGCGAATACGCTGGATGATCTGGCCGGCGCGCTGGGCCTGGCGGGCGGTCTTGTCCAGCGCCGCGAGCAGGTCGGCCTCCTCGATCTGGCGGCCCTTGATTCGCGACACCATGCCGTTGCAATAGTTGCTGATAGCGCTGAGCGGCTGATTGAGTTCGTGCGCCACGCTGGAGGCCATTTCGCCCATGGTGATCAGGCGGCTGGCAGTTTGGGCACGTTCGGCCTGTTGCGCCGCCAGCGCCTCGGCCCTGCGACGGGCGGTGATGTCGGTGGCAATGACCATCTGCGCCAGCCGGCCGTCCACCCAGGTGAGGTAGCGGGTTCGGACCTCGAGCCACTTGTCGAGGCCCACGACAAAGATCTCTGCGCTCTCCGACTGAACGCTCTCGATTGCGTCGGCGGGAAGGCCGGCCAGGGCATCGACCTCATCGCTGGTGGCCTCGCGCTCTGCCTCGCTGGCCGATGGCGCCGGGCGGCCGGCATCGGCCACTAGGGCCAGGTGGCCCTGGCTCAAGCCGCCAAACCATTGCCGGTACAACTTGTTGGCAAAGACAAGTTCCTCGCTACCCAGAGGGGCCACCGAGACCGAGGCGTCCAGCGCCTCCATCACCGCTGTGAAGCGCTGGTGGGCGGCTTCGAGTTGCGCGCGAGTTCGATTGGGCTCTGTGATGTCGGTGACCGAGGTCATCCATCCGGTTTGATTGCCCTTGGCGTCTACGAGAGGCGAGACATACATGCGGGCGTCGAACAGGCTGCCGTCCTTGCGCTTGACTCGAACTTGGAAGCCGCCCGGGATGGTCCGCCCTCTGAGCTCGTCTTCGAGGCGCGCAGCCAGTACTTCGCGGTCCGCGTCTGGCCAGTAGGGGAAGGGAGGCATGAGCCCGATCAGCTCCTTCTCGCCCCAACCGGTCATCTGGCAGAACGCCGGGTTCACGTAGGTGATGCGGCCATGCAGGTCCAGGGCCCGCATGCCGGTGAGCATGGAGTTTTCCATGGCCCGGCGGAAGGTGGTCTCCGCCAGCAGCGCGCGCTGGGCCTGGAGCCGGCGGCGGGTATGACGCCAGTTGCCAATCAGTGTCCAGGCGGTCAGCCCGCTGAGCGCCAGAACCAGCCAAAAGAGGCCGGTGCCGATCAGGCCCTGCGAAGTTCGCCACGCCTGCGCCCGCAGAACGAGGCCATTGCCGACGGGCGAGATGGGCACTTCGTAGGCGTTGATGCCCTCGTCGATCCAAGGCAGTCGGGCCGCTAGCCGGGGTGCCACCGATGAGCCCGCGAGGAGTTGGTTGTGGGCGTCCAGCAGGGCGACCGCGTATTTGGCGGAGACTTCGGGCGGGACCGCGTAGCGCAGCACACTCTCGATGGAGTATTCGGCCAGCAGCACACCGATGAAGCGGTTGCGGTCGCCCAGGGGGATGTGCAGTTGCAGCAGTCCGCCATTTTCCGTTCCCGCCGCCGGTTGTGAGTAGACCGGTTGCATCAGTTCGCGCGCCACTCCGAACATCGCCTCGGCCTCGGTGCCCCGGAGAGGCTCGCCCGGAACCCGTGGCGTCAGTGCAAGCGGGGTCGGCGCAGCGTGGCTTGAGCGCACCCGTCGGCGCTCGTCCACCCAGCTCAGGGTTTGCAGCTCGGGAAACTGCAGCGCGAGTACTTCGGCGCGTTTGGGGAATTCGGAGGGGGCCACCTCGAGGTTGTTCATGTCATGCGCCAGGCGCATGAGTTGCTCCTGCCGCTCGAGGAGTCGAAGTCGCATCCGCTGCTGCGCGTATTCGACATCGCGCTTGATCGCTTCGGTCTCGCGCTCTTGTTCCTCGAGGCGCAGGTAGGAAAAGGCAGTGACGATGGCCGCGAGGAACAACACGACCGCGATCAGGGGCGCGAGCATGGCAAAGCGGTCCTGTCGCGCAGCAGATTGCTTGCGCCACCAACGGCGCAGCCCAGGCACCGGCGGCTCGATGTCCTGTGGGTCTGGGGTGGGGGCGTTCGGAGTGAGTGGCATGCCGGTGCTGAGTGTAGGCGGGCAGGCCCAGGTACTTCTACTTCAGTTCGTCCGGTGAAGCCGGCCTTCGCGTTGGCTCGCAGGCCGCGCCATTGCTGCAATGCCACATGAATATATTGCTATATGAAATAGGGTGGCGCTATTCGAAATCAGTGTGTTTTGTGTCAAACTTCTGGACGAACGGCGATCCCGTTCCGTTACAACCCAGCTGCCAACAAGGAGACAAGCCAATGTCAGCTCAGCCAGACCACCTGTTCGGCTCCGCTTCCAATGACCCTGATTCCCAGGAAACCCGGGAGTGGATCGACGCGCTGTCGGCGGTCATCGCCACCGAGGGGCGTGAGCGCGGCCATTTTCTTCTGGAGCAGCTGCTTGAGCAGGCGCGCCAACAAGGCATCGACCTGCCTTTCTCGGCCAACACCGCCTATGTGAACACCATCGAGCCCGAGGATGAGACCCGCGCCACCGGTAACCTGGAGATGGAGGAGCGCCTGCGCGCCTTCATGCGCTGGAACGCGATGGCAATGGTGGTCAAGGCCAACCGCCTCGACCCCGCCGACGGTGGCGACCTGGGGGGGCACATCAGCTCCTTCGCATCACTGGCGACGATGTTTGGCGCCGGCTTCAACCATTTCTGGAAAGCCGAGCAGGGCGATAAGGGGGGCGACTGCCTCTACATCCAGGGCCACAGCGCGCCCGGCGTCTATGCCCGTGCGTTCCTGGAGGGGCGGATCTCGGAAGACCAACTGCTCAACTTCCGGCAAGAGGTCGAGGGCAAGGGTCTGTCGTCCTACCCGCACCCGAAGTTGATGCCGGAGTTCTGGCAATTCCCTACTGTGTCCATGGGGCTGGGACCGCTCATGGCGATCTACCAGGCGCGTTTTCTTAAGTATCTGCACGCCCGCGGAATTGCCGACACCTCCGGTCGCAAAGTATGGGCCTTCCTGGGTGACGGCGAGATGGACGAGGTTGAGAGCCTGGGTGCCATTGGCGTGGCCGCGCGAGAAAAGCTCGACAACCTGATCTTCGTCGTCAACTGCAACCTGCAGCGGCTTGACGGCCCGGTACGTGGCAACGGCAAGATCATCCAGGAGCTCGAGGGCGAGTTCCGAGGTGCTGGCTGGAACGTGATCAAACTGATCTGGGGCTCTTATTGGGACCCGCTCTTGGCCCGCGACAAGGACGGCATCTTGCGCCAGGTGATGATGGACACCCTGGACGGTGACTACCAGGCGATGAAGGCCAACGACGGCGCCTTCGTGCGCAAGAACTTTTTTGGGCGGCATCCCAAGCTGCTGGAGATGGTGGCCCACATGTCCGACGATGACATCTGGCGCCTCAACCGCGGCGGCCACGATCCGCAAAAGGTCTATGCAGCCTATGACGCGGCGGTGAAGCACCAGGGCGAGCCGACGGTGCTCCTGATCAAGACCGTCAAGGGCTTCGGCATGGGCAAGGCAGCCGAGGGCAAGAACATCGCCCACCAGGCCAAGAAGCTCACCGACGAGGACATCAAGGTCTTCCGCGACCGCTTCAACATTCCGATCCCCGACGAGAAGCTGGCCGAGATTCCTTTTTACAAGCCAGCCGACAACACGCCCGAGATGCAATACCTGCACGAGCGCCGCAAGGCCCTGGGCGGTTACCTGCCCGCCCGTCGCACCAAGGCCGACGAGCAGCTCAAGGTGCCCGGTCTCGATGCCTTCAAGGCGGTGATCGAGCCCACCGCCGAAGGCCGCGAGATCTCCACGACGCAGGCCTATGTGCGCTTTTTGACGGCGCTGCTGCGTGACAAGGAAATGGGCCCGCGTGCGGTTCCCATTCTGGTCGATGAGGCCCGTACCTTTGGCATGGAGGGCTTGTTCCGCCAGATCGGCATCTACAACCCCGAGGGCCAAAAGTACACCCCGCAGGACCGTGACCAAGTCTCCTACTACAAGGAGGAGGTTAACGGCCAGATCCTGCAGGAGGGCATCAACGAGGCCGGCGGCATGGCCAGTTGGATCGCTGCGGCAACGTCATATTCGACGAACAACCGCATCATGGTGCCGTTCTACATCTACTACTCGATGTTTGGCCTGCAGCGCGTGGGCGACCTGTGCTGGGCGGCCGGCGACATGCAGGCCCGTGGCTTCCTGCTGGGGGGCACCTCCGGGCGCACCACCTTGAACGGTGAAGGCCTGCAGCACGAGGACGGCCACAGCCACATCCTGGCGGCCACCATTCCCAACTGCATCTCCTACGACCCCACCTTCGCCCACGAAGTGGCGGTGATCATGCAGCATGGCCTGCAACGCATGGTGGAGAAGCAAGAGAACGTCTTCTACTACCTGACCTTGCTCAATGAGAACTACCCGATGCCTGGCCTGGTGGCGGGCACCGAGGAGCAGATCATCAAGGGGATGTACCTGTTCAAGGCAGGTGGTAAGGGCAAGCAGCAGGTGCAACTTCTGGGCTCTGGCTCGATCTTGCGTGAGTCCCTGGCGGCCCAAGAAATCCTCGAGAAGGACTGGGGCGTTTCGGCCAGCGTCTGGAGTTGCCCTAGCTTCAACGAACTCGCACGCGAGGGCCAGGACTGCGAGCGCTGGAACCTGTTGCACCCGACGGAGAAGGCCCGTGTGCCCTTTGTCACCCAGCAGCTGGAAAAGAGCGCCGGGCCGGTGATCGCCTCGACCGACTACATCAAGGCGTACACCGAGCAGATTCGCCCCTACATGCCCAAGGGCCGCAGCTACAAGGTGCTGGGTACCGATGGTTTTGGCCGCAGCGACTTCCGCAGCAAGCTGCGCGAGCACTTCGAGATCAACCGCCACTACATCGTGGTCGCCACCCTCAAGTCCCTTTGTGACGAGGGCGTGGTGCCAGCGACCAAGGTGGCCGAGGCGATCCAGAAGTACGGCATCAAGACCGACCGGGTGAACCCGCTGTACGCCTGAGCGCGCGGCGAGCCTGAACAAGAACGGAGAACACGCAAATGGCGCTGATCGAAGTAAAGGTCCCCGATATCGGGGATTTCAAGGACGTGGCGGTGATAGAACTGCTCGTCAAACCCGGTGATACCGTCAAGGTCGAACAATCCCTGATCACCGTCGAGTCCGACAAGGCCTCGATGGAAATCCCGTCGGCGGCTGCCGGCGTGGTCAAGGAGCTCAAGGTCAAGCTGGGTGACAAGCTCAACATCGGAGACCTGGTCTTGCTGCTCGAAGGCGCGGCCGCCCCGGCTGCCCCGGCGGCCACGGTACCTTCGGCGCCTCCGGCGGCACCGACAGCTACGCCGTCCATGCCTGCAGCCGCGAGCCCAGTAGCTGCCACACCACCGCCAGCGGCAACGCCCGCGCCGGCCCCCGAGCGCCTGGCACCTACCGCGTCCCTGCCGCAGCATCAGCCCGGCGCGCCTACCGGTGCATTGCCTCATGCCTCTCCGTCGGTGCGCAAGTTTGCGCGCGAACTCGGCGTGCCGCTGGACGAGGTCAAGGGCTCTGGGCCCAAGAGCCGTATCACCCAGGAAGATGTTCAGGCCTTCACCAAGGCCGTGATGAGCGGTGCGGCCAGCACGAAGGCGGCCACGGCCAAGGGCGGTGCCGGCGGCGGCGAGGCCTTGGGCCTGCTGCCCTGGCCGAAGGTCGACTTCGCCAAGTTCGGGCCCGTGGAGCGCAAGGACCTCGGGCGCATCAGGAAGATCAGTGGCGCCAACCTGCACCGCAACTGGGTGATGATTCCCCATGTCACCAACCACGATGACGCCGACATCACCGAGCTAGAGGCCTTCCGCGTTCAGATGAACAAGGAGAACGAGAAGTCCGGCATCAAGATCACCATGCTGGCCTTCCTGATCAAGGCCTGTGTGGCCGCGCTCAAGAAGTTCCCCGAGTTCAACAGCAGCTTGGACGGGGAGCAGCTGGTCTTCAAGCAGTACTTCCATATCGGCTTCGCGGCGGATACGCCCAATGGCCTGGTGGTACCAGTCATCAAAGACGCCGACAAAAAGGGCATCTTGCAGATCAGCCAGGAGATGTCCGACATGGCCAAGAAGGCCCGGGAGGGAAAGCTCGGTCCCGCTGACATGCAGGGCGCGGGCTTCACCATCTCCTCGCTGGGTGGGATTGGCGGGCGTTACTTCACGCCCATCATCAATGCCCCCGAGGTGGCGATTTTGGGTGTCTGCAAGAGCCAGACCGAGCCGGTCTGGGACGGCAAGCAGTTCCAGCCTCGCCTCATGCTGCCGCTGTCGCTGTCGTGGGACCACCGGGTGATCGACGGCGCGTCTGCGGCGCGCTTTAACGCCTTCCTAGGCCAGGTGCTGGCGGACTTCCGCCGGGTGCTGCTCTGAGCCTCACCCACCGAGACTGAGCCATGACCACTGTCGTCGTCGTCCGCAAGAATGGCCAGGTCGCGATTGCTGCCGACACCCTGGTGACCTTCGGCGACACGCGTCTGAGCCACAGGCTCGAGGACAACAGCAAGATCTTCCGCGTCGATACCGAGGCCGGCCCCAGCTATATCGGTATGGCAGGGACCGTGGCGCACTTTCCGGTGCTGCGCAAGGCCTTGGCGACGCTGCCCCAGGAGACGCTGCAATTCGGGAGCAAGTCGGAGGTGTTTGACACCTTCACCAAGCTGCACCCTTACCTCAAGGACAACTTCTTCCTTCAGACCAAGGAGGAAGACCATGACCCCTACGAATCCAGCCAGTTCAGCGTGCTGATCGCCAATGCCTCGGGCATCTACGGCCTCTACAGCTACCGCGAGGTGTTTGAGTTCAAAGAGTACTGGAGTATCGGCTCCGGCCGCAGCTTTGCCCTGGGCGCGATGCACGCTGTCCATGGCAAAGCCAAGTCAGCACGCGAAGTGGCCGTCGCTGGCCTGGCCGCCGGCTGCGAGTTCGACCGCAACTCGGCGGGGCCGTGGGACGTGTTCACACTTAAATCCAAGGAAAAACAATCATGAGCCTGGTCGAAGTGAAAGTGCCGGACATCGGCGACTTCAGTGAAGTCGCCGTCATCGAGTTGCTGGTGCAGCCCGGCGACTCGGTCAAGCTCGAGCAGTCCCTGGTCACCGTGGAGTCCGACAAGGCCTCGATGGAGATTCCCTCCACCCATGCTGGCGTGGTCAAGGAACTGCGGGTCAAGCTCGGAGACAAGGTCGCCGAGGGCTCGGTGCTGGTGCTGATGGAAGTGGCTGAAGGGTCCTCCGCGGTGGCAGGCCCTGCCGCTGGCAACGCCCCCATCAGCCATGCGCCCGCCAGTGCCTCCGCCCCTGCGTCGCCTTCTGTGTCGTCACCCGCCGTGACCGTCGCCTCCGCAGCATCGGTGGCTGTCGCCGGCCCAGCCGCCAGCTATGCAGGCGGCGCCGATCTGGTGTGTGACATGTTGGTCCTGGGCGGTGGCCCCGGTGGCTATTCGGCCGCCTTCCGCGCCGCCGACCTCGGCATGAAGGTGGTGCTGGTCGAGCGTTACGCCACCCTGGGTGGCGTCTGCCTCAACGTGGGCTGTATTCCCTCCAAGGCCTTGCTGCACGTGGCGGCGGTGATGGACGAGGTGTCCCACTTTGAGTCCCTGGGCGTGAGCTTTGGCAAGCCGCAGGTCGACCTGAACAAGCTGCGCGCCCACAAGGGCAAGGTGGTGGGCAAGCTCACCGGTGGTCTGGCCGCGATGGCCAAGATGCGCAAGGTGACAGTAGTGCGCGGCTACGGGACCTTCCTCGATCCCTTCCACCTGAGCGTGGAAGAGACCACCGGCGACGGCCAGGAAAAGACCGGCAAAACCCAGACCCTCCAGTTCAAGCAGGCCATCATCGCCGCCGGCTCGCAGGCGGTGCGCCTGCCCTTCATGCCGAAGGACCCGCGGGTGGTCGACTCGACGGGCGCCCTGGGGCTGGCCAGCGTTCCCAAACGCATGCTGGTCCTCGGTGGCGGCATCATCGGCCTGGAGATGGGAACCGTGTACTCCAGCCTCGGCGCGCGTCTGGATGTGGTCGAGATGATGGATGGCCTGATGCAGGGCGCAGACCGCGATCTGGTCAAGGTCTGGCAGAAGATGAACGCGCCGCGCTTTGACAACATCATGTTGAAAACGAAGACAGTGGGCGCCGAGGTCACGAAGGACGGCATCCTGGTCCGTTTTGAAGGCGAGGGCGCGCCCAAGGAGCCGCAGGTCTATGACTTGGTGCTGCAAGCGGTGGGGCGCTCACCCAACGGTCTCAAGATCGGTGCCGACAAGGCCGGCGTGGCAGTCAGTGATCGGGGCTTCATTCCGGTAGACCTGCAGATGCGCACCAATGTCCCGCACATCTTCGCCATAGGCGACGTGGTCGGCCAGCCGATGCTAGCGCACAAGGCGGTGCATGAGGGCCATGTGGCGGCCGAGGCCGCTGCCGGCGAGAAGGTCGCTTTTGACGCCCGAGTGATCCCCAGCGTGGCCTATACCGACCCCGAGGTGGCCTGGGTGGGTCTCACTGAGGATCAGGCCAAGGCCCAAGGCGTTGCGATCAAGAAGGGCTTGTTCCCCTGGAGCGCCTCCGGCCGGGCCATTGCCAATGGCCGTGATGAGGGCTTCACCAAGCTGTTGTTCGACGCGACCAGTGGCCGCATCCTGGGTGGCGGCATCGTTGGTATGCATGCTGGCGACATGATTGGTGAGGTGGCCCTGGCCATCGAGATGGGCGCGGACGAGGTGGATATCGGCAAGACCATTCACCCGCACCCGACCCTGGGCGAGAGCATTGGCATGGCGGCAGAGGCTGCCCACGGCACCTGCACCGATCTTCCGCCACCGCGAAAATAACAAGCCCCACGGTTAGGCCTCAAGAATCGAGGACCCTCAGACGGCCCCCGCGGCCTCTGCGGGCGTCTGCATGGGATCCGCGCGTCACAGCCATACCGAGCGGACCCGCCCGTGACCTGCGGCCTTAGCGTGCGACAGACGGTGCGGCATCGGCTGCCGGGGCGGAGGTGAGCACCCGGCGTGCGCCGTCAAAGCGGCGCACCCAGTAGCTGCCGGCCATGTCTTCCACCCGAACTTCGGCCCCAGGCTTGGGGGCATGGATGAACTTGCCGTCACCGACATAGATGCCCACATGGCTGAAGGCTTTTTTCATGGTGTTGAAGAACACCAGGTCGCCGGGCTTGAGGTCCCGCTTGTCGATCACCTCGGTGGCCGCCGCCTGCTCTTTGGCGCGCCGTGGCAGGACCATGCCCGCGGTCTGCTCAAAGATGGCACGAACAAAACCACTGCAGTCAAAGCCGGTCTCGACCGTGGTGCCCCCCCGCTTGTACGGGACCCCCAAAAACCCCATGGCATTGAGGACCAGCTCGGAGGTCTGGTTGCGGACGGCCAGGCCGGCCTGCCCCAGGGTACCGATCAGGCCGCGCTCGGCCAGAAGCCGCCCCAAGTCGTCCTCGGACGCCGCGCCCGCCGAACCCGGCTGGACAGTGGGCGCAGCCAAGGCAGGCGCGGCCGACAGGGCCAGCGCCAAGCCCAGGGCCAGCCCGAGCGCAGCCAAGTGGTCGGAGGGTCTCTTCATGGGCATGAGCTTACCACTGTCCGGCGTCCGGTCATTTCAGCCGGGAAGGGGTAACTGCTTGATCTGCCAGTGGTTTTTCGTGCGGGGGCGTGATGGTCGAGGCGCATACGATGTTCATAATCGTGCCCATGCTATGTCTTGCCGCTGCAGTCGCACCTTGCCAGCCAAGTGACCGGGCTTGCAGTTTTGGGCTGCCTGAGCACTCGAGCCAGTCCCGCTTTCTCAGACGGGCACTCGGTGCCGTGGTTCAACTGGCTCTGGCGCTCTTCCTCCTCCACGCGACCGGCACGGGACTCGCGCACGCGCAGGTGGCGACTGGCACGCCATCGAGCGTGTCACCGCTGCGCGCCCAGACTGTTGCACAGGGACTTGAATACCCTTGGGCCTTGGCTTTTCTGCCGGAGGGGCGGTTTCTGGTCACCGAGCGCCCCGGCCGGCTGCGTCTGATAGAGGCCGACGGCAGGGTCGGTCCGCCGATCCAGGGCCTGCCAGCCGTCCTCGCGCAAGGGCAGGGCGGCTTGCTCGACCTGGCCTTGGATGCCGACTTCTCGCAGCCAGGCAGCCGGTGGGAGAGGACGCTCTACTTGTGTTTTGCCGAGCAGGCGGGCGCGGTCAACGGGACAGCCCTGGCCCGTGCCCGGCTATCTGGCGACGGCCAGCGGCTGGAGGCGCTGACCGTGATTTTCCGCCAGCAACCCAAAGTGGCCAGCCGGCTGCACTTTGGCTGCCGTATCGTTCAGGACCGCGAGGGAATGCTGTTTTTGGCTATGGGCGAGCGGTACCTGCGGGCCGACGACGCCCAACGCCTCGACAACCACCTGGGCAAGGTGGTCCGGCTCACCCGGGACGGAGCGCCTGCGCCCGGTAACCCCTTCATGGGGCAGGCCGGTGCCCGTCCGGAGATCTGGAGCCTGGGGCATCGCAATCCCCAGGGCGCCACGCTCGGGGTGGATGGACGCCTGTGGACCAGTGAGCACGGGCCGCAGGGCGGCGACGAGGTCAACCTGCCCCAACCCGGTCGCAACTACGGTTGGCCGGTCATCACCCATGGCGAGCAGTACGGCGGCGGAAAAATCGGCCAGGGCCTGACCGCGCAGGCCGGGATGGAGCCGCCGCTGCACTTCTGGGTTCCCTCCATTGCGCCCTCGGGCATGGCCTTTCTCACCAGCGACCGCTACGGGGCAGCGATGAAGGGGCAACTCTTCATCGGCTCACTCAAGTTCGGGCGTCTGGTCCGCCTGCAACTGGAGGGCGGCCGTGTGCGCAGCGAGGCTCGCGACGATCTGGCCGAGGGGGACCGCATCCGGGACGTTCGCCAGGGGCCCGACGGCTGGATCTACCTGCTGACAGACAACCCACGGGGGCGCTTGCTGCGGGTCTTGCCTGCCGGCGAACGGCTCTCCTACGGCCGGCGTCTGTCTCCTTCTGACGGGCCGTGTCAGTTCGGAGACAGCGCGGGCGGCTCCAATCCGGCCCGATGCTCCTAGACGCTTCTGACTCCACCCTGGTGCTGGTTGATTACCAGCAACGGCTCATGCCCGCGATCGCCGACGCGCCCGCGGTTCTTCTCAATGCGCAGCGGCTCGCCCGGCTGGCAGCCTTGCTCGAGGTGCCCGTGCTGGCCACCGAGCAAAACCCTGTGGGTCTGGGGCCGACCACGCAGCCGCTTCGCAGCTTGCTTGCCACCGTCCTTCCCAAGTTCGCGTTTGGTGCCGGCGCTGAGCTGATGCCCCGTCTACGGCCTCCCGCCGCAGCGCCGCGCGGCAACTCTCGTAGCCTGCCGCGCCACCTGCAAAAGCCGGTGGAGGCTGCGCCCGAGCGGGGCAGCGTGGTACTTGCTGGCTGCGAGGCCCATGTCTGCGTGCTGCAGACCGCCCTGCAGCTGCTGGAGGAGGAGTTCGAGGTCTGGGTGGTCACCGACGCCTGTGGCTCGCGCACCGAACGCAACCGCGACGCCGCCTTCGACCGCCTGGCCGGCGCCGGCTGCGAGCTGGTCACCACCGAGATGGTGGCTTTTGAGTGGCTGGGCGACAGCCGCCACCCGCGCTTCAAGGAGGCGCTCGCCCTGATCAAGTAGTGCCCGCCCCATGCCTAGATACAGGGCGCGGGGGGAGAGAGACAACAAGGACCCGAGGAGAGCAATATGAGCAAGTACGAGGACTTCTACCGGCAGTCGGTGGACCAGCCCGAGGCCTTCTGGGCCGAGCAGGCCCGGCTCATCGATTGGCAAACCCCGCCCCAGCGCATTCTGGACAACGACCAAGCCCCCTTCACGCGCTGGTTTGTTGGTGGCAAGACCAACCTGTGCCACAACGCAGTGGACCGTCACCTAAAGGACCGTGCCAGTCAGGCCGCCCTGATTCACGTCTCGACCGAGACCGGCGTCGAGGAAACCTATACCTTTGCGCAACTCCACGAGCGGGTACAGCTTGCCGCCGCGATGCTCAAGACGCTGGGAGTGGTCAAGGGCGACCGGGTCCTGATCTATATGCCCATGATTCCCGAAGCGGTGTTCGCCATGTTGGCCTGCGCCCGCCTTGGCGCCATCCACTCGGTGGTGTTCGGCGGCTTCGCTTCGGTGTCTCTTGCCACGCGCATCGAGGACGCATCGCCCAAGGTCATCGTGAGCGCTGACGCTGGCTCCCGCAGTGGCAAGGTGGTGCCCTACAAACCTTTGCTCGATGAAGCGATTCGCCTGTCTGCGCACAAGCCCGAGTCGGTGTTGATGGTCGACCGCGGACTGGAGAAGTTTGCGTCTGTCGCCGGCCGTGACCATCACTGGAGCCAGATGGCCCAGGAATGCGCGGGCGTGCAGGTGCCCTGCGAGTGGGTGGATGCCACCGACATCAGCTACACGATGTACACCAGTGGGACCACCGGCAGGCCCAAGGGTGTGCAGCGCGACGTGGGCGGTTATGCGGTGGCCCTGGCGGCCAGCATGCAGCACGTCATGATGGGCGAGCCTGGCGGCACCTACTTTTGCACCAGCGACATCGGCTGGGTCGTGGGCCACAGCTACATCGTCTACGGCCCGCTGATCGGCGGCATGGCCACCATCCTCTACGAGGGCTTGCCGATCCGCCCGGATGCGGGTGTCTGGTGGAGCCTGGTCGAGAAGTACAAGGTCAGCGTGATGTTCAGCGCGCCCACTGCGGTCCGCGTGTTGAAGAAGCATGACCCCGCCTTCCTCAAGAAGTACGACCTGTCCACCCTCAAGGCACTTTTCCTGGCTGGCGAGCCGCTCGACGAGCCGACCGCACGCTGGATCAACGACGCCCTGGGCGTGCCGATCATCGACAACTATTGGCAAACTGAGACCGGCTGGCCCATTCTCACGATTGCCAACGGGGTCGAGAAGAAGGCCTCCCGGTTTGGCAGCCCGGGCGTGCCCATGTATGGCTGGCGCGCCAAGGTTGTTCACGAGACGACCGGCGAAGAGCTCACGCAACCCAACGAAAAAGGCGTGGTGGTGATCGAATCGCCCACGCCACCGGGCTTCATGCAGACCATCTGGCGTGACGATGCCCGCTACAAAAAGACGTATTGGGAGTCCATCCCCGGCAAGATGGTCTACAACACCTTCGACTGGGGCATTCGCGACGCCGACGGCTACTTCTTCATTCTGGGCCGCACTGACGACGTCATCAATGTGGCAGGCCACCGACTGGGCACCCGTGAAATCGAGGAGAGCATCTCCAGCCATCCGGCGGTGGCCGAGGTCGCCGTCGTCGGCGTCGCCGATACGGTCAAGGGGCAGGTGGCGATGGCCTTCGTTGTTCTGCGCGACCCGGCGGCAGTACCCGATGAGCTTGCCCGTATGAAGCTCGAAGGGGAGATCATGAAGGTGGTCGACGGCCAGCTTGGCGCGGTCGCCCGCCCTTCGCGGGTGCGCTTCGTGAGCCTGCTGCCCAAGACCCGCAGCGGCAAGTTGCTGCGCCGCGCTATCCAGGCGGTTTGCGAAGGCCGCGACCCCGGAGACCTGACCACCATCGAGGACCCCGGTACGCTCCAGCAGATCAAGGACCTGGTTCTGGCCGGTTGATTCTTTAGGAGTACATGGCGAGCCACCCTGGGTGCAGGTACGCGGAAAGCGCCGCGCCCTGTCACACTTCAGTGGCACAATCGCGCTGACACTTTGGTCCTTCCAGCCACAGTCGCATCCGCCAACCGGTTCAGCCGTGCCGCGGAAGGTTTTTGCAACCAGCAGATGCTCCCTAAAGGGGGGCAGAAAGTAGCGAGATATGAGCGAGACGAACGTCTACGCTGCCTACCAGGGCAGCACGTACCTCTTCGGGGGCAACGCCCCGTATGTCGAGGAGATGTACGAAAATTACCTTGCCAATCCGGGTAGCGTGCCGGACAACTGGCGCGAGTACTTCGACGCCCTGCAGCATGTCCCGGCCGTCGACGGCACGGACACCAAGGACGTCCCCCACCTCCCTGTTGTCAACGCCTTTGCTGAGCGCGCCAAACAAGGCGGTACCCGGGTCGTCATGGCCAGCGCCGATGCTGAAATGGGCCGCAAGCGCACCGCCGCGCAGCAGCTCATTGCCGCCTACCGCAACGTGGGCCAGCGCTGGGCCGACCTCGACCCCTTGAAGCGCACCGAGCGGCCCGCGATTCCCGAGCTGGAGCCCTCCTTCTACGGTTTCGCCGACGCCGACCAGGAGACCGTGTTCGACACCTCGAACACCTTCTTCGGCAAAAACACGATGAGCCTGCGCGAGCTGCTCAACGCACTGCGCGAGACCTACTGCGGCACGGTGGGCGCCGAGTACATGTACATCACCGACCAGACCGAGAAGCGCTGGTGGCAGCAAAAGCTCGAGTCCATCCGCAGCAAGCCTGTTTTTACAACTGAGCGTAAGAAGCAGATTCTCGACCGCCTCACTGCGGCCGAGGGCCTGGAGCGCTACCTGCACACCAAGTACGTCGGCCAGAAGCGCTTTTCGCTCGAAGGCGGCGAGTCCTTCATCGCCTCGATGGATGAGCTCATTCAGCTCGCGGGCGAAAAAGGCGTGCAAGAGATCGTGATCGGCATGGCCCATCGCGGCCGGCTGAACGTGCTGGTCAACACCTTGGGCAAGATGCCCGGCGACCTGTTTGCCGAGTTCGACCACACCGCCCCCGAGGATTTGCCCGCCGGTGACGTGAAGTACCACCAGGGCTTCAGCTCGGACATCTCTACACGCGGCGGTCCGGTCCATCTGTCACTGGCCTTCAACCCTTCGCACCTCGAGATCGTCAACCCGGTGGTCGAGGGCAGCGTACGCGCCCGCATGGACCGCCGTGGCGACCCGCTCGGCAAGGAAGTGCTCCCGGTGCTGGTCCACGGCGATGCTGCCTTCGCAGGGCAGGGCGTCAACCAAGAAACTCTGGCCCTGGCAGCCACCCGTGGCTACACCACCGGCGGCACGGTGCACCTGATCATCAACAACCAGATCGGCTTTACTACCTCGGACCCGCGTGACCTGCGCTCCACGCTGTATTGCACCGACATCGTCAAGGGCGTGGAGTCGCCGGTGCTGCACGTCAACGGCGACGACCCTGAGGCGGTGGTGCTGGCCACGCAGCTCGCGCTCGAGTACCGCATGGAGTTCCGCAAGGACGTGGTGGTCGACATCATCTGTTTCCGCAAGCTCGGCCACAACGAGCAGGACACCCCCGCGCTCACCCAGCCGCTGATGTACAAGAAAATCAGCGCGCACCCCGGCACTCGCAAGCTCTATGGCGACAAGCTGGTCGCCCAGGGCGTGCTGCAGGCGGATGGCCCGGATGGCATGGTCAAGACCTACCGCGCCGCCATGGACGCGGGCAAGCACACGATTGACCCCGTCCTCACCAACTTCAAGAGCAAGCACGCAGTCGACTGGGCGCCCTTCGTGGGCAAGAAGTGGACCGACAGCGCCGACACTGCGCTGCCCCTGGCCGAGTGGAAGCGGCTGGGCCAGAAGATCACCACCATTCCAGCCCATGTCACGCCGCACAACCTCGTCAAGAAGGTGCTGGAAGATCGGGCCGCCATGGGGCGCGGCGAGACCAATGTCGACTGGGGCATGGGCGAGCACATGGCATTCGCCTCCCTGGTGGCCTCGGGCTACCCGGTGCGCCTGTCCGGTGAGGACAGTGGCCGAGGCACCTTCACCCACCGCCACGCTGTCATTCACGACCAGAACCGTGAGCGCTGGGACACCGGCACCTATGTGCCGCTGCAGAACGTAGCCGACAATCAGGCGCCGTTTGAAGTCATCGACTCCATCCTGTCCGAGGAGGCGGTGCTGGGCTTTGAGTACGGCTACGCCTCCGCTGAACCCAACACCCTGGTGATCTGGGAGGCGCAGTTCGGCGATTTCGCCAACGGTGCCCAAGTGGTGATCGACCAGTTCATTGCCTCGGGAGAGGTCAAGTGGGGCCGCGTCAACGGCATCACCCTGATGCTGCCCCATGGCTATGAGGGCCAGGGCCCGGAGCACAGTTCGGCGCGCGTCGAGCGCTTCATGCAACTGGCGGCAGACACCAATATGGGCATCGTCCAGCCCACCACCGCCAGCCAGATCTTCCACGTGATCCGTCGGCAGATGGTGCGTGATCTGCGCAAACCGCTGGTCATCTTCACCCCCAAGTCGCTGCTTCGCAACAAGGAGGCAACCTCGCCCCTGTCCGAGTTCACCAAGGGCGGCTTCCAGACGGTGATTGGCGAGGTCAAGGAGCTCAAGGCCGACAAAGTCAAGCGCGTCATCGCCTGCTCGGGCAAGGTCTACTACGACCTGGTCAAGCGGCGCGAGGAAAAGGGCAGCGACGACGTGGCTGTCGTCCGCGTGGAGCAGCTCTATCCCTTCCCGCACAAGGCCTTCGCCGCCGAGCTCAAGAAGTACCCCAATGCCACCGACGTGGTCTGGTGCCAGGACGAGCCGCAGAACCAGGGCGCCTGGTTCTTCATTCAGCACAACATCCACGAGAACATGCACGAGGGACAGAAGCTGGGTTATGCCGGCCGCGCCGCCTCCGCCTCGCCGGCAGTGGGCTACGCGCACCTGCACCAGGACCAGCAGAAGGCGTTGATCGACGCCGCGTTTGCCAAGCTCAAGGGCTTTGTTCTGACCAAATAACCCTGTTTGCGCATCCAAGTGCGCCCAGATTCAAGGAATAAAAAAATGGCTATCGTTGAAGTAAAGGTTCCGCAACTGTCCGAATCTGTCGCCGAAGCGACCCTGCTGTCCTGGAAGAAAAAGCCCGGTGAGGCCGTGGCCCAGGACGAGATCCTGATTGAGATCGAGACCGATAAGGTCGTCCTCGAAGTACCCGCGCCCAGTGCCGGCGTGATGGCCGAGATCCTGATCGCCGACGGCGGCACCGTGGTGGCCGAGCAGGTCATCGCCCGGATCGACAGCGAAGGCAAGGCCGGCGCGGCGGCTCCCGCCGCAGTTGTAGCGCCCGCTGCTGCCCCTGCTGCTGCCGCAGCGGCACCCGCCGCCGGCGGATCGATGGCTGGCGTGGCCATGCCTGCCGCAGCCAAGCTGATGGCCGACAACCAGCTGGCTGCCGGCTCGGTTGCCGGCTCCGGCAAGGACGGCCGGGTGACCAAGGGCGACGTCCTGTCGGCCGTGGCCGCTGGCCCTGCCAAGGCCGTGGCGCCGTCGGTTCCTGTCTCGGTGGCGCCCAAGGCGGCCTTGCCCCAGGTGGCCGGCCCCGCCACGCCCGACCTAGGCAGCCGCCCCGAACAGCGCGTGCCCATGAGCCGACTGCGCGCCCGCGTCGCCGAGCGCCTGCTGCAATCCCAATCGAGCAATGCCATCCTGACCACCTTCAACGAGGTCAACATGGCGCCGGTGATGGAGATGCGTAAGCGCTTCCAGGACAAGTTCGAGAAGGAGCACGGGGTGAAGATTGGCTTCATGTCCTTCTTCGTGAAGGCCGCCGTCCACGCCCTGAAAAAGTACCCGGTGCTCAACGCCAGCGTCGACGGCAATGACATCGTCTACCACGGCTACTTCGACATCGGTATCGCCGTGGGTTCGCCCCGTGGTCTGGTGGTGCCCATCCTGCGCAATGCCGACCAAATGTCTTTTGCCGACATCGAGAAGAAGATCGCTGAGTACGGCAACAAGGCGCGCGACGGCAAGCTGGGCATCGAAGAAATGACCGGCGGCACGTTCTCCATCTCCAATGGCGGCGTGTTTGGCTCGATGCTGTCCACCCCCATCATCAACCCGCCGCAGTCGGCCATCCTGGGCGTGCACGCCACCAAGGACCGCGCCGTCGTCGAGAACGGGCAGGTGGTGGTGCGTCCGATCAACTACCTCGCCATGTCCTACGACCACCGCATCATCGACGGCCGCGAAGCCGTGCTGGGCCTGGTGGCGATGAAGGAAGCGCTGGAAGACCCGGCCCGTCTCCTGTTCGACATCTGAAGCCAGGAATCTTGCTACTGCGCGACGCGATCTCGAGCCTGCGCTGCTCGCCGTACGGGAGTACGGCTCCGCTGCTCGACCCGACCTCGCGCCGCTCGCTACGCAATCTTCATGACTTCATGACAAATAAGGAATTCAAATGAGCAAGCAATTCGACGTCATCGTCATCGGCGGTGGCCCAGGTGGCTACATCGCGGCCATCCGCGCGGCCCAATTGGGCATGAACGTGGCCTGCATCGACGAGTGGAAAAACGACAAGGGCGGCCCGGCCCCCGGCGGCACCTGCACCAACGTGGGCTGCATTCCGTCCAAGGCGCTGCTGCAATCGTCCGAGCACTTTGACCACGCCAACCACCATTTCGCAGACCATGGCATCACCGCCAAGGATGTGAAGATAGACGTGGCCAAGATGCTGGCCCGCAAGGACGCCGTCGTGAAGCAGAACAACGACGGCATCCTGTATCTGCTCAAAAAGAACAAGGTGTCCTTCTTCCATGGTCGCGGCAGCTTCGTGAAGGCTGCCGAGGGCGGCTACGAGATTAAAGTCGCAGGTGCCGCTGAAGAGACCTTGGTCGCCACGCAGGTCATTTTGGCCACCGGCTCGAACGCCCGCGCGCTGCCGGGCGTGCCTTTCGACGAGAAGAATGTGCTGTCCAATGACGGCGCGCTTCGCATCGAAGCAGTCCCCAAGAAGCTGGTCCTGATCGGCTCTGGCGTGATCGGCCTCGAAATGGGCTCGGTCTGGCGCCGCCTGGGCGCCGAGGTCACCATCCTCGAAGGCCTGCCCACTTTCCTGGGCGCAGTCGACGAGCAAATCGCTAAAGAGGCCAAAAAGGCCTTTGACAAGCAGGGCCTGAAGATTGAGCTGGGCGTGAAGGTCGGCGAAATCAAGAACGGCGCCAAGGGCGTGTCGGTGGCCTACACCAACGCCAAGGGCGAGGCGCAGGCGATTGAGGCCGACAAGCTGATCGTGTCCATCGGCCGCGTGCCCAACACCATCGGCCTCAATGCCGAAAGCGTAGGCCTGCAGCTTGACGAGCGCGGCGCCATCGTTGTCGACGCCGACTGCCGCACCAACCTGCCCGGCGTCTGGGCGGTGGGCGATGTGGTGCGGGGCCCGATGCTGGCGCACAAGGCCGAAGAAGAGGGTGTGGCGGTGGCCGAGCGCATTGCCGGACAGCATGGCCATGTCAACTTCAACACCATTCCCTGGGTGATCTACACCAGCCCCGAGATCGCCTGGGTCGGCCGCACCGAGCAGCAGCTTAAGGCCGACGGCGTCAAGTACAAGGCCGGCACCTTTCCCTTCCTGGCCAACGGCCGCGCCCGCGCACTGGGCGACACCACCGGCATGGTCAAGTTCCTGGCCGATGCCGCCAGCGACGAGATCCTGGGCGTTCACATCGTGGGTCCCATGGCCTCCGAGCTGATCGCCGAGGCGGTGGTCGCCATGGAGTTCCGTGCGTCTAGCGAGGACATCGCCCGCATCTGCCACGCCCACCCGTCGCTTTCGGAGGCCACCAAAGAGGCCGCGCTGGCGGTGGACAAGCGCACGCTCAACTTCTGAGCGCGCGCAGCATCGCCGCGGCCGCAAGGTGAGTGCAGTTCCCCCTGTCACCGGCGTACGGGCGGCCTACGAGGCCGAGCTGAGCACGCGGGGCTATCAGAGCGACCCCGCGCAGTTGCGCGCGGTGGCCGCGCTGGAGCGCTGCGCCCAGGATTGGGCGCATTTCAAGAGCGCTCGCTCCAATGCACTCAAGAAGTTGATCAACCGGCCTGCTATCCCCCGCGGGGTCTACATGTTCGGCGGGGTGGGGCGCGGCAAGAGCTTCCTCATGGACTGCTTCTTCAACGCGGTCCCGTTGAAGCGCAAGACCCGGCTGCACTTCCACGAGTTCATGCGTGAGGTGCACCGCGAGCTTGCCGAGATGCAGGGCACACAAAATCCCTTGCAGGTCCTGGGCGAACGCATCTCCAAGCGTTACCGCCTCATCTGCTTTGACGAATTTCATGTGGCCGACATCACCGACGCAATGATCTTGCACCGGCTGCTGGATTCGCTGTTCGCAAACGGTGTGGGCTTTGTCACCACCTCCAACTTCCGGCCCGACGACCTCTACCCCAACGGCCTCCACCGAGACCGCATCCTGCCGGCGATTGCGCTCCTGAACGAGCGGCTCGAAGTCCTGAACGTCGACAACGGCACCGATTACCGACGCCGCACCCTCGAACGCGTTCAGCTCTATCACACCCCCCTGGGGCCGCACGCAGACGCTGCAATGAACGCCGCTTTCAGCCAGCTGGCCGAGGCCCGGGACGAGTCCCCGGTGCTGCACATCGAAGGCCGCCAGATCCAGTCCTTGCGCAAAGCCGGCGGCCTGGTGTGGTTTGATTTTCGCGCTCTGTGCGGAGGGCCGCGCTCACAGAACGACTACCTCGAGATCGCGAGCCAGTTCCACACAGTGCTGTTGTCCAACGTACCGCAGATGCCAGTGAGCATGGCCTCGGAGGCCCGGCGCTTCACCTGGCTGGTGGATGTGCTCTACGACCGACGGGTCAAGCTGATCATGTCCGCTGCGGTACCGCCCGAGCAGCTTTATACCCAGGGGCCGATGTCGCATGAGTTTCCGCGCACCGCGTCCCGTCTGAACGAAATGCAGTCGGCCGAATTCATGGCCGAGGAGCGGCGGGTGGTCGACACTCGGCTCACATGAGTGCCGTGTTTGCGTTGAGTCGTCCCAGGCCCTTGCACTTGATGCGCCCGCTGCGTCACGTGCTGTTCGCCAGCTTGGCTGTCCTCTCTGTGGTCGGAGCCTCGGGCCAAGTTGTCAGCGGGCTGGATCTGACCGCTGAGCGAGTACGGCTCAAGGCCGAACGTGATCGCGTGACTCAGGCTCTCAGCCAAGAAGAAGACGAGTGCCGGACCCGGTTCGTAGTCACTGGCTGTGTGGAGGGTGTGCGCAGGCGATGGCAGGTGCAATTGGCCGAGTTGGACCGCCAAGAGCGGGTCCTGAACGATCTGGACCGTCGGAATCGCAGCAGCGAGCAGATGTTGCGGCTCGAGCGCAAGGCCTCTGATGCTGAGGCCGATGCCGCCGAACGGCGAGCGCGTGCCGCCTCGGAGCAGGAAAACCGCGAGGCCCGCGCCGCCGCGAAGGCGAGCGGGCCGCGCCCGAGCGGTACCCCCCGGCAGGCCCGATCGGCGGAGCCTGGAGCTTCAGCTCCTGACGCAATGGCGGTGGCGCCCAGGGCGCGGCCGTCCCAGGCTCGCCAGGCCGCCCCGTCCAGCAACGGCCCGGAGCAAGCCCGTGCGAAAGCGGCTCCCTCCAGCAGCCCGGAGCAATCCCGGACCAAAGCTGCCCCATCCGGCAAAACGGAGCAAGCCCGGGCCAAGCCCGCTTCGGCCCGTATCAGTGCGGAGCAGGCGCGTGCCAACGCGGCTGCCCACCAGGAGCGCGTCCGCCAGGCGGAGGCACACAAGGCGGAGGTTCGCCAGCGCCAGGCTGGCCGAAGCAAGCCACCTGCGAGCGACCTGCCGCCGCCCCGTTAAGCGGCAGCCTCGCGCTACAGTCTGACTATGGCCCTGCCGCCCGACATTGCCTTTGACCTGCACTCGCCGCAGCGCCGGCTGATTGAGCTGCGCATGGAGCATGGCGATCTGGACGCCCTGATCGACCACGCGCTGGCGCAGGGCGGCGGAGATGACCTGACCCTGCGCCGGCTCAAGAAACGCCGCCTGGCCTTGCGCGACCAGATCGCCAGGCTAGAGCTGGCCCTGGATCCGAAAGAACCTGCATGACCGAGCAAGCCGCCGGCTTACCCGGCGGTCCGCAGGCCCCGGTGCCGCGGAGCCGCTTGGCTGCGGATGACGGGTCTGCTGGCACGGACGCCGGGAGCGCCCGCGATAGCCTAGAGGCCTGGGTGGACGCCGTCTTTGCCGAGGGTGGCGTGCTGTCCCGGACGACCGAACAGTTCCAGCCCC
The DNA here is from genome assembly GCF_029866045.1 of Ramlibacter sp. Lineage (GTDB taxonomy): Bacteria > Pseudomonadota > Gammaproteobacteria > Burkholderiales > Burkholderiaceae_C > Ramlibacter. Next base: position 31,328 of record NZ_JARXAB010000080.1, on the reverse strand, counting down.
GTGCGGCCCAGACCGAGATGGCCCTGGCTGTGGCGCAGACGATTGAGACCGGGGGCGCTCTGGTCGTCGAGGCCGGTACCGGCGTGGGCAAGACCTTTGCCTATCTGGTGCCGGCGCTCCTTTCTGGCGAGCGGGTGCTGCTGTCCACCGCGACCAAGACCCTGCAGGACCAACTCTTTGGTCGTGATCTACCCCGTCTGGTCGACGCCTTGGGCCTGGCCCTGCGGATTGCGCTGCTCAAAGGGCGGGCAAGCTATTTGTGCAGTCACCGTCTGGCGCTGGCCCGCGAGGACGCCCACCTGCCGGATCGGCGGGCCGTGCAGACCCTGGCCCGGATCGAGACCTGGGCGCAGTCCACCCGCACCGGCGACCTGGCCGAAATTTCGGGCCTTGACGAGCGATCTCCCGTCATTCCACTGGTCACCTCAACCCGCGAGAACTGCCTGGGCTCCCAGTGCCCGGGCTTCAAGGGCTGCCATGTGCATGCAGCGCGCCGTGAGGCACTGGCTGCCGATGTGGTGGTGGTGAACCACCACCTGTTCTTCGCCGATTTGGCAGTGCGGGAGTCTGGCATGGCTGAACTGCTGCCCACTGTGCGGGTGGCCATCTTCGACGAGGCCCATCAGCTGAACGAAACCGGCGTCCAGTTCTTGGGGGTGCAATTGGCCACCAGCCAGCTGCTCGATTTCTGCCGTGACCTGCTCGGTGCCGGCTTGCAACTGGCGCGCGGGCTCGTCGACTGGCAGCAGGTCGCGTCGCAGGTCGAGCGCGCCGCTCGCGACCTGCGCCTTGCCGCGGGGAGGGGAGCAGGCGGTGGCCGCCTGGCGTGGAATACCGCCACCCCCGAGGGCACCGATACGCAGGCATGGGACGACGGCTTGCGCGACGTGGCCGAGGCGTGTCTGGCGGCGATGGACGCGCTCGACACGGTGAGCGAGATCGCGCCAGACTTCCAGCGCCTCCATGAGCGTGCGGCCGCCCTGGCCCAGCGTGCGGGGCGCTTTGCCGGACCCTGCGAGACGGGCTCGGTGCGGTGGATCGATCTGGGCCAGCAGCTTCGCATGGTGGAGTCTCCGCTGGACATCGCCGACGCGGTGCGCAGCAAGATGCTGGGCCGTGCAGGTCGATCCGATGTTTCAGACAGTGCTCCCGGCCGCAGAACTGCGTCCGGCAACCTCGATGCCGGCCTGGATGACTGGCTCAGTGCGCAAGAGTCTGGCGCCGATGACGGGCTGCCTTGGTCTGATGACGACCAGAGCACGCCCGCACATTCCAAATCACCCGAGGTCGTGCAGGCTGATCGGCCAGACCACGAGAGCTACGAACCCGAACCCTCCCGCCGCGCCTGGATCTTCACCTCCGCCACCTTGGGCGACGATCCGCGCCTGCGCTGGTTCACCGAGCCTTGCGGGCTGGAAGATGCGCAAGTGCTGCGTGTCGGCAGTCCTTTCAATTACGGGCGGCAGGCGGGCCTCTACCTGCCGCCGGGGCTTCCCCGTCCAAGCGACCCCACGCACAGCAACCGCGTCGCGGATATTGCAGCGCAGGGTGCCCAGCGGTTGGGAGGACGCACCCTGGTGCTGACCACCACCCTGCGTGCCCTGCGGGCGATTGGCGAGGCCCTACAAGTGCACTTTGAAGGGAACCCTTCGGTGGAAGTCCTGGTGCAGGGGCAGTGGCCCAAGCGCCGGTTGATGGAGCGCTTCCGCGAGGGACAGGCCCACGGCCAGCCCGGTTGCGTGCTGGTGGCCTCGGCCTCGTTCTGGGAGGGGGTCGACGTACCAGGTGACGCACTGCAACTCGTGGTGATTGACAAGCTTCCCTTCCCTCCGCCGGGCGATCCGCTAGTGGATGCGCGCTCTCGTCGGCTCGAGCAGCAGGGCCGCAGTGCCTTTGGCGATTACAGCCTGCCCGAAGCCGCGGTCGCTCTCAAGCAGGGCGCTGGTCGCCTGATACGCAGCGAGCAGGACCGCGGGGTACTGGTGGTGTGCGACAACCGCCTGCTGACCATGGGCTATGGCCGCCGGCTGCTGGCGGCTTTGCCGCCGATGCGGCGCTTGGCGACGCCGGCTGACTACGCGGCAGCCCTGACGGACCTGATGGCGCAAGGAACCCCGGACTCCGGTGCCTAGTAGGCCGCCGAAGGGTGACTTACCAGAGCTTCCACCACGGAGAGCCTTCCTTCTGGAAACCGCTCCGCATCAAGTCCGAGTTGGGGTAGTTCTTCTGGAGGATTCGGCGCGAGTCGCTCGCCAGATCTTTCATGCCCAATGCATCGTAGGCGCGGTAGAGGATGTAGAGCGCCTCTTCCTGGGCCGGTGAGCCTTCGTAGTCAACCAAAGCCTGCTGGGCCCGGCTGATGGCGGCGACATGGGCGCCGCGAGAGAAATAGTAGCGGGCCACATGGATTTCGTATTGGGCCAGCGAGTTCACGATGTAGGCCATCCGGGCCTTGGCATCCGGCGCGTACTTCGAGTTCGGAAAGCGGTCTACCAGTTCCTTGAGGGCCTCAAAGGACTCCTTGGCGGCCTTCTGGTCGCGCTCGGATAAATCCTGGCGTCCGACCAGTGCCAGCAAGCCCACGTTCTCATTGAAGTTCACCAGGCTCTTGAGGTAGAGCGCATAGTCATACGCAGGACTGGCCGGGTGCAGTCGCATGAAGCGGTCGAGCGTGGCCAGAGCCTGGGCTGGTTCGTTTGACTTGAACTGGGTAAAGGCCTTTTCGAGCTGGGCTTGCTGGGCCAAAGGGGTGCCAGCAGCGCGTCCTTCGAGTTTTTCGAAATAGCTGATGGCCTTGTCGAAGGCGTTGTTGCTGGCTTCATCACGCGCCTCCGCGTAGAGCTTCTCGTTGCTCCACTGGGTCGTAGGATCGTCCTTGAGGGTGCTGCAGCCTGCGACCAGGGCCAAGGTACCCACCGCGCATGCCAGCCGAAGGGTCGATAATTTCGCACGCAGCATTGCGCAGGCTCACTCTTGAAAAAGAACCAAACCATTATAGAGGCCACCCCCTCTGGTCCCGACCTTGAAGCTAGACCGGGCGGCCGCCTCGGCGGAGATCGCCAAGGCGCCGCCGGGGCTGCCCTAGGCAGCATGCCTGATGAAGGAGCCGATGAGGCGGGCGAGGGTGTAGACCAGTCAGCGGCCAGCGAATGGAGGGCCTTCGTGATCCCGGCTGAACTCCACGGTCAGCGCCTGGACCGGGCCCTGGTGGCTCTGGTTCCCGAGTTTTCCCGGAGCTATCTACAACAGTTGGTAGACGAGGGTGCGGTGCGTTTGAATGGCCAGCCGGCGAGCCGCAACGCGCAGAAGGTGACCGTCGGGCAGGCCGGGGAGGTGGAGCTCCGGGCCACACCCCAGAGCCAGGCCTTCGTGCCCGAGCCGATGGACCTGGTGGTGGTCCATGAGGACCCGAACTTGCTGGTGATCGACAAACCCGCCGGTTTGGTCGTCCACCCGGCGCCAGGTCACTGGAGTGGCACCCTTCTCAATGGTCTCTTGGCCCGCGACCCTCGGGCGGCGCTGCTGCCGCGCGCCGGGATCGTGCACCGGCTTGACAAGGACACCAGCGGCTTGATGGTGGTGGCCCGAGACAGGACGACGATGGACGCCCTGGTCAGGCTCATTGCCGCGCGTGAGGTCTCGCGCCAGTACCTGGCCCTGGCTCATCGGCACTGGCAAGGGCCAGCCCAGCGCGAGGTGGAGGCGCCCGTTGGCCGCGACCCGGTCAACCGCCTGCGCATGGCGGTGGTCGACCTGACGCGTGCGAGCGGCAAGGCGGCCTCCACCCTGTTTGACTGCCTGGGTCATGGAGGCCGTCCAGCCGGCGAGGGCACAGGCCAAGCCTCCGGCGGTCGGCCGGGGGAACGGACCGAGGCGGGCTGTCTCGTCCGAGCCACTTTGCGGACTGGCCGCACCCACCAGATCCGGGTGCACATGGCCCATCTGGGTCACCCTCTGGTAGGCGACGCCCTCTACGGTGGTGCGCCTGCGGCAGGCATGGTGCGTCAGGCCCTGCATGCATACCGTTTGGCGTTCATCCACCCGGTGACCGGGACGCCCATGGTCTTTGCCTCAGCGACACCGCCAGACCTGGCTTCGGCGCTGACCGCATGGGGGTTGGGCGGCGAGGTTTGAGGGGAGGGGGCTCGGCTACAATCTGGCCCGACTCCTGTATCGGGACGGAGCTCGCGCCCGGCTGTGCCTGCGGGACGACCCGCTGCGGCATCGGGGCTGCGCCGCGGGTAGCGCGGGCTGTCCCCGCTCCGGTCCTTTGCGACCCTTGCCCTCCTCAGGCTTTTCCTTCAACACGACAAGATGAACACCTCGGATGCCAAGCGCGTCCTGGAAACGGCCCTGATCTGTTCGGCCCAGCCACTGACGCTGCGCGAGATGCGCGTGCTGTTCAATGACGAATTGGGTGCCGATACGCTTCGCAGCTTGCTCCAGGATCTGCAGGACGATTGGGCGCAGCGCGGCGCAGAGCTGGTGAGTGTCGCCACCGGCTGGCGCTTTCAGAGCCGACCCGAAATGCGGGAGTTTCTAGACAGACTCCATCCCGAGAAGCCGCCCAAGTACACTCGCGCCGCACTGGAGACCTTGGCCATCATCGCCTACCGCCAGCCCGTCACCCGTGGCGACATGGAGGACATCCGTGGCGTCACTATCAACAGCCTCATCCTCAAGCAGTTGGAGGATCGCGGCTGGGTCGAGGTGATTGGCCACCGCGAAGCACCGGGCAGGCCCGCGCTTTTCGCGACCACCCGGCAGTTTCTCGACGACCTGGGCCTGTCTTCCCTCGACCAGTTGCCTACGCTTGACCATCCGACGCTCCAGGCCCAGTTGGCTGCTGCCCTGGCAGGCGACGAGGTCCTTCAGCCGTCCCTGGCGCTCGAGGGCGATGAGGTCGCCGGTCAGGCCGATGGGGTCGAGCCGATGACCCAAGAGACGGTCATGGCCGATGCCGTCCCTGATGAGGCCGTACTTGATGAAGCGGCGGGCAAGGAGGTCGTAGGCGAGTTTGTGACCGGTGGCGATTTCGTCGCAGGCGCCGATCCCGATTCCGACCCTGAACCTGAACCTGAACCTGGATCCACCCCATGAGCTCGAACCATCCTGACCTGCCCGACGAGGATGAGGACGAGGACTTCGGTGAAGATCTGGCCTCGCCTGCGGCGGCGGCTCCGCCGGTGGAGCCTCTGCGGTTCGAGGACGTTGTCTCCGGAGAGTTCGACGCCGTGGGGGATGAAGCGGCAAATGGCGCCCCGGCCAAGCGGGTGCTACGTCCGCAGGCCGACACTCCCAAGTTGCACAAGGTCCTGGCGCAGGCGGGCCTGGGCTCCAGGCTTGAAATGGAACAGCTCATCGTGGAGGGCCGAATTTCGGTCAACAACGAGCCGGCCCACATTGGCCAGCGCATTCAGTATGGGGATCAGATTCGGGTCAATGGCAAGCCAATCCGCGTACGGATCGCGCCACCCCCACCACGGGTCATTGCGTACCACAAGCCTGTCGGTGAGGTCGTTACTCATGACGACCCGCAGAACCGACCCACCGTGTTTCGCAAGCTGCCGCGTGTTCAGCACGGCAAGTGGCAGTCCGTCGGTCGCCTGGACCTCAACACCGAGGGGCTGCTGCTGTTTACCAATTCCGGCGAACTGGCCAACAAGCTGATGCACCCCCGCTTTGGCCTGGAGCGAGAGTACGCGGTGCGTGTCCTGGGAGCGCTCAGCAACGAGGAGAAGCAGCGTCTGCTTTCCGGCGTTCAATTGGACGACGGTCTGGCCCAGTTCGGTGGCATCGAGGATGGCGGTGGCGAGGGTGCGAACTCCTGGTACCGCGTGACGATTTCCGAGGGGCGCAACCGCGAGGTACGCCGGCTCATCGAGGCGGTGGGCCATGCGGTCAGCCGGCTCATTCGCATCCGCTACGGCGCCATGATGTTGCCCCGGGGCCTCAAGCGGGGTGCCTGGATGGAGCTCGATGACCGCGACATCCGCGACCTGATGAAGGCCGTGGGCCTCCAAGAGGGAGGCGAGTCCGTTCAAGGCGGGGAGGGTGCCGGCAAGGGCGGGCGCCGAGGTGGTCGGCCGACGGGGCGTGGCCCTCGCCCCAGCGGAGGCCAGCCCCCGTCGCGAAGTGCCGGTAGTCCGGGCCGAGGCAAGGGACCGGGGCAGGGCGCTGGCAAGGCGGGTGGCCAGGCGGGTGGCAAGGGCGCTTCCGGACAACCTGACCCCATGAAAACCTCACTTGGCTATATCGGCAGCGACAGCTTCAACCGCCAGCGGCAGGGCGGTCCGGGTGGTCTCGGCGGCCCGGGTGGCAATGGCGGCGGAAGCCGGCGCGGCGGCGGGCGGCGCAGCGGGCGCTGAACGCGGCCTGGACGCTTGGCTTCGGCCCGTCCCCCGGGTCGGCGTGGCTGCCATGGCGCTCTGACGCGCGGGTTACAATCAGTGGCTTTGCTGAACTTCGGTTTGACGGTCGGGTCGCGCCGCAGCGCCAGGACAGGGGTCCGGTTTGCCTGCTGTGCGTTCGGCGCCCTGCGCGGGGCGCCTGCACCAGCCGCCAAAGGGGGTTCACGAAATCCGATCAAGACATCAGAATCAGGAAGAAATACGTCATGGCCATCGAACGCACTCTCTCCATCATCAAGCCCGACGCCGTCGCCAAGAACGTCATCGGCCAGATCTACGCCCGCTTCGAAGGCGCCGGCCTGAAGGTCATCGCCGCCAAGATGGTCCATCTGTCCCGCGGTGAAGCTGAGCAGTTCTACGCAGTGCACAAGGCCCGCCCCTTCTTCAAGGACCTGGTGGACTTCATGGTTTCTGGCCCGGTCATGATCCAGGCACTCGAAGGTGAGAGCGCCATCTCCAAGAACCGTGAGCTGATGGGCGCGACCGACCCGAAAAAAGCCGAAAAGGGCACCATCCGCGCTGACTTCGCCGATAGCATCGACGCCAATGCGGTTCACGGCTCTGACGCGCCCGAGACCGCAGCTGTGGAAGTGGCCTTCTTTTTCCCCGGCATGAACGTCTACTCCCGCTGAAAGGAGTGTACGAAGCTCCATGACGGCCAACCTCCTGGACTTCGACCTCGACGGTCTGGCCGCCTTTTGTGAAACGCTGGGTGAGAAGCGCTTCCGCGCTACCCAGCTTTATCGCTGGATTCACCAGCGAGGCGCTTGCAACTTCGACGAGATGAGCGATCTGGCGAAGTCGCTTCGCGCCAAGCTCCATGCCGTCGCCCGCATCGAGGGTCTGCCGGTTATTTCCCAGCATGAATCGGCCGACGGCACCATCAAGTGGCTGTTCGACGTCGGCCAGGGCAATGCTGTGGAGGCGGTGTTCATTCCCGAGGACGACCGCGGCACCCTGTGCGTCTCTTCGCAGGCAGGTTGTGCCGTCGGCTGTCGCTTCTGCTCCACTGGGCACCAGGGCTTTGCGCGAAATCTCAGCACGGGTGAAATCGTCGCGCAGCTGTGGTTTGCTGAGCATTTCCTGCGCCGGCACCTCCAGACTCAGGATCGGGTCATCTCCAACGTCGTCATGATGGGCATGGGTGAGCCGCTGCAGAACTACGCCGCCTTGGTGCCCGCACTGCGCACGATGCTCGATGACCATGGCTATGGTCTGTCCCGGCGCCGGGTCACGGTCTCGACCTCCGGCGTCGTGCCCATGATGGACCGCCTCGGGCTTGACTGTCCGGTGGCCCTGGCGGTGTCTCTGCACGCACCAGCCGACGCGCTGCGCGACAACCTCGTCCCGATCAATCGCAAGTACCCGCTGTCTGAGCTGCTCGACGCCTGCAACCGGTACCTTGAGCATGCGCCGCGAGACTTCATCACCTTCGAGTACTGCATGCTTGAAGGAGTGAACGATCAGCCTGAACACGCTGCCTTGCTGATCGATCTGGTCCGTCGACACGGCGGCAGTGGCGTGCCTTGTAAGTTCAATCTGATTCCCTTCAACCCTTTCCCTCAATCCGGTTTGCGCCGGTCGTCCCAGGCTCAGGTGCAGGCCTTTGCCAAATTGCTCAGTGACGCCGGCATCGTGACCACGGTTCGCAAAACGCGGGGTGACGACATCGATGCCGCCTGTGGCCAACTGGCAGGGGATGTTCGCGACCGAACACGGGTGGAAGTCCGTATCGCCCGTCAGCGCAGCGTCGTGGTGCTTCCCGCGTCTGTCGGAGGTGCGGCATGAGGGCCAAGGCCGGAGCGGCCAGGCAGGCGCCTAGGCTGTTGCTTTTACTGACTCTCGCGTTTGCGCTTCTTGCCGTCGCCCATCTCTCTGGCTGCGCCACGCCGCCTCAAGGCGGCAGTCTGCGTGGAGACCCAGTGACTGATTCGGACGAGACCCCCCAGCGCAAGCGTGCCCGGCTGCGCATGGAACTGGCGGTGAACTACTTCGCCGAAGGACGTACCGAAATCGCGCTCGACGAGATCAAGCAGGCCCTGGTGATTGACCCTCAGTACGCGGCCGCCTTCAATCTGCGCGGCCTGGTGCTGATGCGTCTGGGTGAGTCCCGGAGCGCGGAAGACAGTTTCCGTCGTGCGCTCGCGATCGCCCCCCGCGACGGCGATACCCTTCATAACCTCGGCTGGATGCAGTGTCAGCAGAACCGTTTTGCCGAGGCTCAGCAGAGTTTTCAGCAGGCCCTGACCCTGCCCGGCTACGGCGCCGCGGCCAAGACCTTGATGGCAATGGGCCTTTGTCAGGCTCGTGCGGGGCGTCCCGAGGAGGCCGAGCGCAGCCTGGCCCGGTCGTATGAGCTCGACGCCGGCAACCCGGTGACCGCGTACAACTTGGCGGTTCTGATGCTGCAGCGCGGCGAACTGGTCCGATCCCAGTTTTATATTCGTAGGCTCAACAACAGCGAACTGGCCAATGCCGAGTCCCTCTGGTTGGGCATTCGGGTCGAGCGGCGTCTGGCTGATTCCGCCGCGATGGGCCAGTTGGCTGACCAACTCCGCCGTCGCTTCCCGCAATCGAGGGAGTGGGCGGCATATGAACGAGGTGCATTTGATGAGTGACGAGGCGACTCTCCCCGACGCTGCCCAGCCCGATTCCGCTGCCTCCACTGGGGTGACCCAAGCCCCGCCGCCCGCGCATGGTGGTGCAATGTTGCGCCGGGCGCGCGAGTCGGCTGGCCTGCACATTGCGGCGTTAGCCGTGTCGCTGAAGGTGCCGGTGCGGCAGATCGAGGCGCTGGAGGAGGGTCAGTTTGACAGGCTGCCTGACCCCATCTTCACCCGGGCGCTGGCCTCGAGCATCTCCCGCCAGTTGCGTATTGATCCGAAGCCCGTCCTTGCCGCACTGCCGCAGGCATCCGCCCTGGCACCCCGGGTCGGTGAGGGCATCAATGCCCCCTTTCTTCGGCCAGGCATGCCGAACAGCACCGGACTGGCCCGGCTGGCACTGAAGCTGAAACCGTCCATCCTCATCGCCATCGGCCTGGCGGTTGCGGCGCTCGCTCTCCTGCTGCAGCCCGGCCTGACGCGACTGGCGGCGAGTTCGGATCCTGCAAGCGCGGCGTCGGCCCCTCAGGCCACCCCGGCTGCGGCCGCTCCGGAGGTTCTGCCGCCTGCCAGCGCGGTGGCCCCCGGTCCGGGCGGGCAGGGAGGGACGAGTGGCCTGGTCGTCGAGCAGGTTCAGCCCGCCTTGCCTGTGTCAGGACCGTCTGCCGCTCTGCGCGCGCCTGAGACCTCTACCGCTTCCCCTGGGAGAATGCCATGAGCAACACCCGCGAAATTCCCACTTATCCCTGTGCCTCAGGCAACGCCATTTTGCCGGTAGCCCCACGCCCGCGGCGCTCCCGGCAGGCGCGGGTGGTCTGGGGCCCGCGGGTGGTCACCGTCGGCGGTGATGCACCGGTCCGCGTGCAGTCCATGACCAATACCGACACGGAGGATGCGGTTGCCACCGCCATCCAGGTCAAGGAGTTGGCGCAGGCCGGCTCAGAGGTGGTGCGCATCACGGTCAACACGCCAGAGGCCGCAAAGCAGGTGCCGTACATCCGTGAGCAGTTGGACCGCATGGGGATTGATGTGCCCCTGATTGGCGACTTTCACTACAACGGTCACCGACTGCTGACCGAGTATCCCGGCTGTGCCGAGGCCCTCTCCAAGTACCGCATCAACCCCGGCAACGTGGGCAAGGGCGACAAGCACGACAAGCAGTTCTCTCAGATGGTCGAGGCCGCACTTCGCTGGGACAAGCCGGTTCGCATTGGCGTGAACTGGGGCAGCCTGGATCAGGAACTGCTCGCCCGGATGATGGACGAGAACAGCCAACGCCCCGAGCCCTGGCAGGCCAAGTCGGTGATGTACGAGGCGCTCGTCACATCTGCTGTGGACTCTGCCCGCCGAGCGGTCGAGTTAGGCATGGATCCGGCCCAGGTTTTGCTCTCATGCAAGGTGAGCGGCGTACAGGACCTGATCGCGGTCTACCGGGAGCTCGCCCGCCGCTGCGACCACCCCCTGCACCTGGGGCTGACCGAGGCAGGCATGGGTGCCAAGGGCACGGTGGCCTCCAGCGTTGCTCTGGGTATTTTGCTGCAAGAGGGCATCGGCGACACCATCCGCGTCTCACTCACCCCTCAGCCCGGCGAGGCGCGCACCCAGGAGGTGGTGGTGGCCTCCGAAATCCTGCAGTCCCTGGGCCTGCGGGTTTTCGTGCCCAGCGTCACCGCCTGCCCGGGCTGTGGTCGCACCACCAGCACCACCTTCCAGGAACTGGCCAAGCAGATCGACGATTTCCTGCGGATGCAGATGCCGGTGTGGCGTAAGCGCTACCCTGGGGTCGAGCACCTGAAGGTGGCGGTCATGGGCTGCATCGTCAACGGCCCCGGCGAGAGCAAGCATGCCGACATCGGCATCAGCCTGCCAGGCACCGGTGAGGCGCCAGCCGCCCCAGTGTTCATTGATGGCGAGAAGGCCTTGACCCTGCGCGGCGCTGGCATCGCCACCGAATTCCAGCAGATCGTCGAGACCTATATCGAGAAGCGCTTTGGCGCCCACGGGAGCCACCAGGCCGCCGCCTGATGCCTGCCCTGCGTGAGTGATTGCCCCGACTTTTTCCATGACTGACCCGAACACCAAGCGCCCGAACGTCCCTGGCACGCCGCAGGCGGAAAAGACGCCCAAGGCGCAGCCCCTGACGGCCCTCAAGGGCATGAACGACATCCTGCCTCCGGCCTCTGCCCAGTGGGAGTGGCTTGAGGACCGGGTGCGCGGTCTGATGGCGCGTTACGCCTACCGCAACATCCGCACCCCCATCGTCGAGCCCACGCCGCTGTTTGTGCGCGGGCTAGGCGAGGTGACCGACATCGTCGAGAAGGAGATGTACTCCTTCGAGGACCGGCTCAATGGCGAGCAACTCACCTTGCGCCCGGAGGCGACCGCCAGCGTGGTGCGGGCGGCGGTCGAGCACTCGATGCTCTATGACGGCGGCAAGCGCCTGTACTACCTGGGGCCCATGTTCCGCCATGAGCGTCCGCAGCGGGGGCGCTACCGGCAGTTTCACCAGATCGGTGCCGAAGCTCTTGGCTTTGCCGGCCCCGACGTGGACGCAGAGATCATCTTGCTGGCTTGCGCCCTGTGGCGCGAGCTGGGCTTGTTCGACTGGCGGCTGGAGATCAACAGCCTGGGTCAGCCCGAGGAGCGTCGCCAGCACCGGGCCGAGCTGATTACCTACCTTGAGCAGCACGCCGACCTGCTCGATGAGGACGCTCGCCGGCGTCTGCACAGCAATCCGCTTCGCATTCTGGACACCAAAAACCCAGCCCTGCAGTCGGTGGTCGACGGCGCACCGCGCCTGCTCGACTTCCTGGGGCCAGAGTCGCTGGCCCACCTTGACAGCGTGAAGGCCATGCTCGAGGCCAACGGTATTGCCTACCAGGTCAACCCGCGTCTGGTCCGCGGCATGGACTACTACAACCTCACCGTGTTCGAGTTCGTCACCGACCGCCTCGGCTCGCAGGGCACCATCTGCGCGGGGGGGCGCTACGACTACCTGATCGCCCAAATCGGCGGCAAGCCTGCGCCAGCGGTCGGCTGGGCCCTAGGCGTCGAGCGGGTGCTGGAGTTGCTCAAGGAGCAGGGCGTGGCGCCGCAGGCACCGGCCCCGGATGCCTACGCCATCGTGCCCGAAGCCGCCGCCATGCCTCAGGTACTGCGCGTCCTGCAGGAGCTGCGGGCGGCCGGTGTCTCCGTGCAGATGCACGCCGCCGGGCCCGAGGGCCTGGGCAGCATGAAGTCCCAATTCAAGAAGGCCGATGCCAGCGGGGCTCGCTGGGGGCTCATCTTTGGCGGCGACGAACTGGCTGCCGGCGAGCTCACCGTGAAGGCACTGCGCGACGGTAGCGGCGCGCAGCAGCGCCAGCCCCTGGCCGACGCCGCTGCCTGGGCACCGATGTTGCGCGCTTGAGCGCCGGGATCCGCTGCCCCCTTCTTACAATCCACCGTCTCTTTCCCCGGACACCCCATGGCATCCAATCTCGATCTCGAAGAACAGGAACAGCTTGCCTCGCTCAAGCATTTCTGGAGCAAATACGGCAACCTCATCTCCTGGGTGGCCATCGTCGTCTTCGGCAGCATTGGCGCATGGAACGGCTGGACCTGGTGGCAGAGTCGCCAGGGGGCGCAGGCCTCTGTTTTGCATGGTGAGCTTGAGCGCGCGGCCCAGGCCGGTGAAGTGGACCGGGTGCAGCGTGCACTGAAAGACCTGCGCGAGCAGTTCGGCAGCACGACTTATGCCCAGCAGGGTGGCTTGCTGGCTGCCCAGACCCTGGCTCAGGCGGGCAAGTCCGATGAAGCCCAGGCTGCGCTGCAGTGGGTGCTGGACAAAGGCGATGACGCTGGCTACCAAGCGGTTGCCCGGCTGCGCCTGGCCAGTCTGATGGCCGACGCCAAGAAATACGACGAAGCGCTGGCCTTGCTGGCTGGCAAGCTGCCGACCGAGTTTTCTGGTTTGGCAGCCGACCGACGCGGCGACATTCTCCTGCTACAGGGCAAGAAGCCCGAGGCCATGGCCGCGTACCGTCAGGCGCTCACCGGCCTGGACGACCGAGCCGACTACCGCCGCCTCGTGGAAGTCAAACTTGCCGCATTGGGGGGAGATGCGCCGCCCTCTGCGGCTGTTGCGGCCGCCCGCTGATGGGTGAACCCACAGCATCTGTAGCGGCCCTCCAGCTCGACAAAAATCTGGACACACTTCCCACATGACCCACCGCCTGATTCCCCCGGTCCTGCTGGCGGCGACGCTGGCTTGCCTCTTGACCGCCTGTTCGTCGCTGCCGTCCTGGGTCAGCGACCCCATGGGCACTGACACCGCCAAGCCCGCCGCTCTCGCCCCCGACCCGCGTCAACTGGCAGTGCGATTGGCCTGGACGACTCGGCTGGCACCGGTCAACTTCCCTGTTTCGACCCAGGCCGTAGGTAACTCCGTTCTGGTAGCCGCAGGCGACGGTACTGTCGTGCGGCTGGACGCGGCGACTGGCGCAGTCCAATGGCGCAGCAAGCCACTGGGCCCGCTCGCGGCGGGTGTCGGCGGTGATGCTGATCTGGCTGTTGTCGCGACCGCAAACAACGAGCTGGTGGCCCTTTCAAAGGGCCAAGCCCTCTGGCGCCAGAAGCTGAGTCACCAGGTCTACACCGCGCCCTTTGTGGCGGGCGGTCGGGTCTTTGTGCTCGGGGCCGATCGTTCGGTCAGCGCTTTCGACGCACAGAACGGCCTGCGCCTTTGGACGCAGCAGCGTCCGGGCGAGCCACTCACCTTGCGCCAGTCCGGCGTTATGTTGGCGGTGGGCAACACCCTGCTGGCAGGGCAGGGCGGCCGGCTCACCGGATTCAACCCGGATAACGGCAGCCTGCGCTGGGATGCAGCCATTGCCACCTCTCGTGGGACCAACGATGTGGAGCGTCTGGTCGATCTGGTCGGCCGGGTCAGCCGGGTGGGCGACAGCGTCTGTGTGCGCGCTTTCCAGGCGGCGGTCGGCTGTGTCGATGCGGGCCGAGGCGCGCTGCTCTGGACCCGCAGCGCCGATGGCGCTCAGGGCTTGGGTGGGGATGACCGACAGATTTTCGGCGCAGAGTCCGATGGCCGGGTGATCGCCTGGCGCCGCAGCGATGGCGAGAGGCAGTGGGCGGTGGATAGCCTACGCTTGCGCGGTCTGAGCGCTCCTGTACTTCTGGGCCGATCGGTCGCTTTAGGCGACGCCACCGGCTTTGTTCACCTGCTATCCCGTGAGAACGGCAGCCTGCTGGCGCGCCTTTCCACCGACGGCTCGGCCATCGTGGCCACGCCCACGCTGGTGGGCAACACCCTGGTCGTCGTGACCCGCTCTGGCGGTGTCTTCGGCTTCACCCCCGAGTAAGAAGCTTCACCGCCGACCAGTCGGCCTGTCACGAACGCGCATGAAACCCGTCCTCGCCCTGGTGGGCCGACCTAACGTCGGCAAGTCCACCCTGTTCAACCGCCTGACCAAGTCGCGCGACGCCATCGTTGCGGACTTTGCCGGTCTCACCCGCGACCGGCATTACGGTAACGCCCGCCTGGGCCGGCGCGAGTTCATCGCGATAGACACCGGTGGCTTCGAGCCCACCGCAGAATCCGGCATCTACGTCGAGATGGCCAAGCAGACCCGGCAAGCGGTTGCCGAGGCCGATGTGGTGGTTTTCGTGGTCGACGCCCGCGCCGGCCTCTCGGCACAGGATCACGACATTGCCAATTACCTGCGCAAGTTGGGTAAGCCCACTGTGCTGGTGGCCAACAAGGCCGAAGGCATGACCGAGGGGCACCAACTGGCCGAGTTCTATGAGCTGGGCCTGGGCGAGGTGATTCCCGTCTCCGCCGCCCACGGTCAGGGCGTGCGCAGCATGGTCGAGTTCGCCCTGGACCAATTGGGTCTGCCCGAGGAAGACGAGGAAGAGGGCGAGCCCGACACGAGCATCATCCGTCTGGCTGTTGCCGGGCGGCCCAACGTGGGCAAGTCCACGCTGATCAACACCTGGCTGGGGGAGGAGCGTCTGGTCGCCTTCGACATGCCTGGCACCACCCGTGACGCGATCACCGTGCCCTTCGAGCGGGACGGTCAGAAGTTCGAGCTGATCGACACCGCCGGCCTACGCCGCAAGGGCAAGGTCTTTGAGGCCATCGAGAAGTTTTCAGTTGTCAAAACGCTTCAGGCGATCGAATCGGCCAACGTGGTCTTGTTGCTGCTTGACGCTACGCAGGGCGTCACCGACCAGGACGCGCATATCGCTGGCTACATCCTCGAGAGCGGCCGGGGCGTGGTCCTCGCGGTGAACAAATGGGACGCGATCGATGCCTACCAGCGCGAAATGCTGCAGCGCCAAATCGAGCAGCGTCTCGCCTTCATGCGCTTTGCCTCCCTGCACCTGATCTCTGCCAAGAAGCGTCAGGGCCTGGGTCCGGTCTGGGAGTCCATCATCCAGGCGCACCGGGCCGCCATGACCAAGATGCCTACGCCTGCGCTCACCCGCCTGCTGCTCGAGGCGGTGCAGTTCCAGGCCCCCAAGCGCGCCGGCATGTTCCGTCCGAAGTTGCGGTACGCCCACCAGGGCGGTATGAACCCGCCGGTCATCGTGGTCCATGGCAACTCACTCGAACATGTGACCGACGCCTACAAGCGCTTTCTTGAAGGTCGCTTCCGCAAGGAGTTCAACCTGATAGGAACCCCCCTCCGTGTCGAAATGAAGACCTCGAAGAACCCCTATGCCGACAAAGAATAAGGGCTACTGATCCAGGCCGATTTCCCCCACGTCCCCAGAGAGGGCAGGGTCTGTCGGATGCCGACTACTTGCGCTCACGATTTGCTGTGGTAATGTGACAACTCGCTCCATCCACACCAACACGGAGAATATCGTGAGCAACAAAGGGCAGCTTCTACAAGACCCGTTTCTCAACACGCTGCGTCGAGAACATGTCCCAGTCTCCATTTACTTGGTCAACGGCATCAAGTTGCAAGGGCAGATCGAGTCCTTCGATCAGTATGTGGTCTTGCTTCGAAACACCGTGACCCAGATGGTCTACAAGCACGCCATCTCCACAATCGTCCCGGGTCGCGCGGTCAATTTCGCCGCCAGTGACGTCCAGGAGCCGCCCGCGGCCTGAGGCCGCAGGCAAGAATCTCCTGCCCGGAGCATCCAAGCTCTGGGACCCCCTTCTCGAATTGCAAGATACCTCACCCCCTGCCACCGCCTCGGCCATTTTGGTCGGGGTCGATTTAGGCGCCCCCCATTTCGATGCTGGACTCGAGGAGCTCGGCTTGCTCGCCCAGACTGCTGGGCTTGAGCCAGTCGCCCGGGTTTGCTGCAAGCGTCGGGCGCCAGATGCCGCCTTGTTCATTGGCAGTGGCAAGGCCGACGAGATCAAAGCCCTGGCGGCTGAGACCGGCGCCACCGAGGTCTTGTTCGACCAGTCGCTCAGTCCGGCCCAGCAGCGCAACCTCGAGCGGCATCTGGGGATCGCGGTGAATGACCGGACCCTTCTCATTTTGCAGATCTTTGCCCAGCGTGCCCGAAGCCATGAGGGCAAGCTGCAGGTGGAACTCGCACGGTTGCAGTATGTCAGCACCCGACTCGTCCGCCGCTGGTCTCACCTGGAGCGGCAAACGGGCGGTGCCGGCGTGCGTGGCGGTCCTGGCGAGAAACAGATCGAGCTCGACCGCCGGATGATCGGTGAGGCGATCAAGCGCACCCGCGAACGGCTAGACAAAGTCAAGAAGCAGCGCCGCACCCAGCGTCGCCAGCGTGACCGGCGGGATGCTTTCACCATCTCGCTGGTTGGCTACACCAACGCTGGCAAGTCATCGCTGTTCAACGCCCTGGTCAAAGCCCGGGCCTATGCGGCGGATCAACTCTTTGCCACCCTGGATACCACCACACGGCAGCTGTACCTCGGGCCCGCCGAGGCTGCTGGGTCCGCTTGGGGCGGGCGTACCGTCTCCCTCTCCGATACCGTGGGCTTCATCCGCGACCTCCCGCATGGGTTGATAGACGCCTTCCAGGCCACGCTTCAGGAGGCGGCTGACGCAGACCTCCTGCTGCATGTAGTGGACGCCGCCAATCCGGGCCATCCAGAGCAGATCGAGGAAGTCCAGCGTGTGCTTCAAGAGATCGGCGCCTCCGAAGTGCGGCAGGTGCTGGTTTTCAACAAGATTGACGCACTGACGCCGGGTGCCCAGCCCCTTCAGCGGCAAGACCTGTTCGAGCTGGAAGGCCGGCCCGTTCGGCGTCTTTTTGTCAGCGCGCACACGGGTGAGGGCCTTGGCGAGCTGCGCCAGGTTCTGGCTGAAGCTGCCGCCCAAGCCGCCGAGCCCGCCCCAGAACTGCCAATCATTGAATCCACGGAAGACTTGGACTCAGATCCGGATGGGGGATTCCCTCATTCGCACGAGGCCGCTGCCTGATTGGGCACAATCGCATAGATACAAAAATGAGAACCCGGCGAATGAAACTACCACTTCCCGCCTTCCGAGCCCATGCCCTGGGTCAACGTATCAGGGGCATGTTCAATCTGAACGACTCCCGCTGGGGCCGGGGTGATGACGACGGCAGCGCTGAGGGCGGCGCCCGCGCAGGCGAGCGCCCAAGCGCCAGCGGGGGCTCCAACGGTGGCACCGCTGGCTCCAACGGTGGCAGCGAGGGCCGTCCCGCGGGAGGCCAGGGTGGGTCTGGCGGCTCCTCAGGTCCCGGCAATGGCACGGGTGGCGGTCAGAACGGCGGACCGGGCGGCAATGGCCGAGGCCCCCAATCGGGTCCGCCTGACCTCGACGAGCTTTGGCGAGACTTCAACCGCAAGCTTGGCGGTCTGCTCGGTGGCCGGGGTGGCAGCGGCGGCGGCCGCCCTCGCAACCAAGGTGGTAACGGTGGCAACGGCGGGGGCAGCGGTGGTGGCGGCGGTTTTCAGCCTGACATGCGAAGCGCCGGCTTGGGCGCCGGCCTCGTCGGAGCGGTGGCCATCCTGATCTGGCTGGGCACCGGCTTTTTCATCGTCAACGAAGGCCAGCAGGCGGTCATCACCCAGTTTGGCCGCTACCAGTCAACGGTGGGTGCCGGCTTCAACTGGCGCCTGCCTTATCCGATTCAGCGTCACGAGATGGTGACGGTCACCCAGATCCGCTCGGTCGACATCGGCCGCGACAATGTCGTGCGGGCCACCGGCTTGCGCGACTCGGCCATGCTGACGCAAGACGAAAACATCGTCGAGATCAAGTTTGCCGTCCAGTACCGTCTCAAGGACGCCCGCGCCTGGTTGTTCGAGAGCAAGAACCCGGCAGAGTCCGTGGTGCACGCGGCCGAGACCGCGGTGCGCGAGGTGGTGGGCGCTATGCGCATGGACTCGGCCCTGTCAGAGGAGCGCGACCAGATCGCCCCACGCGTTCGCACCCTCATGCAAACCATTCTCGACCGCTACAACCTGGGCATTGAGGTGGTGGCGGTGAACCTGCAGCAGGGCGGTGTGCGTCCGCCCGAGCAGGTCCAGGCTGCCTTTGACGATGTGCTCAAAGCCGGCCAGGAACGCGAGCGGTCCAAGAACGAAGCCCAGGCCTACGCCAACGACGTGGTGCCGCGTGCGGTGGGCTCCGCATCGCGCCTCAAGCAGGAAGCGGATGGCTACAAGGCACGTATCCTGGCCCAGGCAGAGGGCGATGCACAGCGCTTCCGCTCGGTGCTGGCAGAGTACCAACGCGCCCCCCAGGTGATGCGTGACCGCATGTACCTGGACGCCATGCAGCAGATCTACACCAATGTGACCAAGGTTCTGGTTGACTCCCGTCAAGGCTCCAACCTGCTGTACCTGCCTCTGGACAAGATCATGCAGCAGGTCAGTCAGGCATCGGTTGAAGCCACCGCCCAGGCAGGCGCTGGGGCGGCGGTCAGTCTGCCGGCTACCGGCGGACCGGCCGCACCCGGCCCTTCCGGTAGCGTCGGCGGCGGTGCTGCGGCCGACCCCCGTTCGCGAGACAGCGGCGCCGCTCGCGGCCGTGACCGTGACTCGCGTTGAACCGGGGAGTAAAAAAACATGAACAAAATCGGACTCATCATCTCGTCGGTGCTGGTGGCAATTGCCATACTTAGCTCCACGCTTTTCGTCGTCGACCAGCGCCAGTTTGGTGTGGTCTACGCCCTCGGCCAGATCAAGGCCGTCATCACCGAGCCTGGGCTGCACTTCAAGCTGCCACCCCCCTTCCAGAACGTCTCCTACATCGACAAGCGCCTCCTCACGCTGGACAGTGCTGATGCCGAGCCCATGCTTACCGCCGAAAAGCAGCGTGTGGTGATCGACTGGTTTGTGCGCTGGCGCATTTCCGACCCGTCCCAGTACATCCGTAACGTGGGACTGGACGAGCAGGCCGGCGCCAATCAGCTCAATCGGGTGGTCCGTAACGCCTTCCAAGAAGAGATCAACCGGCGCACAGTGCGCGAGCTCTTGTCTACCAGCCGTGAGCAGCTGATGGCCGATGTCAAGCGCGAGGTGCAGGAAGTGGTCAAGGGCGCCAAGCCCTGGGGCGTTGATGTCGTTGACGTGCGCATCACCCGGGCCGACTATGTCGAGGCCATCACTGAATCGGTCTACCGCCGCATGGAAGCCGAGCGCAAGCGGGTCGCCAACGAGCTTCGTTCGACCGGCGGCGCTGAAGGCGAGAAGATCCGCGCCGACGCCGATCGCCAGCGCGAGGTCACCATTGCCGACGCCTACCGCGACGCGCAAAAGATCAAGGGTGAGGGCGATGCTCTTGCCGCGCGCGTCTACAACGAGGCCTTTGGCCGGGACCCGCAGTTCGCGCAGTTCTACCGAAGCCTAGAGGCCTACAAATCGAGCTTCAACAAAAAGAGCGACGTGATGGTGCTCGACCCCGGCAGCAGCGACTTCTTCCGCGCCTTCCGGGGTAGCGGCACCACTGGCGGTGGTGCTAGCGCTCAGCCTGCCAATCCGCCCGCCAGTCCACCGCGCCGCTGACACCGGAGCCGGGCCCGTGGACGGCGACCTGCTTTGGACGGCCGTCGGTCTGGTCCTGGTGTTCGAGGGCTTGTTTCCGCTGCTCGCTCCGCGCGCTTGGCGCCGCACTTTCCTTCGAATGGTCGAGCTTCGCGAGGGGCAGCTGCGCTTTTTCGGCCTGCTGAGTGTGACCCTGGGGCTCTTGATCGTCGCCTGGCTGTCGAACTGAGCGGTACTTTCAGCGAGTTGGGCCTTGCCCGGCAGGTAAAATTCGGGTTTTCACACACCACCTGCTCATGTCCGCCTGGGTCCTGCCGGATCACATCGCCGATGTTCTGCCCTCTGAGGCCCGGCACATCGAAGAACTTCGCCGTCTGCTGCTCGACTCGGCCCGGGGCTACGGCTTTGAGCTGGTCATGCCGCCGCTGCTCGAGCACCTGGAGTCCCTGCTGAGTGGCACTGGCGAGGCGCTGGATCTGCTCACCTTCAAGCTGGTAGACCAACTCTCTGGCCGGATGATGGGCCTGCGCGCTGACACCACGCCCCAGGTCGCGCGCATCGATGCCCACCTACTCAACCGGCAGGGTGTGACCCGTCTTTGCTATTGCGGCCCGGTGTTGCACACGAGACCCGACCGTCCCCATGCCACCCGCGAGCCGCTGCAATTTGGCGCCGAGATCTACGGCCATGCCGGGCAGGAGGCCGATCTCGAGGCGCTTACCTTGGCCCTGGACTGCCTGCGCGCGACGCAGGTTGGACCGGTCACGGTCGACTTGGCCGACGTGCGCTTGGTACGGGCTCTGCTTGCCGGCTTGCCGGTTGACGGTGCCGCCCTGGCTCGTGTGCATGCCGCACTGGCGGCCAAGGACGCCAGCACCCTGGCCAAGTTGACCCGTGATTTTCCGGCTCCTTCCCGGCAAGGTCTGGCTGCGCTCGTCGAACTCTACGGGGACATTACTGTGCTCACCGAGGCAAGCCGGCACCTGCCCGACACCGCAGCCGTTCGCCAGGCGCTGGACCAACTCCGCTGGCTTGCCGGTGAGGTCGCGGGTCATGAGGGGGTCCAGGTGAGCTTCGACCTGGCCGACCTGCGCGGCTATGCTTACTACAGCGGTACGCGCTTCGGGCTCTACGTCCCGGGCTCCAGCGATGCACTGGTGCGCGGCGGTCGCTACGATGAGGTTGGCGCCGTCTTCGGACGTAACCGACCGGCGGTCGGTTTCAGCCTGGACCTTCGGGAATTGGTCGCAGTGGCTCCGCGTCCGGCGCTCAAGGCCGCCGTCCGCGCCCCCTGGGGCCAGGAGCAGGCTTTGCGCCAGGCCATCGCGGACCTGCGCCGCCAGGGTGAAACCGTGGTCTGCATCCTGCCTGGCCACGAGAGTGAGGTCGACGAGTTCCATTGCGACCGCGAACTGGCGCGTCAGGGCGCTGATTGGGTGGTCCGCCCCCGATGAACCTTCCGCTTGGGTGCCACCTTCGCGTGGCGCCACGGCGGGCCCCCGAATTTCTAACGAGTTTCCCGGATGAACAAGACAACAGGTCGCAACGTAGTCGTCGTCGGTACCCAGTGGGGCGACGAAGGCAAGGGCAAGCTGGTCGACTGGCTGACCGAGTCCGCCCAAGGGGTGGTGCGCTTCCAAGGCGGCCACAACGCCGGCCATACGCTGGTGATCAACGGCGTGAAAACTGCGCTGCACCTGATTCCGTCGGGCATCATGCGCCCGGGCGTCAAGTGCTACATCGGCAACGGCGTGGTGCTGTCGGCCGCCAAACTTTTTGAAGAGATCGAGGGCCTGGAAAAAGCCGGGGTCGAGGTGCGCTCGCGTCTGCGCATCTCGGAGGCCTGCCCGCTGATCCTGCCCTTCCACGCTGCGCTGGATGTGGCCCGCGAGGCCCTGCGCGAAAAGGGCGGTACCGAGAAGATCGGCACCACCGGCCGTGGCATCGGCCCGGCCTACGAAGACAAGGTCGCACGCCGCGCCCTGCGGGTGCAGGACCTTAAGCACCCGGAGCGCTTTGCCGATAAGCTGAGGGATGTCCTGGCCCTGCACAACCATGTGCTCACCACCTACCTGCACGCGCCGGCGGTGGATTTTCAGCAGACCTTGGACGAAGCCCTGCGTCTGGGCGAGCGACTCAGGCCGATGATGGCCGACGTTTCCCGCGAGCTCAACGAGGCCCACCGCAATGGCGCCAACCTGCTGTTCGAGGGTGCCCAGGGCACGCTCCTCGACGTTGACCATGGCACCTACCCCTATGTCACCTCCAGCAACTGCGTGGCTGGCAACGCTTCTGCAGGCGCAGGCGTGGGCCCTGGCATGCTGCACTACATCTTGGGCATCACCAAGGCCTACTGCACCCGAGTGGGCGGTGGCCCTTTCCCGACCGAGCTCGACTGGGAGACCCCGGGTACCGTGGGCTACCACCTGGCGACGGTCGGCGCCGAAAGAGGCACCACCACCGGACGCGCCCGGCGCTGCGGCTGGTTCGATGCAGCCCTTCTCAAGCGCTCGGCCCAGGTCAACGGCTTGTCGGGCCTTTGCATCACCAAACTGGACGTACTGGACGGCATCGAAACGCTTCAGTTGTGCACAGGCTATGAGCTCGACGGCGAGCAAATCGACATCCTGCCTCTGGGCGCCGACGAAATTGCTCGCTGCAAGCCCATCTACGAGATGCTGGAGGGCTGGACCGACAGCACCGTCGGCGTGACCGACTACGACCGCTTGCCAGTCAATGCGCGCCTGTACTTGCAGCGCATCGAGCAGGTGACCGGTGTGCCGGTCGACATCATTTCGACCAGCCCCGACCGCGACCACACGATCATGATGCGTCACCCCTATCTGGCCGCCTGACCGCGTGAACTGTCCCATATCCCAAAGCCAGTAGGCCAGAAACGCGCCGACGCACGCACCCTTTCACCGCACACCATGAACCCGAACGACAGCACCCGAGGAGACACGCCCCATGTTGACTGAAGACGGCAAGCACCTTTATGTGAGTTACGACGAGTACCACAACCTGATCGAGAAGCTCGCGATCCGGGTCCACCAGTCGGGCTGGGAGTTCGACACCATCCTGTGCCTGGCCCGTGGCGGCATGCGTCCGGGTGACATCCTCTCGCGCATCTTCGACAAGCCGCTGGCCATCATGTCCACCAGCTCCTACCGGGCAGAAGCCGGTACGGTGCAGGGGCACCTGGACATCGCCCGCTACATCACCACCCCCAAGGGCGAGATCGCTGGCCGGGTGCTGCTGGTCGACGACCTGGCAGATTCCGGCCACACCCTGCACCGGGTGGTGGACATGCTGCGCAACAACTACAAGCCGATCACCGAACTTCGCACAGCCGTCATCTGGACCAAGGCCCTGTCGAACTTCCAGTCCGACTATTCGGTCGAGTTCCTCCCGACCAACCCCTGGATCCATCAGCCCTTCGAGAGCTACGACAGCCTGGGCCCGGACAAGCTGCTGGAGAAGTGGAAGGTCTGATGTGGACCCGATCACAGGCCTGATCCACCACCCCTACCAGCCCCCTGAGGGCTTTGCGGCGCCACAGCCGGGGGTCTACAAGGCCTCTACCGTCATCTTCCCAGACGTCGCGACCCTCCGCGCGCGTGATTGGCGAAGCAGGGCAGGCTACAGCTACGGGCTCCTGGGTACCCCGACCACCTACACCCTCGAAGCCCGCATCGCCTCGCTCGAGGGCGGGCACCAGTGCCTGCTGGTCCCCAGCGGACTGGCGGCGATTGCCTTGGTGGACATGGCGCTGCTGAAGCAAGGTGACGAGGTTCTGATTCCGGACAACGCCTACGGCCCCAGCAAGGCCTTGGCGCTAGGCGAACTGGCGCACTGGGGCATCACCCACCAGTTCTATGACCCGATGGACCCGCAGGACCTGGTGTCGCGGCTGTCCGAACGCACGCGCCTGGTCTGGCTGGAGGCGCCCGGCTCGGTGACGATGGATTTCCCGCCGCTGGCGGCCCTGGTGGCGGCGTGCCGCGCGCAGGGCGTCATGACAGCCCTAGACAACACCTGGAGCGCTGGCCTGGCGTTCAACGGGTTTGATTTCGCTGGTCCACCCGGCGCGGGGGGCGGCGCCGACATCGTGATCCAGGCGCTGACCAAGTACCCCAGCGGAGGGGCCGACGTGCTGATGGGCAGCATCGTCACGCGCGACGAGGAGTTGCACCTGCGGATCAAGCTGGCCCATGTCCGCATGGGCTTGGGCGTGGCGGCCAATGACGCCGAGGCTGTGCTGCGGGGCCTGCCCTCGATCGCGCTGCGCTACCAGGCGCAGGACCAAGCCGCGAGGCAACTCGCCCACTGGCTTCAGGGTCGGCCCGAGGTCGCCCAAGTCCTGCACCCCGCCTTGCCTGGCGCACCCGGGCATGCGAACTGGCAGGGCATGTGTTCGGGGCGCGACCTGGCGGCGGGTCTGTTCTCCTTCGTCCTTGACCGTCGCTATACCGCGACCCAGGCCGACGCCTTCTGCGATCGACTCGGCCTCTTCAAACTGGGCTACTCCTGGGGCGGTCCGATCAGCCTGGCCTTGCCCTACGACCTGAGCGCCATGCGCAGTGCCGCTTTCGGACATTGGCAGGAGGCGGGCCCGCTGGTGCGTCTGGCCATCGGGCTCGAAGCCGTGGCCGATCTGCAGGCCGACCTCGCCCAGGCCTTCGACGCCCTGCGTTAAGGGCGGCCCCAGTCAGTCTCCCGTCGGCCCGCCACCCCAACGGGCCGCCACCATCGCGCGGTCTCAACAGGGCCCTGCACGCGGGCCGCGGGGGAAGGCCATGCTCCATTTGCTGTTGCCGCTGGTGGTCGGTGCCTGGTTGGTGGCCAGCGCTTGGGCCAGTGACCATCTGGTGAGTCTTCTGGGTAATGTCTTGCCCGACCGGGCCTGGCGGATGGTGGTCGAATTGCTGGTGTTTGCCGTCTTGCTTCCGCTGCCACTGGCCGACGAACTCCTTGCCCGTCCCGCCTTTGCCGCCCTGTGCAGCGAGCGCGCCCAGCTGACGGTTCATGCGCCGGCGGGCCTGGGCCCGCAATCGCAGCGCATGCGCCTGCGGCCCGAGCCGGTCGACAGCCTGGGTCTGGGGGTGTCGGTGCAACCCTGGTGGGTGTTGGGCGAGGGCGGTGGCCTGGTCCTGGCCAGTTACAACACGGTCGAGGCCCGGGGCGGCTGGCTCGCCCGCTGGGCCAGCGATGACCCGGGGCATCGGCCCTTGAGCTTCAAAGGCTACTGCGAGCCGCATGACCTCGAAGGGCGCTTGCAGCCCCGCCTGCCACGCACCCCCCATGGTGCGACCTTGGGCCGCACGGACCGCACGGAAAGACCGGATCGCCCAGGCCGCACGGGCCTCGCGGATCTCGCGGACCGCAACTCGCAAGACCGCATGCGCCAGGAAGCCCGGCTAGAAGGCGACCGCGCCAGAGCGCTCAGGCGCTTGTGAGCGTTCGGGCCACCGCTGCCATGGCCTCGGGCGAGCGGTCCTGGGCGCAAACGGTCTGCGCCTGTGGCCAGTGGGCGAAGTTGCGGCGAATCGAGGCCGCGTACATCGGGTCATAGTGCTGCACCAGCAGCTCACGCACCACCTCGGGCGTGTGTCCCGCCCGCACCTGCGCCTGCCAGCCGCCCACGACCTCGCGCCCGCGCAGTTCGGTGAGGGCGGATAGGCGATCGCAGAAAAACTCGGGCTGCTGGACGAACCAGTCGTAGTCTTCCAGCAGCAAGGCCACCCGCTCCTCGTCGGCGAGTTGCAGGTGAATACAGGCGCTGGCCCGCATCGCCAGAATCAGCGCTTCGGGCACCGCCACGTTGCCGACCTTCTTGCTCTCGCTCTCGACAAACACCGGGCGTGCCGGGTCGAAGCCGCGCAGCGCCTGCCAGACGCGGTTGTCGAACTCTTTCTGGCTGGGTTGGGTCTGGCCCGGCACCAGCCCCAGCACCGAGCTGCGGTGGTGGGCCAGGGCCTCGAGGTCGAGGACCTGGGCGCCCTCGGCAGCCAGTGCCTGCAGTAAGCGGGTCTTGCCCGAGCCGGTGGGACCGCACACCACACGGTACTGAAAGCGAGCAGCCAAGGCGGGCAGTTGCGCCAGCACCTCGCCGCGATAGGCCTTGTAGCCGCCATCCAGCAGATGAACCCGAAACCCGATCTGGTCGAGAATCAGGGACAGCGACCCACTGCGCTTGCCGCCGCGCCAGCAATACACCAGGGGCTTCCAGCCCTTGGGCTTGTCCAGCACCTCTCGGGAAATATGCCGGGCGATGTTGGCCGCCACCAGAGCCGCGCCGCGCTTCCTGGCCTCGAAGGGGCTGACCTGCTTGTACAGAGTGCCGATCTCGGCCCGCTCGGCGTTGTGGAGGGACGGCCAGTTCACCGCGGCTGGCATACGGTCTTCGGCAAACTCGTCCTCGCTGCGGGCGTCGATGACGGTGTCGAATTCAGCCAAGCGGGCGATGGCTTCGTGGGCGGGAAGGATCTGGACGGTCACGGCTTGGCGAGCAATTTCTTTAGGGAGGGCCACATATTGTCGAGCAGGCGCGGCTGGGCTTCCTCATTGGGGTGGATGCGGTCGGCCTGCATCAGACGAACGGCCTGCGGTCCGTCGGCCACGCCCGCCAGGATGAAGGGCAGCACCGCCACCTTCTGGGCCCGGGCGACCTTCTCGAACAGGCCGGCAAAACGCTCGGTGTAGGCACGGCCGTAATTGGGTGGCACCTGAATGCCCGCCAGCAGCACCCGCGCACCGCTGCCACGAGCGGCCTCGACCATGGCGGTCAGGTGGGCCTCGGTCATCTCCAGCGGCAGCCCGCGCAGGGCGTCGTTGCCGCCCAGCTCGATCACCACATGGCTAGGCTTGTGCGCTGCCAGCAGGGCGGGCAGGCGCGAGCGCCCGCCGGCGGTGGTCTCACCGCTGATGCTGGCATTGACCACCTTGACCGGCATACTCTCTTTCGCCAGCCGGGCTTCGAGCAGGGCGACCCAGCCGGTCCCGCGTTTGAGGCCATACTCGGCACTGATCGAATCGCCGACCACCAGCAGCACCGCCTCACCGGCGGGCGCCGGTCCGGCGGCAAGCAGGGGCAGGGGGAGGTAGCCAGCCAGGGCCGCGAGCAGCGCCAGGGCGGATGCCCTTGCCAGCCGCCTGCGACCCTTGTTGCCGGGCCCGCCTTGGAGCTGCCCCTTCTGGATGGACGCTTGCATGTCAGAACCCATTGTCGTTGTGGACCATGTGTGGAAGTCGGTCACCGACTCGACCGGCACGCTGGCGATTCTCCGTGATATCGACTTCCAGCTGGCCGCAGGGGAAACCGCTGCGCTTGTGGGCGCCTCCGGCTCGGGCAAGAGCACGCTGCTGACCCTGATTGCCGGACTGGACACGCCGACCCAGGGCACGGTGCGCATCGCCGGCCAAGACATTTTCGCTCTCGATGAAGACGCCCGCGCCGCGCTGAGGGCCGAGAAGGTGGGCTTCGTCTTCCAGAGCTTTCAGCTCCTGGGCAATCTCACAGCACTGGAAAACGTGATGCTGCCGCTGGAATTGGCGGGCCGACGTGACGCACGCCAAGCCGCGACTGAAATGCTGGCGCGCGTGGGATTGTCGGCGCGGCTGGGGCACTACCCCCGGCTGATGTCGGGCGGCGAGCAACAGCGGGTGGCACTGGCGCGGGCCTTCGTTGTACGGCCGGCCTTGCTGCTGGCCGATGAGCCGACCGGCAGCCTGGACTTCGCCACCGGCGAGAGCGTGATGCAGCTCATGCTGGACCTCAACCAGGAGCTGGGGACCACCCTGGTGCTGGTGACCCACGACCGCGCGATTGCGGCGCGCTGCGACCGGCGGATCACCATCGAGGCCGGGCAGGTGGTGGCTTCAGTCTGAGTCGGATCGGGGACCGGAGTTGCTTGGGAGGGCGAGGTCCTCTGGGTCGTCCACGTCCACTAAAGAGTGGATGGCACTCGCTTCGAATTCCTCTGAGCTTTCTGAACCCTCTGAGGACCTTGATGCAGCTCGTGATCGCGGAGAGCCGTCCGAAGCCGCCTGCGCTGATGCCAGGGGCGACATCGAAGGTCCTGAATGCTCCGGCTGCTGCCGCGGCTTCGCGCTCCTCTCTCGGTACTGCTGGATCGTGTCCACCATATCTGCCAGGTGTATGAAAGTGAAGGAACCCTTGTTTCCCCCACCGTCGACAACTCTCGGTTGATCCTGATCAGATGGGGTGATCAGAGCCAGCGCCATTGCATGCTCATCGCTGGCGTCACCCGTGAGCAGCGTCACCTGCTCATTGAATTCTTTCTGAATTCGCGTGAGACGCTCGCGCTCGGTGTAGCGCTGAGTCAGGGCCTGGAGTTCGCGTTCTCTGGTCGCACTCACCGGACTGGCTTTCTCCCCCAGACTCGCCGGCTTCGTGTCATCGCCAACGACGCCTCGAGCCGACTCGTCAATGGCTTGGTCCGCAAGCTCCCGGCGGCGCTGGACCTCCGCAACGAACCAACTCACCAATTCATCCCCGTCATCTCCCATATCCGCGGGTCGCGGGCGCTGCGCCGAAGCGTCTTGAGGCGCCGCAGGCAAGGTCGGCAAGGTGCGTTCGATCAGTCGCTCAATCAGGGCAGCTCGGGGAATGGCGGCATAGGCACTCCAAACCCAGACCTCCAGCCAAGTCCTCAGCGAAGGCTGCTGAACGACCGCCGTCAGCTTCAGGTCCCCGATCTCGAGAGTGGCGCAGCTGTCTTCCAGCAGG
Source organism: Ramlibacter sp. (assembly GCF_029866045.1). Lineage (GTDB taxonomy): Bacteria > Pseudomonadota > Gammaproteobacteria > Burkholderiales > Burkholderiaceae_C > Ramlibacter. The sequence goes on along the minus strand of NZ_JARXAB010000080.1, from coordinate 2,618 downwards.
CACCGTATGAACGAACCCGTCACTACGAGGCGCTGTCGTAGAGCGGCAAACTTACTTTCGGAATCCAGACCGACGTTGTGATTGTCAACGAGCCAGGACGGCGCGTCCGCTGCACGCGGCTTCTCTAAGCTATCCACCAGGGCATCCAACTCGGCCAGGTCGTGATGCCAAAGCTGTATCAACGCCTCAATTTGACGCAGATTCCCCGTGGAAGTAACGCCACCCCAATTGATGATTTTGTTGTTCTGCGCCAGTCCTACGCGGATGGTGTCCGGCAGGGCCGCCTCTGCTCCCCTGAGGCATTCTTCGATCGGACCCGGCTGAGCGGTCATCAGGTCGGGAATCCGCGTCAGGCGATCGCGCAGGTCTCTGGCCAGCGCCAGGACCTGCACTGGGCCTTCGATCCCTCGAGGATCGCCCTGTCTAGCCTGTGAAATCACAGCCGACTCCCCTGGCGGTAAGTCCGCAGGCATGGAACCTCCTCCGGTGTGCGCTCCGGCCTGAGGTACGGCATCGCTTTCAGGGGGTGACGCGGGTGGCGGAGCGGCCGGTGCAGCCTCGTCTGTAGTCGAGTCCGCCGGACTCGCTCGTCTGCCTGAAGGCGCTGTCTCGATTGGCTTCTCAGGCGTCGCAGTCGTTACGAATTGCAATGTGACTGCGGATGACGCCGCCGGCACAGTCCGCCGCGTGGACACGGTCAGAGCGCTGGCGTCCCCCGACGCCCTGCTCAGCTGCGATCGGGAAGGGGCGTGCGGGGTGGGTGCCCGGGTTCCTGAGTCCATCCGCCACAGTGGGTCTAAATGCAGCCCTCGCAGCCCGTGATTCCACGCCAGCAATTGACCCTCATTGGTTTTGAGTCGTCCTCCCATCAGCTCCTGCAGGCGGGTATCCCAGGCGGGGCGGCGGGATCGTTCGGCCACCGCATCGCCCGAGCTGTAGCCGCCTGCGATGGTTGAGACCGCCTCTGCCCCGCTGGGTCCTGTCGGATCTCGCAGCGACTCTACTCCCTGGGCGGTGTACGCAACCCGAACCCCAGCATCAGTATTCTTGCCGCTGAGCGCCAGCGCAATCGCGTGCAGGCAGGACTGCTGAATGTGAAAGGGGAGGTGGCTCTCACGCATCAAGGCGCTTATCACCGCCTTGACATGCCCCTGCGCGACTTCGGGGCCGCCCAGGCCGTGGAGCAGGCCCGAGATCCAGCAGGGAAGGGTGTCCTGAATGCGTTGGGTATTGAGCTCGGATTGGACCTGCGGCACCACGATCGCCGCGATCGCATCCGCAGTGGCGCCCCGCCTGAGCAGTTCCTGGCCAGAACGGATGCCGCTTTCAAACAGCATCTGGACATCAAGGCGTGAGCTAAGCCCCTCCGATGTGGTTTCCGGCGAGCGACCTTCTGCAGACTGGCTACTGCCCTCGGGCTGTGCCTGTGCCCGGGCTGCAAAAAGTGCTTGCGCTTGCGGGGCATCGGAGGACAGCACCTGAACCCTCGCCGTTTCTGGTGGGGCAGAAGCGCCAGATTGGGCGGCCTCAGGTAACAGGCTGCCTCTTCGGCTCGAAGGGCGGCCCCCGTCGGTACTGGTGAAGGATTGGTCCACGTCGGCTCCCCGGCTGGCCTTGCGAACATTTCAAGGCGGTCGCTGCTGAGTTACTGCCGGGCGGCGACCGGTTCCACGGCACTCACCCCGGCCACGCCAGCCCCAGTCCGACCATCTCGCTCAGCCCGCGAGCAGGCGCCCTGCCGCCTTGCGGAACCGCGATTGGCCGAGGGGGGTGTCAATGAGGCCCGCCAGGGCCTCCACCAGGGCGGTGGCAGTGGGCGCCCTGCGCAACTGTTGGCGGACGAGTACCCGTGCCATCGGCCCGAGTTGTTGGCTGAGGAGCGCTTCGAGCTGGGTGAGGAGTTCGGGGGAAATGAACCCACTCGGCTCAGAATGGTGCCAAGGCCAGGGCTGTGTTGTCGTGGCCGATGATGGTGCGCCGGCTTGACCCGGAGGCCTCTCAGATCCGGTTCGGAGCGCTGGCAAAGACCCCCGTCTATCGCCTTCTCTCACCTGGAGTGGCGCGGTGAGTGTCAGGGTCCGGGGCATGTGCGGGTCTGCGGGGCTGCCAAGTCGCCCGCTGCGGACCTCCCCCTCGGTGAGGACTGCATACAACTCATGGACCCGGCCATGTTTGTCCTGGCGTTGCCCGAGATAGCGGAACTGTCCCGCGCGCTGCTCGCTGATCGGGGCCACGCAGTCATGCAGCGCGCCAGAGACCAGAAGCTCCCTGGCTTGGGCGAAGCACATCACACGTTGGGCCACATTGACGCCATCGCCCAGCACATTGACCCGGTTGTTCAAATCGCTCACCACCCGGACCGGACCCAGGTGCATGCCGAGGCGCAGCGGCATGCTCGCAACGGACTGCACACCCTGCTGATCGGACATGAAGGCCATCCCGAAGTGATCGGCACCATGGGCCAGATCGAGCCCGGGTCGATGACGCTGATCGAGACCGTGGCGGATGCTGACGCGTTCGTACCGGAAGATGCGAGCAAGCTCGCCTATGTCACGCAGACCACGCTGAGCGTCGAGGATACGCGCGACATCGTCGAGGCGCTGCGCCGCCGATTCCCG